>WGBU01000047.1 GCA_015494155.1 Deltaproteobacteria bacterium | reverse complement strand
CAGACAATATCCACACACTACCAGTTACACCTTCTCTGTCCACCAATGGTATTCCCATTACAGTGGGGCCAATGGGAGAGGCACTCCCACCAGACCCATTTAGTGCCCTGAAGCGATCTAACAGAAGTGGGCATCTATGCTTTATGAGGAGTGATGTTATGCCCTTTATGTCCCTTAAAAAGTGTTCATCCATCCTGTGGGCGCCGTGGGGAACAACAATATCTACAAAGGCCCTCCCATCTCTAATAGTGAGTTTCACCCCTACATCTAGGGTGGTTATCTCAAGAAGTGCCTTAAGGGTCGTCTCACCACCTGTTTTTAATCTATTATATTCCTCAACAAAGCGATTTAAGAATCCCAGCCTTGCCTGGTCATAGTAGCTGTCCACTAAACTGCCACATATGGTGGCCATGGACCTAAATTGTCTCTGCTTCTTTTCTGAAAAGGTGAACTGGTTTCTCGAGTCCACCATGAGCACGCCACTTCTCCTACCCCCGATAGGTGAGACCATGATCGCCTTTATTCCAACATCTTCTGAATAGATCCCGAGGGTCCTTGTATCCCGTTTGAAATCAGTGGCGTGGAGGAATTCACCACTTTTAAGACTCCAACCCAAAATTCCTTGGCCAGCCCTGAGTCTGGCATCTTCAATTACCTTGTCACTCAGACTAGAGCAACTCACAAGCTCTGCCTCTACACCATCAAAATCATCTCCTGCATTCCAACCCTGGCCCTTTGAATCTGAGGTCACTACGAATAGCGCAGATGTGTGGGCATCAAAGCAGTCCTGCACGGCCTCTATAAAGATGTCTAACGAGGTCTTTTTCTTAGACATTTCTCATTGTTTTAATCTCAGAGTAAGGGGATCTCTGAGATCTGACCAGACTAGTCGGACCTTTCCAAGATAGCATCTTTATATGGCAGTCTTAGTATGCCCCTTTCAGTTATTATGGCGCTGACTAGCTCGTGCGGTGTTACGTCAAACACGGGATTTCTGGCCCTCACACCAGAGGGGCCAAGGGCCTTACCATTTAGTTTTGTTATTTCCTCCTCTGGTCTCTCCTCAATAGGAATGTCTTGACCGCTCTCTGTCTTGAGGTCGATGGTGGAAAAGGGGGCTGCTACGTAAAATGGAATGGAATTGGCCCTTGCCAACTCTGCAAGGGTATAGGTCCCGATCTTATTTGCCACATCCCCGTTTTTCGCAATCCTGTCTGCCCCAACTACAATACAGTCCACCCTGGAGCGTCTCATGAAGTGTCCTGCTGCCCCATCACATATTACTGCACACTCAATCCCCTCCTTCATGAGCTCCCATGCAGTAAGCCTTATGCCCTGAAGCCATGGGCGTGTCTCATCACATAGTACTGTTATGCGCTTTCCGCTAAAGGCTGCATACCTTATGACACCCAATGCTGTACCATAGCCGCCAGTGGCCAATGCACCTGCATTACAGTGGGTGAGGACCGTAAAGCCATCCTGTATCAATTGGGCACCGTAGCGACCCATTTCAATGTTGGCGACCACATCTTCTTTCCAAATGGTCTTGGCCTCCCTTTCAAGGTCGTCATAGAGGTTAGACGCGCCCCCGTTTACATCCAGAGAATGTCTGGCTTCCTTAAACATCCGTTCTACTGCCCACGCAAGATTCACTGCTGTGGGTCTGGCTTTGAGAAGCCCTTGTGCCACGTCCTCAAGCCTCTTTATAGACTCCTCTAAATCCAAGCCATCATACAGGTCCTTTGCCCCCAAGGCCATCCCAAAGGCAGCAGTGATGCCAATGGCAGGTGCACCACGGACCACCATGTCACTTATGGCATCTCTGGCACCCTTCCAAGTGGTGATATCAAGCCACGATTCCTCATGAGGGAGGCGTCTCTGGTCTATGAGCTGGAGTCTCCCGCTTTCCCATCTCAATGGGCATATCTCAGAACCACCTTCTTTTTTTAGGATTTCTAATGGTTCCATTCCCTTTTCACCCCAGAAGCTCTATCAGGATCTCGTTTACCCGTTTGGGGTTGGCCTTCCCCTTGGTCTTTTTCATGACCTGTCCCACCAGAAATCCAATTACCTTCTTCTTACCTGCCCTGTACTTTTCCACTTCCTTTGGATTTTCATCCATTACCTCTTGGCATACTGCATGGAGGGTGTCTTCATCACTTACCTGGCTCAGGCCCTCCTTTTCCACGATCTCTCCAGGAGATGTGCCCGTCTTATAGACCTTTTCCAGGACCTCTTTTGCCATCTTGCCACTGATGGTGCCCTTTTCAATCAAGCCCAGGAGTTCTGCCATGTGCGTTGGGGTCACACGGCATTCATGGATCTCAATGCCATCCTGATTCAAGAACTTCATGAGCTCCACCATGATCCAGTTTGCCACCTTCTTGGGTTCATTAAACCCCTTGAGAGTTGCCTCAAAAAACTCTGCAAGCTCTTTGGAAGATGTGAGGACCATGGCGTCATCGCTTCCAAGACCGTACTCCTCTACAAATCTCCTCCTCTTTTCCTGGGGGAGCTCTGGTAGGGTCTTTTTGATCTCTTTTATCCAGGCCTCGTCTATCTCCAGTGGGACCAGATCAGGATCTGGGAAGTAGCGATAGTCGTGTGCTTCTTCCTTACCCCGCATGGGGAGCGTGACCCCCCTTGCCTCATCCCAGAGCCTCGTCTCCTGCTCAACCTGCTTTCCGTCTAAGAGGAGGGCCGTCTGCCTCCTGATCTCATATTCCAGGGCACGCTGCACGTGGCGAAAGGAGTTCATATTTTTTAGTTCTGCCTTGGTCCCAAACTTGGTCTCACCCTTTGGCCTCAATGAGATGTTGGCGTCGCACCTAAGGCTCCCTTCCTCCATGTTGCCATCGCTTATTCCAAGGTAACGTACCAACTCCCGCAGGCGTTTTAGATATTCCCCTGCCTCTTCAGGGGTACGGATGTCTGGTTCACTCACTATCTCCAAGAGTGGTGTGCCTGTACGGTTGAGATCTACATAGCTTATGGGGCGTGTGTCGTGGTGGATGAGCTTTCCTGCGTCTTCTTCCATGTGGATGCGAGTTATGCCAATCCTTCTCTTACCCCCTTTAGGTGTCTCTATCTCGATCCAGCCATGCTCTGCAATTGGGAGTTCATACTGGGAGATCTGATAACCCTTGGGCAGATCTGGGTAAAAGTAGTGTTTTCTCGCAAATACATTTTTTTTGTTTATGGTGCAATTGGTGGAAAGGGCGAGCTTAAGTGCATAGTCCACTACCTTTTTATTGAGCACTGGCAGGACCCCTGGCATCCCAAGACATACAGGACAGGTGTGGGTATTGGGAGGTGCGCCAAAATCTGCAGAACAGTTGCAGAAAATCTTTGACTGTGTCTTCAATTGACAGTGTACTTCAAGACCTATGACAGCTTCAAATTCCATGGACTGGCCCCCAAAGAAGTCTATATGTGTCTAAAAAAACATGTAGATCAAAGACTAACACGTGAGAATCGGGCCATCAAGGCCAAGAGGGTGGAGCTATCTTTTAAAGACCTTTTTTAGAGTCCTGTGGAGTGTGGCCACATCCACTGGTTTGAGCAGGAAATCCACTATGCGCAATTTACGCCCCATCCTCTTGTCCATCTTGGAATTGTAACCAGTGCATATGATCACAGGGGTCTCGATATCACTCTGTCTGAGGCTCTTCACCAGTTCAATACCAGTCATCCCAGGCATGGTCTGGTCTGTGATGATTAGGTCATATGTCTTCTTTTGTTCCACCAAGAGTTGGAGGGCCTCATTAGCATTTGATGCAGTATCTACATCCAGACCCAATTCCTGTGCCAGCCCCTTTAATACACGTCTTACTGCCTCCTCGTCATCTACTACCAGTATAGAACCACTAAACCTGGTTATTGATTCAGAGGAAGGGTGGTCATGCTCCAGACCTTCGGGTTGTCCAATTCCATCTCGAGCGGGCAAAAGGACCTCAAAGGTCGTCCCCTGTCCCACCTTGGAATCCACTCGGAGGTGGCCATTATAGACCTCTACTATGCCGTGCACAATAGCAAGGCCAAGACCTGTTCCTTTCCCCAATTTTTTGGTAGTAAAATATGGTTCAAATATACGGTGTAGGTGTTCACTTGGGATGCCCTGTCCTGTATCAGACACCGTTAATTTCACATATTTAACACCTTTTTCCTCCACTACATCCAGCCCTACGAAGAGCGTCCCCCCCTGGTCTTCCATGGCATGAAATGCATTGGTGCAGAGATTCATGAGTATCTGGTGTATGTGTACAGGGTCTGCCACTACTGGTGGGATGTCCCCTCGTATGTCTGTCTCAATGGAAATGGTCTTTGGAATGGATGAGGAGAGGAGCTTTATCACCTCTTTTACTATGCTCGTCACAGAGACTGGACGGGCCTCCCCTTCCCTGCTCCTGCTAAATGTCAATATTTGGGCCACTATCTCCTTGGCACGCATGGCAGAGTCAAATATCTTCTTGAGCCCAGATTTTAGCTCCTCGTCTGAACCTGCCCTCATGAGGAGTATCTCCGCATAGCCCATGATGGGTGCCAATATGTTGTTGAAATCGTGCGCTATGCCCCCTGCAAGGGTGGCTATGGCCTCCATCTTTTGGGCCTGCCTTAGCTCCTTCCAGAGCCTCTCCTTTTCCTCAGAGTATCTGAGATTGCTCAATGCCAGGGCATAGAGGTCTGATATCCGCTCTAGAGATTTGAGGTCCCTGGGGCTAAAGTCCCCTGTCTTGGAATTGGCCAATCCTATTAGGCCGTGGGGTTCATCTTCAATGAGTGCTGGGGCGGCCATAAAGTTCTCGATCTTTATATGATCTTTGGGCATGAGGCCTGCCCAGGCCTCATGAGACTGGGGGTCATTACAATAAAATCCATCTCTAAGATTGATGGCATGTGCGTGGAGCCCCAACTGTATCCTGTGATCTCCTTCTGTCTCCGATGGAAATACCATGGTATCCACCTGGTCTCTACCGCAATCTTGACCCTCAACCATCCACTTTAGGAGCTTCATCCGGCCAGATTCTAGCTCCTTCATAGCCACAAACCCTGCTGAACTCCTGGTGAGTTCCATGGCCCTTGAGAGAACAAGTTCTGCAACCTTGTCCGGGTCGTCCCTAACTGTCAGAAGAGACCTGGACAATTCATTCAAGACCTCGTTTTCCCGAAGCTCCCTTTCTAGGGCCTCCTGATTGAGCTTCCACGACGTCACATCCTTCAACATGAAGAGCCATGCACCATTTTGATCCTCTGTGGAAAAGAATCTACAAAGGCCCTCAAAGAAACTCTTGGATGTCTTGTGGTAAAAGGCAAAGTATTGTTCTGGATTTGTGGTATCCACACTACCCACTGGACACCATGGACATCTATTGTCCAACTGATTTATGCGTTTATAGCATGGGCCGTCGTCAGGTCTTCCAAACCTCACATTGAAGGCCCTGTTGGAGAATAGGATACGGTCATCTGTTCCAACTACATAGACCGGGTCTGGAATGGCCTCGAAAACACTCCTCAGCCGGTTTCGTTCGCTTGTAAGCGCTTGTTCAAAAAAGCGTCGTGCCCGCAAAAATGTACTCAATGCCTCGCTAAGTTCCTGGATTTCCACAGGCCCGGGCAGGTCGAAGTCCAGATTTTCCTGTACCACCTGCTCATCCTTTGCCTTTTGGGAGAGTATTCTGATGGGAAGAGAGAGCCTCTTGGCTATGAAGAAGGCCACAAAGAGGCCAATTAATGTGGTAATTACACCTGTAATGATGGTGTATTTTCTGATGGGGGAGGAATAAATCTCCAAGAGGTCCTTTGAAAGGGCCACGGCAGCATAGCCTATGGTGTCTTCCTTCGCCTCTTCGCCAAAGGATTCCAACATCCACTTGCTGTAGGGTACAATCTTTACTGGACAGATGAAGAGCTGCACGTGGGAGCCGTGACGGGATAGGACCTCCCTATTTTCTAATGCCTTTATGGTAGAATGGTCCAGGGCACTTGGGACTGAAGTGGCTTCACGGGGTTCCTCCATAGATTCATTTATTATCCAGGCACTACCATCCTTGTCGTAGAGCCCTACAGACATTACAAACTTGTCGTCAAGTACAGTCTCTAGGGCTGTATTTGCAAGGGTCTGGCTCTTAATGTATAGGGCAGTGGCAGAAAGCCTTGCAAAGTTTTTGACTATGTGTCTGCCCTTGTCTTCAAATAGGCCCCAGATGAATCTCGACTCCAGCGAATAGTGTAGAGCAAAGGAAAAGAGGGTCTGGCACAGGATTACCACCAGTACACCAATGAAGATCCGGGCGAAGAATGTATTTAAACGTCTTTTTCCTAGGTTCCTTATCACCAATCGACCCCTAGTTCTTTATAAAAGAAATCTTTTCCTTTCCCTTTGCCGGAGTGAGGAGCCAGTCTGCATTCAACATCTTCGTTGTATCGACGTTGATGCTCACCTTTACACAGCACTCCTTGTCAAAGTCTTCAAAAGGCGCATGGGTAATGTGATGGACGATCTCCCTTAGGAGTTCGTTTAAGTCATAGTATACGGCAATACATGCCCCCATCTGTGCAATAGCTGGGGCTGGAGCTACTACAGGCACCAAAAACTCCTTTTGAAGTCTCAATATCTCACCTATGGTGGCGCTGTTAAAGATGATAGGGTCAGGATAGAATAGGAATGCATCGATCTTTGGAAAGAGTGTCGATATCTCTTTTAATAGCTCTCGAGGTCTGTCGATGGTCACTATGGTGAGGGGCAAGGTACGGTCTGATTTCACCTGGTTTATTTCTCTTTTCAGCCTGGGAAGAGTCTCTTTGCCCACCACAATCCCAATGCGTTTTAGATTCGGGTACATCTCCTTTATCACCGATAGCTGAATGCCCAAGGGCACCCAGAGGGTGGTTCCAGTCCATATCCCTTTTCTATCTGCACTTTCCTTTATCTCTGGATTGGATATGAGGAGGTAAATGCCACGCCTAGTCTCCGCCTGTTCCAATACAAATTTTAAGGCACTGTCTCCGAGGGCAACTGCAAGGTCTGCCTTCTTCTCACCGATCAGCGGCCAGGTGTTCTTGTCGCCTGTAAGGCCTATGGTCTTCACCTTTTTTTCAGTGAAGTAGTCATCTTTCAATGATGCCATGAGTCCATTTAAGAGGATCTTGTGGATGGTGATGTCATCCCTATAGGCAATTAGCACCTGCGAGACAGGTTCACCGGAATAGACCCTGGTACTGAAAAATAGAGTGCAGGAAAATAAAATTACTACAATGAGCCCCCTCATCTCCACCACACTAGAAAGAAAACGATAGCCTTGCATCAAAGGAGATACCCGGCCGTTTGAGACCCTCTGGAACTACTCCTGTTACCTCTGGAAAGGTGATCTCCTCGTCCAGCAGGTTTCGAACAGCGATTGAGAGGTCTGGTCCATTTTTTGGATCAACGAGATGCTTAAAGCCCAGTACGAGGTCTATTGAGGTGTAGTCATCGATCTGCTTGCGTCCCAGTATAGGCGAATAGACATCTGAGGAGCCCACAAAGTAGATGAGGGAGCTGATCCATGCCCGTTTTGTAATGTCATAGGACAAAAGTGCTGTCCCAATCCAATTGGACACCCCTGAAAAGTCTTTACCATCCATCTGGCTTTTGACATAGGTCTGTTGCAGTTGGCATGTGAAACTATCTAGTTCTATTTTGGCCGATACTTCAAGGCCGCTCGACCAGAGGTTGCCCACATTTTGAAACTCCCTATCTACCGCAACAATAAGGTCTTCTATTTTGCTGTAAAAGCCCGTGAGGCTTAGAGATAGACCCCTTGCTGGAGACCACGTCAGGGTGGCATCGAGGCTGTTTGCCTCTTCTGGTTTTAAGTCGGGATTACCAATTACAGGTGGGCCAGGGGTGTGCTTGTAGAGCTCCCTGAACGCTGGTGCACGAAATCCTTTGGCAAAGTGGACTGAAAGGCTAAAGTGCCTTTTGAAGCCCCAATATAGGCCAAGGTTTGGGCTTATAACATCGCCCACATCGTCATACATGTCGTATCTCACACCACCAACGATATAAGCCGAGTCATTTAGGTCCCACTGATACTGGAGAAATCCACTCCAGAAAAATCTGTCTTCAGGTTCGATCCAGTTAAATCTCTTGGATACATCTGTTACCTTTGGGAGCGGGCGGGGGTCATAATTGGCCTTTGTGGAAACACCATGGAGTTCTGTTTGTCTCAATTCCACACCCAGGGTGAACGTATGTCTCTCATAGGGTCTTAAATTTGTCACAAACTCTGTACCATAGTGGTCCATATATCCTGAGAGTTCTGTCCTGATCCCATTGGGATAAGTGATACCAAGAGGGCTCCTCCAGCCCCTTGGTCTGTAAAATATGTCAAACTTTGGCCTGTGCCTGCTAAAATAGATACGTTCCTTCACCGTGAATTTGCCCTCTAAAAAGGAATCCTTATATGAGACATTGGCGAGAAACTCTTCCCATCCTGTCCGGGTTTTGTCTGTGAGGTAGAAACCAGGATTGTAATACCCACCTGACCAGTAGTTTACATAGTAGCCGTTAAGTGTGAAAGGGCCTTTTTTCACAGTCAGGGAAAGATCAGTGCGTTCTTGGCGTTCATTGGTATGGCCAGAATGGCCCAAGGCATCCTGAGACATGTGTACGTCTGCACCATTTGAGTGAAAGAAGTGGGCAGAACCCATAATGTATCCACCTGTAAGTGGCTGGAGGACCCTTGAATTGAACCGGGTACTATCCCACGAGCCATACTCGATGCCAGCATCGTATTGAGTGTGGTCAACAGACTTTGGTGATGTGACGATATTAATCACACCTGCAAGGGCATCTGAACCATAGAGGGATGAACCTGGGCCCCGTATGATTTCCATCTTCTCCACATAGGCGACTGGAAAATGGTCTAGAAAGAATGCTGCACCCCCTGAGATGGCAGATGCAAGGTCTTGGCCATTTAAGAATATCTTGATCTTTTCTGCACCCTGGTTTGGCAATCCCCTGAGGTACAACCGAGGATATCCCACAGGAGATATGGCCACCTGTATGCCTGGGACCAATCTTAGGAGGTCTTCTATGGTCCTGGCACCAGATCGTTCAATGTCTCTTTTTGTCAAGACAGTGGTCGCCACATGTGTCTTACCCACCATGCGCATAGAGCGTGTTGCTAGGGAGGTAATATTATAGAAGAGTGTGAGCATCTCTTTTTCCTGACGAGAGAGTTCGAGATGCGATATGGAAAGTGCCTGGTCAACACCACAAAATACCAGCACAACAATTATTAATAGGGCGACGAGTCCTTTAGACATGACTTTTTCCTTGTAACTAATTGCCAAAATGCTATCATTTTTTTCGGTAAGATTCAAAAAAAGCATAAATTTTGCCTAGGGGTGAGCATGGTAAACAAAAAGATTTGTCTCATAGGCTCAAAGGCCACTATTACCAATCTTCCCATCAAAGAGGTGAGTCTCCTGTCCCAAGGGAGCCTTCCATCCTATGGATATGACCCAGGCGACTTCATAGAACTCTTGGCAGGAAAGGTCACCAAGGAAGAGGGGAGGCTGGAACAGTGTCTTACATGGCTATCGTCCTTTCTTACGCCTTCAGGCCTTGCCCCCAGGGTCTATACCCATGCGTATGGTGAAGAGAGACAGGTCTTCCAGATCTTCAAAAAGATCAAGCACATACCCGAAAACGAGAATCATGGCTGGTTCATGGTCCACCAGATACTACCACCAGGAGGTAGGAAACAGGAACCAGAGGAATTCGTCATAGACCAGGGTGTGGAAGAGGAACTGCGGGACTCTGACGGTTTCGTGATCATAGACGACAGTGGTAATCCCCCTGCCATAGCGCCCACCCTAAAGAGGCTAAGCCCTAAGTCCTGGGTCTTTGCCCTCGGGATAAGCGCTGCACACTGGGAGAGGTGGGCCCAGGCCTTTGGTCGCTCTTTTTTGCTCTTTTGCCGGTTGAGCGATCTGGAGACCACCAGGATGGAGATGGACAGTGCAGTGGTGTGGGAATCTGTGGTGGCCATGACCATACGCGCCCTAAAGAGCGACGAAGTGGGTCTTTGGGACAGAAAGAGTGGCAGGTTCAAGTGCCATATCATAGTGGAGATGTTTCCAGATGGACTGCTCTATATTGGGCCAGAAATAGCGCTTTTTAGGCACAGAGAAGGTGCCCTGCCTGGAGTGAGCAAGATGAAGCGGCATGGCTCTGTGCCCTGTCACGATACGCTTGTCGTCTCCATGCTGGCCATAGATGCCTTGGCAATTGGCAAAATCCCCTTCAAGCGGAGCTACTTTTTTGACTTCTCAAAGCGCGTTCTAAACAACTGGAAGCTCCTAGAGAGATATGGCTACTACTTCTCGGATGAGCTGGAATTCCCTAACATGGACTTTTCCTCCACCTATCCAGGGGGGGTACCCTGCTCCTTTTTGGAGACCAAGGTGGAGCCCACCTTTTTTGAACTACCTTATATACGAAGCGATTTTGACGACGTCCTAAGTGCCGTATCGAGCCAGGAGTGGACTTCTGCGAGAAAGGCGGCGGTGAGGTCATTTTTTGAGACACAGCCCTCCTGTCCCTATGGTGTGTCTGAAAAGGACCTTGAGGCTAGGCTGGGCTATATTGGGGTGATACTCACGGTGCTAAAGCACCTGAAGGAGGAGGTGAATCGTGGAAATGGCTTTGAGGGACTCAGGCTTTTTAGGGTGGGAAATCTCAGGACAACTGATCCAGTAGAGATCGCCCCTGTGATCACCCTCCAGAGGGTCATGGACAACTATGTCTCCAAGGAGGAGGTGAAGAGGCCACTTTGTATAGGGGTCTTTGGCCCACCTGGGTCTGGCAAGTCCTTTGCCGTGAAAGAGGTAGCCAGTGTAATATCAAGGCGCTTTGACCAGAATCCTTTTGAATTCTTCGAGTTCAACCTCACACAATTTTCAGGACCAGAGGAGATTAACGCAGCCATCGATCTAGTTCGCGCCTCTGTTGCCAAGGGGAGGGTGCCCATTGCCTTCTGGGACGAGTTCGATTGCCGATATGATGGAAATGAGTTCGGCTACTTGCGTTATTTCCTCCCGAGTATGCAAGATGGAGTCACATATGTCCATGGCATTCCAAGATACATTGGAAGGAGTGTATTCGTGTTTGCTGGTGGGGTCAAAGAGAGCTGGGAGGCCATGGAGAGGCTGCTAGTGCAAGAAGACAAAGAGGCAGTAAAGCTCATGAAGACGTTGAAGGTGCCAGACTTCATGAGCAGATTGAGGGTGGTACTGGACATAGAGGGGATAGACATACCAGAAGGGCTCCTAAGGGACTCTGCCACAGATGAAGAGTTGGAAGAGTTGAGGAGACTCCTCTTAAAGCGCGCTTTTATAATTGCCCACCAGATGAATAGTCACTGGAAAAAGGCTGCCCGAAAGACCTCTGGTCTGTTGCTCAGGCTCTTGATCGCAAAGTACAAGTTTGGCGCACGCTCCATAGAGGCGGTGATCGAGGCAAGCCATGCGGCCAATAGGCTTGTATATGGACTTCCAGAACTCATTACACCACCTGCGGCCAGAATCCATGCAGAGTGGCGCATTGATCTAGAAAGGAGGCTCGATAGGATACGCAGGGAAGAGGGCCTAAGGGGCGTATGGTAAAACTTCTTGGAGGAGGGGGCCATGGGGCCGCCTATCAGCGAAGATAAGACGAAAAGGGCCCGCACTGCCATTTTATGGCTCTCTGGGTGTGCTGGCTGTGAGGCAGCCATCTTGAGCCTTGGAAGATCACTCATTCAACTCTACCAGGGGCTTTTGATGGACGCCTTTTTTCTCGTAGAGGATAGGTTACCCTTTAGCAGCCAGGATACCCACTATGATTACCTCTTATTTACAGGCGCTGTTGCCACTGAAGGTCAACTGGCACTGGTAGAGGAGGGGCGAAGAAGGTCAAAACGTATAATTGCCCTGGGCACCTGTGCCACCCACGGTGGCATCCCTGCCATGGCAAATAGGCTTGGACTGGGTGAGGTGGCAAAAGAGATAAATCCCTCCACCAAGAGATCGGGTAGCGTGCTCCCGAAGTTTCTGCCAGATGTCCTTGCCCTGGACGAAGTAGTGACAGTGGACCTCTTAGTCCCAGGCTGTCCCCCAAGCCCAAAGGAGTTAAAAGGGCTTTTAAAGGCCATGGGTCATATGGGACCTAGGCCCACAGGTGGAAAGAGTGTATGCGACCACTGTCCCATGGAGAGGCAGGGGAGGTTTGAGACTAAAATTTTAAGGCGACTTCTGCCAGGCTCCTATCCACCCTCTGCGACACTTGGCAATAGGTGTCTTTTGGAGGAGGGGTTCCTCTGTCTTGGACCTGTGACGCTCGCTGGCTGTGGTGCTGACGGCCCTCCACTCTGTCTTAAGGCACACGTCCCTTGTCGGGGCTGCTATGGGCCAGTCCCTGGGTGCCACAACCAGCTCCTGGGAATGGCAACAATACTCTCCACACACGGGGTAAGCCTTGAGGGCCTGTTGGACCCCGGGGGGTTAAACCGCTTCATTGGTGCCCATGGGATATACACCAGATGAAAAAGACGATCCATCCCATAACCCGCATAGAAGGCCATGCAGACATAGAGCTAGAGGTAGATGGAAAGGGCAGGTTTAAGTCCCTCCGTCTCCTCATAGGGTCTTTTAGAGGCTTTGAAAAGCTCTTGGAGGGAAGACCCGTAGAAGAAGTACCGCGGATTGTCACTCGGATCTGCGGGCTCTGTCCCTGGTCCCATCACCTGGCGTCAGTAAAGGCCATTGAAAGGGCCCTGGGTATCGATGTCCCCCCACGGGCAGAGGCCCTTAGGCGACTCGCTTTCCTCATATCACACATACAGGACAAGATACTCCACTTCTTCCTCATGTCCCTTCCAGATTTCCTCTCCATGGATGAGGGGAGACGGGTGAGTGGCCTGGGTGAGGTCCTGAAGATGGAGCCAGAGGTGGCCAAAAGGGCCCTTGAGGCCAAAAAGACCTGTTTTGATCTCCTTGAGATACTAGGTGGAAAGGCAATTCACCCAGTGTCCATTGTGATCGGCGGGGTGGCATCACCTCCTGGTAAAGAGGCACTCCGTACTATAAAAAGGGCGACTAAAAGACTGCTCGAATTTTCAAAGTGGGCCCTTTCCTATTCAAAGGAGAGGTTCTTTATCTCACTAAAGGAATCCCTTTGGGAGATCCCCTGCGAAAAGACGGGCTTCCTCGGGACAGTGGACGAGGATGGGTGGCTCGAGCTATACCATGGGAACCTAAAGCTCTTGGGCCCTACAGGTGAAGTGGCCCTTTTCCAAGGGGAGGACTATGGTGACTACCTAGTGGAGGAGGAAGTTGACTGGTCCTATTCAAAGCTAGTGAAGACAGATCTCTGGGGGAGTGGCCATGGCCAAAGGGGTATTTACAGGGTGAATGCCCTCTCTAGATTGCTGGTCTCAAAAGGCCCTTCCACCCGGATGGCACAGGGAGAGTATGGTCAATTTTTGAGCGAGTTGGGCACGCATGCGTGGCATCCCATGAACTACCACTGGGCACGGCTCATAGAGATGCTCTATTGCGCAGAGGAGGCACTAAAGATATTGGAAGGGATAGACCTTTTGGAAGGACCAGCTCTGTCAAGCCGTACGTGGGTGGCTGAAGCAGGAGATACCCGACGCTATACGGGTATAGGCTCTCTTGAGGCACCAAGGGGAACACTGATCCACCACTATGAAATCGACTCAAAAGGGATCTTGAGGCAGGCCAACCTCATTGTGGGCACTACCCACAATATAGCACCCATGGCAGAGGATGCCCAAAGGATTGCAGAGGGGTGCATTGAGAGGGGGGAAGGTCTGGAACGAGTCAGGGAAAAGGTTGCCCTGGTCGTACGCGCCCACGATCCCTGAATCTCGTGTGCCACCCACCTGGTACAGGGGGTCAGGATAGTCTCAAAAGAGAGACCTTGATGCCACCATGGAAAAATCGCAAGACTTCTCTCGCTCCCTGTATCAGTCTTGTTTGAGCAGTGGGAAATAGGCAAAAGACCTTCCAGCCCCTGTAGTTCTTCCCAAGATGTTCTTTTATGTTTTTTAGAAAAGCGCTTTCGCCACCCTCCTTTAGCCTTTCACCATATGGCAGATTGGTCACTATCCAGCCTGGACGGTTGTTTGGTGGAGCAGAAGTTTCAAAAGATAGCCTTTCAACAGAGATATCTTCCAAAACACCGGCTCTTTTAGCATTCTCGCATGTGGCCTCTACCATGGCAGGGTCCCTGTCTCTGGCAAAGATAATGGGGCTCATCTCCTCTCTTTTTACCCCCTCCAACGCCCTATACAAGATATCTTCCCACAGTCTGGCATCGAATATGCGCCACCTAAAAAATGGAAACGTCCTCTTCGCTCCAGGCGGTATGTTTCGCAACATGAGTGCCGCCTCGATGGGGATGGTCCCAGTGCCACAGAATGGGTCTAGGAGCGGGGAGTCTTTGTCCCAGCCAGAGGCAAGGATGAGCGCTGCTGCAAGATTTTCCCTAAGGGGGGCAAGCCCCTTGGATACCTTGTATCCCCTCTTAAAGAGGAAGTCTCCAGAGGTGTCCACCTCTAGGGTACAGATATCGTTTTTTAACCTACAGACCACTAATTGGTATTGGTCGTGGTCTTGCACTTCACCTTTGGGACAGAGCGTGGGGCTGAACCCGAGGCGCCCTTCGATGCCCTTTAGGAGACGCTCTTTCACTGCATCTGTGTGCCAGAGCCTCGAATGGCTCGAGGCCACCCTGATCTTGAGGGGAATCCCTTTGGGGCAATAGATCTCCCATGGATACCTGGCTGTGCGCTGGATTAGGGACTTAAAGTCCTTTGCCTTGAATCGCCCAACAGTGAGCAAAATCCTGGTTGGTGTCCTGAGGTACAGGTTGGCCTTCATTAGGGTAGATATATCCCCTGAAAACTCCACACCTCCCCTCACCTTTTTCCCAGAGTTGAATAGGGATTTGACCTCTCCCAGGGTCACATCCTCGATCCCTAGTGGGACTACTGCCAGGAATTTGAAGACGGTCTTGGTCATGGATGGATGACCTTGGTGACCTTGGTCAAGGCCTCCAAGATCTCATACATATTGGATACCCTACCCACTTCAAGGGCATCCTCCAGGCCATAGAAACGGAGACAGGTCCCGCAGACTAGGAGTTGGGTACCCTGTTTTTCAAACTCTTTAAGGGCATCCAACACAACCGAACCCGTGGTGGCGAGTTTTACTCCACTATTGTAGAAGGCCATAAACATCGGTACAGGCCGTATCTCGAGAAGTGTATGACAAAAGGCATCCATAAGGGTGGTGCCCAGTTCTCTGTCCCCTTCACCCATGGTATCAGACTTAAATAAGATGGCAATGGACTCTGCTCCCTTCTGCGGCGAAGGGGTGCAGCTTATCTCTACAGGACGTTCTTTGTATCCACTCCCCACCGAGGCTGTGAGCCTGAATTTTTCTCCACCCAGGGCCTCTACTTGAACTCTACAGCCCTGACTACTCAAAAAGCGTTCCACATTGTTTCTGGCGGCCTCGTTGTCTACTATGACCACGAGCTCTTTCGAGCCATCTTTTGGCATGGATTCAAGGGCCTCTTTGGCCTCCAGGACGGGCTTTGGACAGGCAAGGCCACTACAATCTATTATTACTTTTTCACTCATCTTCTTCTGTGCTCCAGCTAGAATGCGTCTATTGGTATTTCTTATAGAAAGATGGATTATCTATAGAAAATATCTTTAGATACCATATGTTTTGATTATGACAAAAGATTCCTCAATAGTCAAGATAGAGCCGGTCCAATCGCTGGAGTCTTCGCTACTGCTCCTTCTCGCTCAAGAGCGTGGCCAAGGTCTATAGATTGTCCCCTGGAGTGGCCTTTACCCATGATGTTTTTGAAGTGTTTTTTGGGGTCGTGGAAGAGAATCTAAATGCACTAAACTAGGGCTTTAGTGAATGTTCATCTGCCAAGCCTTTTGGGCGGAGGCGCTCCAAACGGAACATGGTCTCGCTTTTTCCTCCGTGCTCCACTTAGCCGCCCTAGTGTGCGTCCATGCACACAAGGGCGGTGCGCACATCCATGTGCGCACCCTCGGCCCTTTAAGGGCCTCGGGCTTTTTTCGTTACGCACTCCGGGCTCGACCAAACCGTTCCTTATTGGAGGCGCCTCCGCCCTCTGCAAGGCCGAAAATCCTGACGCCCCTATCAGCCTTTAAAAACGAAAATCATGGCTGGTTACTAGAAGGTTTGTCATAGACCAGGGAGTGGAAGAGGAACTGAGGAGTTCAGACGGTTTTGTGATCGTAAATGATTGCCCTAGAGCCCGCTTTAAAGAGGCTCAACCTTGCCCTTTCATTTTCTATTTTTGTCCGTTATCTCATGTCCTGGGAGGATAGCGGTTTGCCCAAAAGTGAATGTACAAACAAGAAAAAAAGCAATGGGTAAAGGAGCAAGGCGGGGGCGGCTCCAATAAGGAACGGTTTGGTCGAGCTCCGGAGTGCAAAGCGAAAAAGGCCCGAACTCCCGAAGGGAGTGAGGGGGCGTGCATGGACGCACGCCCCGGCCTTGTCGGCATGGAGGCCGACTAGGCCGGCCGAGCGGAGCACGGAGGAAAAGGCGAGACCATGTTCCGTTTGGAGCGCCTCCGCCCTCCAATTAAAAACCTTGATTGAAATGGATAAATACGTTGATAACGTTTTGGAGTCTTTAAAATACATGTCGATACTGAACAGCAAATCTCTTAGAAAGCGTAATGGTCGTTATGAACCCTAATTGTTGGCTGGTTCCCTAAAAAATTCACAAAAAAGAAGGCGTCCCGTAGGCCACAAAAAAATACGCAAAAGCCCTCTTTAAGAGAGAGCAGTGTCACTTACTTTGGGGAGGGTGATGGAAAACCTGGTCCCTTTCCCCTTTTTAGAATGTACCTGGATGTCTCCACCCCAAGACCTCACAAGGCTGTGGACAATGGCAAGCCCGAGGCCTGTGCCAGTGGGTTTTGTAGAGTAGAATGGGTCAAATATCTTGTCTATCAACTCATCATCGATGCCCACACCAGTATCCTCAATGATAAGCCTCGACTCATCCCCTTTTTCACCAGGTACGAGAAAGATAGTGATCCTCCCTCCCTCAGGTCCAAGGGACTCAAAGGCATTCATAACCAAGTTTAAGACCACCTGCTTCAAGGGGCCTTCTGGGACTTGGAGGCGCTCCTTTGCCTCAAACCTGGTCTCTATGGTGGCGCTGGGGAGGTCCTTTTTCCTCTCCACTAGGGCCAGTACATCTTCGATCACACTTACTGGGTCTGCGTCTTCCTGGTTGTTCGATCTGTCTGGCCGTGCATACAGGAGAAAGGACTCTGCAATGGAGTTCAGCCTGGATGCCTCCTTTTCTATGATCTCGAGGAGCCTTTTTGAGGCACGGTCCATGCCTCCCCTTTTTGCCAGGAATTGTGCTGCCCCAGACATGGATGCCAGGGGGTTTCTAAGTTCATGGGCAAGACCTGCCGCCATCTCCCCAAGGGCAGCGAGCCTGTCCATCCGCTGGAGCCGTCGCTCCTGCTCCTTAAACGGGGTTATGTCTTGAAAGATGAATCCATATCCAAGGGGTGCCTTCTCTGGAGAGGAAGTTAATGAAAAACAAGAGATGCCCAGCGACCTTTTGCTACCATCTTTTAGTTGAAGCTGCACCTCCTCTCGCTTGGCACCTCGTGTGCCATCCACCTCGTGTCTCATCTGCCATACCTCTGGCCAAAGGCCCTGGAGGCGGTGCCCTGGAGAGATGGCTATTGCGTCCCTGAGGACCTCTTTCCCTGCCCGGTTTATAAATATCACTTCACCCGATGGGTCTGTGAGTATGAGTCCAGAGGAGAGCGAGTCCAAGACTGTGTCCTGGATGGCCCTAAGCCGATCCACCTCTTTCCTAGACGTGAGAAGGCGCCTTGCCAGGATAGAGCCCAAGAGGGCTGTGAGCCAAAAGGCTGCCATGTTAGTGAAAAAGACAAAGGCAAGACTGCGCAGCGGGATACCCTTTTGCGCGTCCATGGTGGTAAGGAAGATGTAGGCTACTGTGGCAAAACCAGCAGAGACACTCGGTCCATATTGGTATTCAAAAAAACACGACGAGAAGATCACCAGCATGTAAAGAAAAGAGAGATGGCTCTCTGTGCCCCCTGTGAGATAGACAGCACCAGTAACTAGTATGAGGTCTGTCATCACATAGGCGTAGATGAAAGGGAGTGTGAGACGCCTTTTTTTAAACCAGAGTATTGCAACAATGGTTACAAAGAAGGCAAAGGCGAGTAAGAAGAAGAATTCCTCTACACCTTGGGCCTGCCAGGCAGTGCCTATGCCCTTTAAAAAGAGTGCACTCACCAACACCACTACCAGGACCACCAGGCGACCTGCAGTGAGTGCATAGAAGAGACGTGGGGTTATCTCATAGGAGGCCATGTTTTTGAAGCCTGTAACGTAAAGACCTCTGGTTGATCCCCAATATCCTCGCCGCCTCCTGTTTAGAGCCGTTGGCCCTCTCCATGGCGAGTTCTATGAGGCGCCTTTCGAGCCTGTCCAAGGTGGAGTCGAGTTCGAGCCCCTGTTCTGGCAATTCCACTAGATCTATGAGGGTGGCTAGATCCTTGGCCATGGGCTGGGAAGGGGCCTTCTTCCCCTCTTTGAACCTGGCGAGACTCAGGCTCTCTGGCAGGATCAGATTTGTAGAAGAGAGTGCAACGCTTCGTTCTACGATGTTTTCGAGCTCGCGCACATTACCAGGGAAGGGGTAGTTCTTGAGTGCCTCCATGGCATAGCTCGAGATCCCCTGTACGGGTTTCCCCTGTTCTTTGCTATATTTTTCTAGGAAATATTGGACCAGGATAGGGATGTCCTCAGGCCTCTCTCTTAGGGGTGGCACGTGGATGTGGATCACATTCAACCTGTAGTAGAGGTCTTCTCTGAACCTACCCTCCATGACCTCCACCTCCAGGTCCCTGTTGGTGGCTGCTATGATTCTGACATCTACACTCTTTTCCTCAGTACTCCCCAAGGGGCAGAAGGCCTTTTCCTGGAGTACCCGGAGCAACTTTACCTGGAGTGGCAAGGGGAGCTCTCCCACCTCGTCCAAAAAGATGGTGCCCCGGTGGGCCCTCATGAATAGGCCTTCCTTGTCCCGGTCTGCGCCAGTAAAGGCCCCCTTTACGTAACCAAAGAGTTCGCTTTCAAGGAGGTTTTCTGGGATCCCGCCGCAGTTCACCACAACAAAGGGATAGTCGCGCCTGGAGCCCAGGTTGTGTAATGCCCTGGCAATCAACTCCTTGCCCGTGCCGCTCTCTCCAGTGATGAGGACACTTGAGGGACTCGATGCCACCCTGGGTATGAGCTCGAAGATCTTTTTCATCTTGGGGCTCTTGGCCACCATTCGCCCCAAGGTAAAGGGCATAGTCTCGTCTGAATGGAGCTGGCCAGATGGATGGCCCTGGTGGGCCTCTTCAGTAGAGTCTAGAGCCCTTTCGATGATTCCCTTGAGCTCGTCTATCTGAAAGGGCTTTGTCACATAGTCCCACGCCCCCTCACGCATGGCCTCTACAGCAGAATCTAGAGATGCAAAGGCAGTTATCAGGATGACAGGGAGCTTTGGCCACCTGGCCTTGATCTCTTTTAGGAGGCTTACGCCATCCATCCCTGGCATCTTTATGTCAGAGAGCACACAGTCGATGTCCCCGGCCTCAAGGGCACTCAGCGCACCATCTCCATCCTCTGAAGACTCTACCCTGTAGCCCTCGCTTGCCAAAAAGATCTCGAGAAATTCCCTGAGACTGGGGTCATCGTCCACTACCAGGATCTTGGGCTTCATGAGACCATCCCATGGAGATCAAATACGCACCGTCCCTCAAATAGGGTGATGACGGCACGCCCTTCAAGGGTCTCACCCAGAAAGGGCGAGTTGTGTGACTTGGAGCAAAGGTTTTGAGGGGTCACGTGAAAGGCGCACTCCGGGTCTATCACTGTAAGGTCTGCCAACTCACCAGGTCTTACGCCCCCTTTCTCAAGGCCAATAACCTTACAAGGCCCCACTGTCATGAGTTCCACAAGCTGCATGGGAGACAAGACCCCTTTCTTTACCAAGCGGAGCCCAAGTGGGACTGCTGTCTCAAGGCCTATTATGCCATTTGCCGCCTTTTCAAATTCGCACTCCTTTTCAAGGGTACTGTGGGGGGCATGGTCAGTGGCTATACAATCTATGGTCCCGTCCCTAAGCCCCTCAATAATGGCCTCTCTGTCTTCCTCGGTCCGAAGAGGTGGATTCATCTTGGCAAGGGTGTTGTAGCCCTCTACTGCCTCTTCTGTGAGGGAAAAGTAGTGGGGGGCAGTCTCACACGTCACCCGTACACCACGCCTCTTGGCAGAGCGTATGATCTCCACCGCCTCCTTTGTACTCACATGGGCGATGTGGAGCCTTGCTCCTGTGGTCTCTGCAAGCCTTACATCCCTATAAACCTGGATGTCCTCTGCGGCATTGGGTATCCCCATAAGCCCTAGGGTGGTGGACATCCTCCCCTCGTTCATTACCCCGTGGCGTGCAAGCTCCAAGTCCTCTGAATGGGAGATTATGAGGGCATCGAAGTTGAGGGCATACTCTAGGGCAAGCCTCATGATCCTTGAATTTTTTACAGGGAGCCCATCGTCTGAAAAGGCCACTGCACCAGCGCTGAGCAGGTCTCCGAACTCGGTGAGTTCTGTGCCCTTCTGTGCCTTGGTGATGGTTGCCACTGGGAGCACACGACCAAGGTTGCACTCACGGGCGCGCCCTATGATGAATCTGGTGACCGAAGCTGAATCGTTGGGCGGCCTTGTATTTGGCATGGCGCAGACCGTAGTGAATCCCCCTGCAACTGCACTCTTAAGCCCTGTTAAGATGGTCTCTTTGTATTCCTCGCCAGGTTCCCTAAGGTGGGTGTGGATGTCTACAAGGCCCGGCACCACCCACCGCCCTTGGAGATTTATGGTCTTGATGCCGTCTCGAGGGGTTATATCCCTTTCCAGCCCCGTTATTCTCCCACCTTCAATGAGGAGATCAGCCTTTGTCTCTACCCTGTTAAATGGGTCTATGATGGTGCAATTCTTAAATAAGATATCCAGCATGATCTCTCGATTCCCTTAGTTGTTTTGTGCCAATAGCATTACCAGGACGGCCATCCTCACTGCCACTCCATTGGTCACCTGGTCGAGGATGAGGGATCGATCACTGTCTGCAAGTCCTGGATCGAGCTCCACCCCCCTGTTTATAGGGCCTGGGTGCATTATGACGCTCTCTGGTGGTGCATACTCAAGGACCTCTGGGAAGATTCCAAAGAAACTCGCATACTCCCTTACACTGGGAAAGAGAGGGAGGTCTCCAAGCCTCTCCCTCTGGATTCTGAGACAGATGATGCAGTCTGCCTCCCTTACAGCCTCTTTTATGTCATATATCCTCTTAGCACCCAACACCTCCTCCACATAAGGTGGCAGCATGGTGGCAGGGCCAGAGACAGAACACGTGGCCCCAAGCTTGGTGAGGGCCATGAGGTCCGATCTGGCCACCCTGCTGTGGAGTATGTCGCCAACGACCACTACATTGAGGCCCTTAAAGTCGCCAAACCGCTCCTTGATGGTGAGGCAGTCCAGGAGTGCCTGGGTGGGGTGCTCGTTGGTGCCATCGCCTGCGTTTATCACTGGGCAGTCCAGGTGGCGGGCTATCATATGTGGTGCCCCAGAAGAGGCGTGGCGGATCACAAAGCAATCGGTCTTCATGGCCTTTATGTTTTTTACCGTATCTATTAGGTCCTCCCCCTTTACCACGCTGCTGGTGGTCTTGGAAATGCCCACTGTATCTGCACTGAGCCGCTTGGCTGCCATCTCAAACGAGAGCTTTGTCCTGGTGCTGGGCTCGAAAAAGAGGTTTGCCACACTTTTACCCCGTAGCGTCGGTACCTTCTTTATCGGTCTTTCAAGGATTTCCTTGAAGGCCTCTGCCTGGTCCAATATCGCCTCAATCTCTTCCCTTTCCAGAAATCTCATTCCAAGGAGGTGTTTCATCAGGGGATCTCCTCAATTTTAGCCCAAAAAAAGGCCTCCCTTTTGGGGAGGCCTTGAAATAAAGCACCCATTATGTGGATGAAAAATTCATGGTCTCTTCTCAGGTAAGTTCTGCCAACCTCAGTATCTTTTCGTACTCTTCGTCCACCCTCTTTTGGATATACGCAATGTTCTCTTCTGTCAAGTGGCGAAAGCGCCTCTGACCCTTGAGGTATTCAGAGACTGGCTTTGGCTTTGTGATCTTCCTGCTTACGATGTATTTGCCCTCGATTACCTCGTAAAGTGGGAATACCTTTGTCTCCACTGCCAGGCGGGCATATTCTACTGACTTTTCACCCCTTGAACCCCAGCCCGTGGGACATGGTGAGTAGATGTGCACATATGCTGGGCCATTTACCATGGCCGCCTTCTTGATCTTGTTCATAAGGTCCAGGTAATACGCAGGGCTTGCAGTGGCCACATAGGGGATGTTGTGGGCCACCATGATCTGCGGTATGTTCTTCTTCCACGTTACCTGGCCTATGCTCTTTTTCCCTGGAGGGCTTGTGGTGGTCATAGCACCATATGGGGTGCAGCCCGAACGCTGGACACCAGTGTTCATGTATGCCTCGTTGTCTAGGCAGACATAAACCATGTCGTGGCCACGCTCAAAGGCGCCAGAGATCCACTGGAGCCCAATGTCACCAGTGGCGCCGTCGCCACCCACTGCCACTACATCTATGTGCTTCTTGGGGAGTTTCCCCTTACGCCTCAAGACCTTGAGTGCTGACTCCACACCAGATGCCACGGCAGCGGCGTTTTCAAAGGCCACATGGATCCAGGGCACATTCCACGCACTCTGTGGATAAGGAGATGTGATGATCTCCATACACCCTGTGGCACTACATACTATTACATCCTTCCCTAGGGCCTTCATGACCATACGAAGGGCAAGCACTTCGCCACAGCCCTGGCATCCCCTGTGCCCAGAGGCGAGCCCTTCTTCCTTTGGTAACCTCTTTGCTGAAAATCCTTTGAATTTTTCGAGTTCAGGTATCATTTTTCACGCACTCCAATCACTTCATAGAGTTCTTTTGGCCTCTTCTTGGCATAAGAGGCGGCCTTGTCCACCATTTCCTCAAAGCGTTCTACTGTAACGTCCCTGCCACCCAGTCCGGCAATGAAGTTGAAGATCTTGGGTGCACCTGGGACCTTGTAGAACACTGTCCTCAGTTCCTCGCCAACAGGCCCGCTGGAGGCGCCTGGAGCAAGGGTCCTGTCCACAACAGCGAGCACCTTGGCGCCCTTTGCTGCCTTTCTGAACTCGGGCCCTGGGAATGGCCTCCACAGCCTGATCTTCAAAAGGCCCACCTTCTTGCCCTCGTCGCGCATCTTATCCACTGCCGTCATGGCAGTCTCAGAGATGCTCCCCATGGTCACGAGCACTATCTCTGCATCCTCGGTGCGATACTCTTCCACTGGATTGTAACGCCTTCCAAAGACCTCTTCAAACTCGTCCCACGCCTTGATGATCCAGCGCTTGGCATTTTTAATGGCCTGATCGTGGGCCATACGCGCCTCTGTATAGACCTCTGGGATCCCCACTGGACCCATGGATATGGGCTTTTTCGGGTCGAGTTTGTACTTTGGCTTGAATGGCGGTAGATACCTGTCCACGTCTGCCTGGTCTGGCAACTCGATGGGTTCGATCACATGGCTCAGGGTAAAGCCATCGATGTTCACAATCATGGGGAGTGAGACCTTACGGTCCTCTGCAACCCTAAATGCATGGAGGGTGAGGTCCACTGCCTCCTGTCCATTTTCTGCAAAGGTCTGTATCCAGCCACAGTCACGCTGGGTCATGATGTCTTGGTGGTCATTCCAGATGCTGATGGGTGCTGAAAGCGCCCTGTTTGCCACGGTCATCACAATGGGGAGCCTCATACCAGAGGCCACATATAGTACCTCGCTCATGAGCATGAGGCCCTGGGAACTCGTGGCAGTATATGTCCTGGCCCCTGCTGCTACAGACCCACAACAGGTACTGAGTGCTGCGTGCTCTGACTCCACTGGGATGAATTCTGCGTCCAATTCCCCATCTGCCACCAACTCCGAGAGGTGTTCTACGATGTGTGTCTGTGGGGTGATGGGGTAGGCGGCAACGACCTCTGCCTGAGCCAACTTAACCGCCTCTGCGATTGCTATGGAAACTTCAATACCTACACGTTTTGCCATCTTACTCCTCCTCTTCCGGGACCATGGTTATGGCATCTTTGGGGCATTCGTTGGCACAGATGCCACAACCCTTGCAATAGTCCATGTTGGCCTCGTAGTAGCCCTCTTCTGTCTGGGAATAACACATGTCTGGGCAAAAGATGTAGCACATCCCGCACTTTATGCACTTTTCCTTGTCCACTACAGGCCTCATGGACCTCCAGTCGCCGGTCTTGAAATGTCGAGTGCTCCCTGGCTCAAGCACATGGCACCCGTGTGTAATCGTCTTCCAACCAATAATGGCATCTTGAACAGCCATGGTACAACTCCTTAAACTTGTTTTTCTGATCCGATACTAATCGGTGATTACGGTCTCGTCATAGGCACGCTTCAAAGCTGCCTTGTTCTTGTCTGCCAGCCTACCAAACCGTTTCTCCAGGGCGGCCTCCAATGGCTCGATCCCAACGATTCCAGTGGCCTTTAGGAGCGCCCCCAACATAGTCGTGTTCGTAATGGGGAGCCCCAATACCTCCATGGCGATCTTATTGGCGTCTACGATGGCCAACCGCCCCTTGAGACCGAACTTTTCCCGGATTTCAGCCTCAGACATCTCGGAGTTCAAGATAGTGATCCCCCCATCCTTCATGCCTGCCTGAACGTTTACGATCTGCGGAAGGGCTGCATCTAGGACGAGGACGATGTCTGGATGGTACACCTTCTCACGCGTCCTGATGGGTGCATCGCTCACCCTGATGAAGGCGGCCACAGGTGCACCTCTCCTCTCAGGCCCGAAACTGGGGAATGCCTGTGCATATTTTCCCTCTTCGATAGCTGCAATGGCAACGAGCTCTGCGGAGGTCACTCCACCTTGACCCCCACGTCCATGTAGTCTTACCTCTTTCATTGATATTCCCCCGAAAATGAGATTTCTCATTCATCTAATAGCCAAAAATCGAATTGTCAAGTGAGTACAAATAGATTGTCCACCAAGTTTTGGCATAAATCAGGGGTAAAAGTATCTATTTTAAGATGGGATTGTGTGGGATCTGACTACTAGGGTCCCTTCATCAAAACTTCTTTGTAAAGAAGAGTCCCAGGGTGTCTTGGACGTGTTTGATCCTCGGGTCCTCGCCTGCAATAAGGCTTTGGGCCTCTACTTTTTCCTCTGTGGTAAATGCATGGACATATGCAAGGTCTATGGCTGTGCCTTTCACACATGGGCAGGCAAATCGGACCCCTAGGCTCACATGGTCTTCTACAGTTGCAGGAAAGAGGGGTGAGAGGTATCTCGACCTTATGGGGTTGTCTCCATGGTTATAACCAAAGCGGATCAAAATATTCGGGGTCGCCTGTATCTCGCCGCCAAAGGCCGCTACCCATTGGTTTCGCCACCTAAAAGGGAACTTTGCCATAAAGTCAGGGGGCCTCGTGGTGCCTCCGCCGTGGGGATCGCGGCCTTTTACTCTGATGGTGCCTAGTGCCTCTTTCCACCAGATGTGCCTCAACTCAAAGGCCAGCTTGATTTTCCTCGCAGGCCTTAAGGATAATCCCATTCGCAACTGGGCAGGCCATGTGAAGTCTTTCACCTCAGCATCGTATCTAACCATTCCGAGTCCCAAGCCCTCCATGTTCACCAATAATTTGCCTGCCTTGAGGTCAAGGGAGCTCTTGGTGGTGACGTCTATTCCAAGCCGTATCCTCTGTGTGACCTTGTAGTTCACCCCAGTGGTGATGGAAAAGGTGGTGGAGCGGGCACCTCTGAGCTCTTGACCGAAAAATACCATCTCGTCACGGTAAAGGGAGGTGGCAGGGAAAAATTTGTACCCCACATCTGCATATCCAAGCTTTACGCTCAACCCCACGGAGAGTCGCTCAGTAGGCGAATAGACTATGGTTGGACTGAGCCTCCCAAACCTCACCTGGCTCTTTATCTCGTCCCTGGTACCATAGATGGTGTTTAGGTCCTTAAAGTTTACACCCATCCCCCCTTGGACAAAGACGCCCACGCCAATCCCCAGCCTGTCATTGAGCTTAACGGCCATGGATGCAAAGGGGAAGGCAAATACCTGGTGCGAGGACGCCCTGTTGTTCCCCTTTTGACCCGGGGGTGGGTCTGTTTTCAGTCTTAACTTGGGATAAAGAAAGGAAGAACCGATGGAGAGGCTCCTGTCACATACTTGGATGAGGTTGGCAGGGTTTGAGGCTATGGGGCTACAGGCCCCGAGGAGCGCCACGTCTGCTCCGCCAATACCAAGCCCCAAGGGCCCAAAGCCGATGATGTTCATGCCATTTGTGGCATGTGCAAGGGGCGTAATTGTGAATATGGTCACAAAAAGATACACAATCCAGTAGATCATGTATCTTAAACAGGAAATTGTCCCCATATTTATTTTTTATCACAATATATCTTGGATTTGAACAGGTGATATTGTCTTCTCATCCGTCTTGATGCGATCTTTTGGGGGTCTAGGGAAGAGAGAATGGCCTTGGGCTTTTCCCTCAGTCCCTCCAATAAAAAGAGTGCGGTTGCTGCAATAAAGAGCATCTCTGGGTCGTTTTGTCTTATGGAAAGGGCCCTTTTTGCAAGATAGGACGCGCCCTCAATGTCTCCCAATAGGAACTTCGCCCTGGATGCTATGCGGTGAACAGCAGATGTGTCCTCCATGGATGGTTGACGTTTTTCGAGCTCCACTAGGAGGCGTTCTGCATCCTTATCCTCGCCTGCCTCCAAGAGGGCCTCTAGATATCTCGCACATATGAGTGGGTTTTCTCCATCGAGTCGATGGGCCTTGGCGAGATGGTCCAAGGCATCCATTACCCTTTCGTGCTGGAGCAAGAGTCCACCCAGATTGTAGTGGCCCATGGGGTCTTCTGGGGCATGATGGATAGCGCGCTTAAAGGCCTCTATAGCCCTTTTTACCTGCCCTATACGGGCAAGAGACACCCCAAGGCTGTTCCACCCCCCAACATTATTAGGGTCGAGTGCCACTGCCTTTTTATAATAGTGGACCGCGGCCCAAAGATCCCCCAAAGAGAAGCACTCGTCCCCTGCCACCTGAAAGGTAAGAGAACCCACAGAGAAGCGCTCCCCTTTCTTAAGAAAGCTTGCGTGCGCCCCTGCCCAAAAAAGCCCCCGCTTTAGCCACAAGGTATTAAATGAGTCACAATTGGTCTCTGAGAATACAAAATCCCCCTTATTGGATACATGCCCTGCTCCACCTATGAAAAAGTGCGTAAGATTATCCTCATAGAGGACCGTTCCCCCTGTGGTGGCCCGGGTTGTAGCCGTATCTCCTCTCCTCCCATGTAGGCCTGTAATAAAGAAATTCTTTTGGGGCCTACGCCTTACACTTTTGAGTGCTGGGTCTATGGTATTAAAAAAGGCCAACGGGTCCTCGATGCCAGAGCGCCCAGAGAGTATCTCCAAGGTCGCCTTTGAGAGCACCCTAAATCCAAGTGCCCTTGAGACCTCCTGGTAGCTTTCGAGCCTTTTTGACAAGTCATCCCTTTCCACGGCCTCTTTCGTCTCAAATATAAATGCCTTCTTGGCCCCAGCCCTAAGGAGGCGTTCGAGATAGAGGGCGTGTCGCCCAGGATCTCCATCTACAAACCACCAGCCTACCCCGTGCCCACCACCCAAAAAGTGCGCCCCTTTAAATATCTTTCTTGGGTCCTGCCCGCCACTTTTTCCATACTCCAAGTAAAGGATATAGGGCATGTATTCCAATATTGCCCCACTCCTTATCCCATCGAGGGTATAGAGTAGATAGGAGGGGACTGAATCCACCATTTTTCCGAGTGCCGCTTCCTTTTTCTCCTTGTAGAGTCCCTTTACAAGGCGGGCAAGTACTGGGAGCCACCTCATGCCCTCTTCAGGAGAGACGGTTCGCTCTACTCCATTTAGGCTAAGTACTCCCAGGGGAGTACCACCGTTTTTTCCCCTTATGGGCAACCACACCCTGTGTCCAATCCTGTCCCATACGGGCTCGTCCTGGAGTATGGATCTTAGTGCCCTTTTGGCCAAGGTGGCAGGAAAGGTCTTGTTGATTTGCTCCTCTAGGGTATCCAGTGGGTATGGATCTCCCTTTTTAAAGGAAAATATGGCCCTGAGCTCCTCTGTAACCAATGGTGCGAGGATCACTATGTCTTCTCTCGTAAGTGGCTGGATCATAGGGTCCTTAGGGCCATTTCAATGATTGGGATGTCGCTTTCCAAAAGGGTCTTTGCATCGAAGATCACACACTCTGCCTCTATCCTCACGATGACAGGCGGATCATTCGTTCTGAGCGCCTCCTCTACACCATGGGCGTCCAGTGGAGAATCAGGGTGAAACTCCATCTTCACCCCAAAAGAAGGGATGTCTTGAAGGGGGAGTGCGCCGCCGCCCACGCGTCCCACAGTGGGGATCAGACCAAATGTAACTCCCTTTAAATTGAGGCGCCTCAACCTGTTTAAAAGCCTTCTTGCCTTTTTCTTGGGGACCTCCGGGGGTTCTGTTATCATCCGAACCGTTGGAATGGCCTGGATGGCCTTTTTTTCGTCCCTGTACAACCTCAAGAGGCTCTCTAGGGCAGAGAGTGTGAATTTGTCCACCCTAAGCGCGCGGTTGAGTGGATTTTGCCTGATTTTACCTATGAGCTCCCTCGTCCCAAGGATCACCCCTGCCTGTGGCCCCCCCAGTAGCTTGTCACCGCTAAAACTCACTACGTGGGCCCCAAGCCCTACTGCCTCTTGGACTGTTGGTTCATACTCGAGACCATACTTTGAAAAGTCCACAAAGGAGCCACTACCAAGGTCTTCGAACACCAGGAGATTATGGCGGTCTGCAAGCTCCCTCAACTCCCTTACAGACACAGATTTAGTGAAGCCAAGGATCTTAAAATTGGACTGGTGGACCTTCAAGAGCATGGCAGTCTCTTCTGTTATGGCCCCTTCATAGTCTCTAAGGTGTGTCCTGTTGGTGGCCCCTACCTCCCGAAGTATTGCACCGCTCTGGCGCATGACGTCTGGGATGCGGAAGGAACCGCCAATCTCCACAAGTTCGCTCCTCGAGACCACCACCTCCTTGCCCTTGGCAAGGCTCGAGAGCACAAGGAGTACGGCTGCTGCATTGTTATTCACTACCAGGGCCGCCTCTGCCCCTGTAATCTCACACAAGAGCTCTTCCACGTGCACATACCTTGAGCCCCTCACCCCACGATCGAGGTCAAACTCCAGATTGGAATATCTGGCCCCGATCTCCTCCATATCCCTCAAGATCTCTCGCGGGATAAGGGACCTTCCCAAGTTTGTGTGGACGATCACCCCTGTGGCATTGACCACTGGTCTTAGAGAGGGCGATAGTATGCGGCTGAGGCGCTCTTCAAAGAGCTCCCTTGTGGCACCAGTGTCCAACAAGGGCGCTGCCTCTTCTGGGGCCTCCTTGATGGTGGTCCTAAGCCTCTCCACGGTCTCCCTCGCCGCCTTTAGCGCTGCACTACGCGGACAATCCGCTGGGGCGTGCTTTAAAAGCTCATCTATCTTTGGTAGTCTTTTAAAGAGTTCGGCCTGTAATTTGGAGTACGTCATGTCAAAGATTTCCTTTCTCTGGCCCGGCAAGACCAGGGAACAGTGGATAAAAGTGGGTATCGACCTCTATGTAAAGAGGATCGGACACTTTGTCCAGGTGGAGGTGCGAGAGGTTAAGGAGGCATCGAAAAGGGGCCGCGGACCATATGATTGCATGGAAAGGTCTCTTCCACCTCGCGCATTCAAGGTGATCTTGGACGAAGGGGGGCAAGAGATGGACTCCCTTTCCTTTTCCAAGTTTTTGACCCAACGTCTCAATTCCCCTCCTAATCACGTGGCGTTCATAATAGGTGGGCCCAGTGGTCTCAATCAGCGTGTATTGACCCAGGGGGACCTTACACTCTCTCTATCGCGCATGACCTTGACCCACGAGATGGCAAGGGTCTTCCTGGTGGAACAGGTCTATAGGGCCATCACCATAGAAAGGGGGTTGCCCTATCACCATCAGTGATCAAGGCACTGCCTCGACACCCCTTACTCCAGGCACTTCCTGGACCAAAAAGCGTTCGATCCCCATTCGAAGCGTCATCTGACTCATGGCGCACCCCTTACATGCACCTGTAAGCCTCACCTGGACTATGCCCATCTCCTCGTCTACGTCCACAAGCTCCACGTCTCCGCCATCCCTCTGGAGCATGGGCCTTACCTTGTCGAGGGCCTCTTGGACCTTTTCCTTCATAGCTCTGTCAACTCCTTTCTCTTGATTATGGATTCGAGGTGGAGCCCTTGTGCCTTAAGGGCCTCTGCCCCACCCTCTTCACGGTCTACGAGGCAGATTACGCGCACCACCTCAAGACCTGCATCTTTCATCCTCTGGGCCGCCTGGATGAGGGTGCCGCCTGTGGTGACCACGTCTTCTAGCAGTGCAACCCTTGCTCCTGCCCTTACATTGCTGAGCCCCTCTATCCAGGCACCTGTGCCGTGGCCCTTTGGTTTTTTTCTTATGATGAGAGAAGGTAGTGGCCGACCCTCCAAGTGGCTTATCACTGCCACTGCCGTCACCAATGGGTCTGCCCCAAGGGTCATGCCCCCCACAGCCTCCACCTGTGGAAGGCCTTCCTGGCAGATGGTGTGGTAAAAGAGGAGGCCCGTGAGATAGGCCCCTTCTGGCAGGAGGGTCGTAGTCTTACAGTCTATGTAGTACCTGCTCTTTTTACCAGAGGTAAGGGTAAAGTCGCCCTCCCTGTAAGAGCGCTCCTTGAGTATCTCCATGAGCCTTTGTCTCTTCTGTTCAAAGTCCATCGGGGCCCTTCTCACTCGTCTTGGTCCTTAAAGACGCGTTTAAAAATAGTATCCACATGTTTTAGATGATAACCGAGATCAAAAATCTCCTCAATCTCTTCTTTGGAGAGGTGAGACATCAACTCTTGGTCGGCAAGGAGCATGGATTTAAAGTCTCCCTCACCCTCCCAGACCTTCATGGCGTTTCTCTGTACAAGCCTGTATGCCTCTTCCCTGGAGACCCCTTTTTGTGTGAGCACCAGGAGGACCTGCTGGGAAAAAATGAGTCCCTTTAAGAGATTGAGGTTCCTTTTCATGCGCTCTGGATAGACTACGAGCTTGTCCAATACGCCCTTTAGCCGCGCCAACATAAAGTCGCAGGCAATAAAGGCATCTGGCCCAATGACCCTCTCTACTGATGAGTGGCTTATGTCTCTCTCGTGCCACAGGGCCACATTCTCTAAGGCTGGGATGGCATAGGAGCGCACCAGGCGCGCAAGCCCTGTAATGTTCTCTGTGAGGATTGGGTTCCTCTTGTGCGGCATGGCAGATGAGCCCTTCTGGCCTGGCCTAAAGTACTCTTCTGCCTCCAGGACCTCAGTCCTCTGAAGATGCCTTATCTCCACGGCTATCTTTTCGCACGAGCTTGCGAGCACTGCAAGCTGGCAAAAGACCTCGGCATAGCGGTCCCTCTGTATGATCTGGGTGCTGGCTGGGGCGGGCTTTAGTCCGAGCCTTTCGCACACGTATGCCTCGACCCTGGGATCCACATTGGCAAAGGTGCCCACTGCACCAGATATCTTACCATATGCAATGCGTTCCCTTGCCCCGAGGAGCCTTTCTCTGTTTCGCCGCATCTCGTCGTACCAGACTGCCAGCTTGAGGCCAAAGGTGATGGGCTCTGCATGTATGCCATGGGAACGGCCTATCATCACTGTGTCCTTGTGTTCAAAGGCCCTTCGCCTGATCACCTCCATGAGTCCTTCTACGTCCTTTATGATGAGGTCCATGGCCTGGGTCATTATCACTGCATTGGCAGTATCAAGCATGTCAGACGAGGTGAGACCCCAGTGGAGGTAGCGTGCCTCCTCGCCCACATATTCAGCAACATTTGTGAGAAATGCTATTACGTCGTGGCGAGTGGTCTTTTCGATCTCCTCTACACGCCGTGGGTCGAAGTTGCCCCTCTCTCTTATGGCCTTGGCCGCCTCTTTGGGTATGACGCCTAGTTCGGCCCATGCCTCTGCGGCCAGACACTCCACCTCGAGCCAGGTCTTAAACTTGTTCTCCTGCGTCCATATAGAGGCCATCTCTGGCCTTGAATATCGTTCGATCATGACACATTCTCTCCTTTCGTATAGATTTGCGCCCTTTGAGAGGGCAAGTCTTACGCAAATCAAGGGCCTTAAAAGATCAAGCGCTCGCCCTTAATGCCTCCTTTATCCCTTTTACCACCCGGACCTGTTCCCCTTCTTCGAGAAATGGGTGCATGGGGAGGCTCAACACCTCCTTGGCCGCCTCCTCGGCCACTGGAAAGGCTCCATTGCCATACCCAAGCCCCTTGAAGCAGGGCTGGAGGTGGAGTGGGATCGGGTAGTGGATCGCTGTGGGTATCCCCTCAGATGCCAGTTGCTCCCTCACCCTGTCTCGCATCCCCTGACCGATCCTGATGGTGTACTGGGCAAATACGCTGTTTCTGTCTGGCCTTACTACAGGGGGCAATACATCTACCCCTTCTTCCTCTATGAGCTGGCCATATCTCGTGGCTATGGTCTCCCGCCTTTTGATTTCGTCTTTTAAGTGCCTTGCCTTTACCCTCAGGACAGCCGCCTGGATGGCGTCGAGCCTAGAATTTAGCCCAATCCGTTCGTGGATATAGCGCCTCTTTTGACCATGGTCCCTGAGCGCCCTTATCTCGGCGAGGAGGTCGGGATCACTTGAAAAGACCATTCCCCCATCTCCATAACAGCCTAGAGGTTTTGATGGGAAGAAGGAGGTGACGGCGACCGTACTCAAACCGCAAGAGGGCCTTTGCCTGTACATTGCTCCAAAGGACTGGCATGCATCCTCTATGACAAAGAGGCCGTGACGGTTGGCGATCTCGAGGATTTCATCCATGTCTGGGACCTGGCCAAAGAGGCTCACTACAATGATGCCCTTTGGCCCCTTGTGGGTGGATTCCACCTTTTTAATGGTCTCCTCGAGTTTGTCTGGGTCCATATTGAAGGTATCGGGCTGGATGTCTGAAAAGTGTGGCTCTCCACCAAGGAGAGAGACTACCTCTGCTGTGGCGATAAAGGTAAAGGGTGTGGTTAAGATCACATCCCCTGGCCCAACACCTAGGGCCATGAGGCTCAAGAGAAGTGCATCTGTTCCAGAGGCAACCCCCACAGCCCCTCGCTGCCCCACCATAGATGAGAGCTCTTCCTCCAATGCCTCTACCTCTTTTCCAAGTATGAAGCTAGAGGACTCCACAACACCCTGAATCGCCCGGTCTATCTCGTCTTTGTATGCAAGATACTGTCTTTTAAGGTCTATAAATTTCAAAGGCCCTCCCCTATTTCCTCTACTACGATCTCTCTTCTTTAAGTTCCATATAGGCCCTCTCTATGTCATTCACCGCGATCTCTATGGCCTCTTTGTCTGTGTATCTACCAAGGGAGAACCTCACAGTCTCACTCGCCTCTTTTGGGCCTAGCCCTATGGCCGCAAGCACGTGAGAGACAGAGGCCTCTACCTCATGGCATGCTGCCCCTGTGGATGCCATGACGTATCTACACTTTGAAAGGAGGTTTCTTGACTCCACCCCCTTGAATCTCACGCTAAGGGTGTTGGGTAAAGTGGTCTCGAGAGAGACATTGGCCAAGACGCGTTCTCCTCCAATGCGCTCCTTTAAGAGCCCATAAAAGTAGTCCCTTAGGGCCTTTTGTCTAGGGCCCTCCTCATAGACCGTTTGACTCACCTCCTCTGCCGAAGCGCCCAAGGCGGCCATAAGTGGTACGGGTTCTGTGCCGGGGCGCCTTCCACCAATCTGCCCACCACCAAAGAACATGGGGAAAAAGGGTGCCCTTCGCCTCACGTAAAGACAGCCTATCCCCTTGGGTGCATAAAATTTGTGGCCTGCAATGGTGAGGTAATCTACCCCGAGCGACTCTACGTCCACCGGAATCTTTCCAATGGCCTGGGAGGCATCTGTGTGGATGAGGATACCGTACCTTTTGGCTATCTCTGCGATCTCCCTCACTGGTTCTATGGTGCCAAGCTCGTTATTGGCGAGCATTATGGACGCAAGTCTGGTAGTGGGCCTTATGGCAGCCTCAAATGCCTGTGGGTCCACACGCCCATCTTTGTCCACCTTCAAAAAGGTACACTTATACCCAAGCTCCATCAGCCGGATCGCTGGGTTTAACACAGACGGGTGTTCGATCTCTGTGGTGATGAGGTGTGAACTGGTAGAGCCCTTGGCCACGTGGGGCAATATCGATAATAGCACTGTATTGTTGGCCTCAGTGGCACCGCTAACGAATACGATCTCATCTCCATGGCAATTTATCATGCGTGCCACTCTTTCTTTTGCAAGCTCTACCAACCTTTTGGCCTCAATCCCTGCCTCGTGGGTGCATCCTGGGTTCCCCCACCCACTTTCCATGGCGTGGATTGCTGCCTCTATTGCTTTACGAGAGACCGGTGTCGTGGCATTATAGTCCAGGTAGATCCTTTTCATCATCTTAAAGTAAAAACGTGGAAAGATTTAGATGGATTCATAACACAATACGCATCCTTTGCATAGGCGTCCTTTCCCTAGGCCTCTATTCCTGTGGGGGTCATAAGAGACCTCAGCCACCCCGTGTGACGGGGCGCCCACCATCCATGCAGCCCTATGTAGTCAATGGCAAGGTCTATTATCCGCTTCCAAGCGCCCTGGGATATAGAGAGGTGGGTTATGCCTCATGGTATGGCCGTGCCTTCCACGGTAGGCCCACAGCAAGTGGTGAGCCTTACAACATGTACCGGTTTACTGCTGCCCACAAGACCCTTCCCCTTGGCACCTATTGCCTGGTGGAAAACCTCGAGAATGGAAAGAAGACGGTGGTAAAGATAAATGACCGCGGCCCATTTGTGAAAAGGCGCATAATTGACCTAAGCTATGCTGCTGCCCGGGCCATTGGGATGGTGGGGCCTGGGGTCGCCAAGGTCAGGGTGACTGCCCTAGGCGAGAGCACCACCAGGACACGGGCGGCCTTTAAGCACCTTCCAGACCTCGCCCATGGGAGGTTCTATGTCCAGATCGGGGCCTTCAGGGACAAGGCCAATGCCCTGAGGCTCAGGGAGAGACTCCTCAAGAGATTTAAGACGGTAAAAATAAGGAAGAGGTGGACTCCCAAGGGGACCTTGTACGGCGTCCAGGTATATGCTGGCACATATATCGTGGCCGCAAGAAAGCTGGAGAAGAGTCTAGAGCGGACGGGGTATCCAGATTCGTTCATAGTCTCAGATTGAGTCTCCAATTTAAAAAAAATGAAACACCTCCTTACCCTATCGTTTAAAGGACATGACCAGGCATACGAAGAGGAGTTCAGGGAATTTTTCTACGATAGCTCTCTTCAGCTCTTTAGGTGTGGCTTTATCATCGGTATAGTCCTCTATAGCCTCTTTGGCCTGCTAGACGCCCTTTCTGTACCAGAACAAAAGGAAGAGATCTGGTTCATTAGATATGCCCTTGTATGCCCACTACTCTTCCTTGGGGTCCTCTATTCGTACCATCCGAGTTTCAGGCGATACTGGCAGCCTGTGACTGCACTGCTCGTCACCGGAGCAGGGCTTGGCGTGATTGCCATGCTCGTCATCATCCCACCCCCAACGCGCTACACTTATTACGTGGGGCTCTTGCTGGTGATCTTCTATGGGACCGCCTTCATTAACATGAGGTTCTTGTGGGCCTCGGCTACGGCCATTTTTTTGATTGCAGCCTTTGAGGTGGTCTCTTTTGCCCTCTTTCAGGTACCACTGGATACATTTCTACAACAGAATTTCTTTGCCCTTACTACATTGATCATTGGGTTATTTACAGCCTACTCAAAGGAGTTTTCCTATAGAAGGAATTTTCTACTCCTAAGACGTCTCTATGAAGAAAAGGCCAAGGTCTCTCAAAAGCACAAGGAACTCCAACGATTGTTACAAGAACTCAAAAGCGCCCACAACGAAATAAAGACCCTCTCAGGCCTTATCCCCATCTGTTCAAGGTGTAAGAAGATCAGAGACGACCAAGGATATTGGAACCAGCTAGAGTCCTACATTACAACACATTCAGATGTCTCTTTCAGCCACTCCATCTGTCCAGAATGTGCAAGGGAATTGTATGGTGGGGAGAAGTGGTTCGTCGAGGTGGTAAACGAGGTGGATCAAGATAAAGAGGGTGGCAGTTGAGGGGTGCGTCTAATGGGAATTAAAGGGAAATTAAAGCCCATGCCCCTTTTTGCCGATATAAAAAATGAATATTATGAAGATATTGCCCCAGGTCCCAAGCAATATTCATCAGAGCTATGCCCCACCAGTCAAAAATGAGGGCAGTACCCCTGGTGTGACTGATGAGAAGGGGCAGAAAGACACTTCCCTGGCACAAGAAGACCAAGCATCCTCCAAGAGGGACATATATTCTCAGGGTGCATCGACACCCAATGACCTTACCAGTCAAGAATTGCAGGAACTCTTTCGACTGAAAAAGAGGGATCAGGAAGTCAAGCAGCATGAAATGGCCCACATTGCCGCTGGTGGCCCTTATGTCAGGGGCGGGGCCCACTTTGAGTATAAGACTGGTCCAGATGGTAGGCGCTATGCAGTGGCAGGGGAGGTCTCCATTGACACCTCCGAAGAGAAGGACCCACGGGCTACCCTCGAGAAGATGCGTACTGTCCAACGGGCTGCCCTTGCACCAGCTCACCCATCTCAGCAAGACAGGCGCGTGGCGGCACAGGCAGCGGCCAAGGCCATTCAGGCCATGGTGGAGATCATGAAAGAGGCAGAGGAAAACAAGGTGAGACAGGGGGCAAACCAGTCAGGGGAAAGGGGCACTGGTGAGAATAGGGGCCTAGACATCGTGGTCTAAGAGGTCAATCTTTCATCTATTATTTTTCCACAAAGTGCTTGAGGTCCTTACCGCGCCTTGGATGGCGTAACTTTTTTATGGCCTTTGCCTCGATCTGTCGTATCCTCTCGCGGGTAACTGCAAAGTCCTTACCCACCTCCTCCAAGGTGTGATTCGCGTTCTCTCCTATGCCAAATCGCATCCTGAGGATCTTTTCCTCCCTGGGGGTCAGTGTGGCCAGGGCGATCCTGGTCTGCTCTATGAGGTTCATCCTCACTGCCCACTCATCAGGTGTGGGGGTGTCCTCATCCTCTATGAAGTCTATGAGATATGAGTCGTCTTCATCTCCAATGGGTGTCTCCAGGCTCACAGGGTCTCTCGCGATCTTGAGTATCTGATCTACCTTCTCCTTGGAGAGCCCTAGTCTCTCTGCCACCACAGCGGTATCTGGCTCCTTGCCTGTCTCGTGGTGGAGCTCGCGCATCTCCTTTAAGACCTTGTTCATGGTCTCTATCATGTGGACTGGGATGCGGATTGTCCTTGACTGATCTGCTATGGCCCTTGTGATGGCCTGTCTGATCCACCAGGTGGCATAGGTGCTGAATTTGTAGCCACGCCTGTATTCAAATTTTTCCACTGCCTTCATGAGCCCAATGTTTCCCTCTTGGATGAGGTCTGAGAGATGGAGTCCTCGGTGCACATAGCGCTTGGCAATGCTCACCACGAGTCTAAGGTTCGACTGGATGAGGTGCCTCTTGGCAGATGTGGCCCTTGTGAAGCCGCTCCTAAATCCCTCATCTACCATGTCTAGATCCTCCCTGGTGAGCCCTGTCTCCAACAGTAGTTTCTCTTCATCGAGCCCTTTTAGACGTTCGGCCTCTTCCCTATAGTTGTTGATTACAGTGTCAAGGAGCCGCTTTTCCATGCGGATCGTTTCAAAGATGGAGTCGAGCCCTTCACGCACCCCCTTGAGTTCCTCTACTATCTCATCCCTTCTCTCTCTGTCTTCTTTGAGCCTTTCCAATAGTTTCGAGCACTCATGGTGGATCTCTATAACCCTGTTCAACATGACTTCACAGGGCGAAGCCTCCTTTGTTCCCACAGGCAGGTCACTACACGGCTCGATCTTGAGCTCTTTTGCCACCTTGAGCATACACTGGGCTGCACTTATGAAGGTCTCCATCACCTTTGGAATCCTCAGGGCAGAGGCAACCAGGTCTCTCTCCCCCTGTTCCATTACCCTGGCCACCTCTTGTTCTTGTTCCTTTGAGAGTGGCCGACTGGCCTCCATCTCTTTTAGGTAGACCTTCACTGGGTCGAGGGTTGGGCTTGAAAAGTCAAGGGCAGATAGGCCTTCTAACCCAGGGTCGTCGTAAATGATCTCGTCGTCAAAGCCGTCTTTATCGATTTTTTTCATGGCGTAATCTATTAATGGAGTTCCTCGATCTTCCTTAGGAGATGTTCCACATTTGCCTCTTGGTCCTTTAGTTGGGCAATGAGTTCCTTCCTGAGGGTCCTCCTTTTCATGTCCTGGCAGTGGGCAATGAGCCTCTTAATGGTCTCTTCTGAATCTTCCAGGGGTGGAGGCATATCCATTAGCTCCATTGCCATGGTGACCAACTCCTTGGACGTTGAAATGTAGTCCAAAAATCTCTCTATTTCCAGTCCTCCAAATATTTCATAGGCGTGTACCATGCTCTGCCATAGGTTGAGCAACGCCTGGTCCTGTAGCCAGAATTCGAGACCTGCATCTAAGAAGGCATCCATCCTGTGGGGATTGCTAAGTATAAATGATAAAAGCTGTGCCTGTGATGTAGTGCCAACGCCCTTAACACCAGTCTTCCTCCCCACCAGCGCCTTGTCTTGTGCCACCTTGCCCCTCAATCTCTTGGGGGTCTTCATTCGATCCATGAGGAGTGATTCCCTCACGCCGAGCTTTTGGCTTGCGTAACTTAAGAGGAGCGATTTTCTGATGGGGTCTTCTATCTCTTCCAATACCTTGATCACAGACTCGCTAGCCTCGATCCACCCATCTGGGCCCTGGCCAAAGCGCCTCTTCGCCTGTTTTATGACAAAGTCGATCCCAGAATCTGCCTGTTCCACTAGTTTCTCCCACTGGGCCCGTCCCTCTTGACGCACAAAGGAGTCTGGGTCGTGTCCATCTGGTAGGCAGAGGACCCGTGGTCGAATACCAAGGGAGTAGAGTATGGGGAGCGCCCGTTGGGCCGCCTTTAGCCCTGCCTCATCTGCATCGAAGACCAGGAGCCACTCCTTGGTGAGCCCCTTCATTATGCGTCCATGTTCTGTGGTAAGGGCAGTACCCAGGGTGGCACACACATTTTTTATCCCGTGTTGAAACAGGGCCACGAGGTCCATATAGCCCTCCACCACAATGCCAAGGCCTTGAGTACGAATATAGGACCTGTTGAGGTAGTAGCCGTAGAGTATATCTTTCTTTCTGTAGAGGGGGCCCTCTGGAGAGTTTATATATTTGGGCTCTCCATCCTCTATGAGACGGCCACCAAATGCCACGATCCTGCCCCGTCTGTCGTGGATAGGAAAGGTGATCCTGGCCCTAAAGCGGTCGTAGAATCCAGTTGCGCCCTCCCTCTGGGCCAAGAGTCCTGCATCCTTTGCCGCCCCCAACTCAAAACCCCGCGCCTTCAAGGCCTTTACGAGGTGGTCCCAGCCATCAGGGGCCCATCCTATTCCAAAGTGGTCAATGGTGTCCTCACTGAGCCCCCTCCCCTGTAGATATTCCATGGCCCTGAGCCCTGTCCTGCTCTTGGTGAGATTGCTTGAAAAGAATTCCTGGGCAAAGGCAAGGCATTCTAGGAGTTCCTCGGTCTTGAATCCCCTCTTTTGAGCCCCTGCCCTTTGGCCAGATTGAGTGGGTATCTCAATGCCATATCGAGTTGCAAGGCTTTTAACTGCCTCGACAAAGGTCATCCCCTCTATGAGCATGAGAAATTTGAACACACCACCCCCAACCCCGCAACCAAAGCAGTGGAAGATCTGTTTGTCTTCATTTACTGTAAAGGAAGGGTCTTTGTCGTTGTGAAAGGGGCAGAGCCCCACCCAGTTGCTCCCCCGCTTACGAATGGGCACATATTCTGCTACTATCTGCCTTATGTCTGCGAGGTCTTGGACCCTTTGTATGATCTCTTCTGGGATATAGGCCATGGCCCACTACTCCCTTTAAGCCCCTGGGGGGTGGATCGACGCCCGCCTCATACCTGGATGAGGCCTTGCCCCTCTTTGCCCATGTGGTGGTGGAGGTGCAATGGTAGAGCTCACCCTGTACATATCAGCCCTTAATTGACCTTTTCATGGGGCACCTTGGGACGAATGACCAGGGGGGCGAGTGTGGCGACGAGCTCTTCTGGAAGCTTTGTGATCCCACCACCACTTTCATCTATGGCGCAGAGCTTGGTGCTCCCCTGGACTATTACCTTGTCTTCACCATGTCTTGTGATCCTGTAAAAGAACGTGATGCTGTAGTCGTCTAGGGCAGAGATGGCAGTTTCAATGTTTAATAGGTCGTCGTAGAAGGCGGGGGATTTGTATCTCACATAGGCCTCCACCACAGGCATGACAATACCCTTCGACTCTATCTCCTTGTATGTCATCTTTGCCATGGACCTCAGGAACTCTGTCCTACCTATCTCAAACAACCTGAGGTAGCTTCCATAGTAGACTACCCCTGCCTTGTCTGTATCCCCATAAATTACCCTGTAGTTGGTTGTGTGTATCATTGTGCCTTCTTCTTTGGGTCTAGTTCTACATAGACTGGTTCAATGCCCAGAAATCGTTCAAACAATTCATGGCCCTCTGGGAAGTGGACCGTGCTCTCCTCTGCCACCCTCTCGCAAAAGGAGGCATTGGGATTGTCTTTGATGTCTGTAGAGTCAAAGATGCAGTAGGGGACTGGAAATGGGCCATGCGTCTTGAGCCTGATGGGGGTGAAGTGGTCTGTGACCACCATTAGCCTGTATGTGACACCCATGTCCTTCAGGGCATCCCACACCTCTGCCACTATCTCTTTGTCAAAGCGTTCTATGGCCTTGACCTTTTCCTTCACATTTCCCATGTGTGATGCCTCGTCTGGTGCCTCAAGGTGCACCACCACAAGCTGATAGTCCTTTAGGGCCTCTATGGCAGCCCTTGCCTTTGCCTTGTAGTCTGTATCCAGATATCCCGTTGCACCTTTGACTTTGAGCACTTCAAGGCCTGCCCAAACACCGAGTCCCCGGATGAGGTCCACTGCTGCAATCACAGCGCCACTTACTCCAAAACGTTCGGTGATCTTGGGCATTATGGGTTTTCTCCCCTGGCCCCAGGGCCAAAGGGCATTGGCAGGCCTCTTTCCCTCTTTTCGCCTCTTTTCGTTCACTGGGTGTTTGTGGAAGAATTGGATGGCCTTTGTGAGCATCTCGTACAGGAGTGGCTCCTCTTCATACACATGCCATGCATCGGTTACGTCCATTCCTGTAAAGTCGTGGGGTGGGACAGTAGCAAGCCCCTCTGGCCCACCATGCCACATGAGGAGATTTCGGTAGCTCACCCCTGGGTATAGGTGAAAGGAGCGGCCTGCTATGGTGGGTGCGAAGTCCTCTATGAGGCGTCGGGCCTCTTCGTCACTTATGTGCCCTGCACTATAGTCCACCATGATTACTCGGCCCTCTTTGAAGCCCAGGGTTACGAGATTGCAGCGAAAGGCAACATCTTCTGGGTTCATTGGGATTCCCAGGGCCGCTGCCTCTAGTGGGCCCCTGCCTGTGTAATATTGGCGTGGGTCGTAGCCGAGCAAGGTCATATTGGCCACATCGCTTCCGGGCTGAAACCCCTCTGGAATGGTCTGGACAGTCCCGATCTCACCAAGCCTGGTCATCCTGTCCATAGCAGGGGTCCTGGCTGCCTGAAGTGCGGTCTTGCCTCCGAGTTCTTCAATGGGGAAATCCCCCATCCCGTCACCGATGAGTATGCAGTAACGATCTACTGGAGGTTTCTGGATCTGGTCACTCACTGCTCGTTTCTCCTTTTTTTGCTTTCTATCCCACGTTGGACAAGTCTGCCAACCTTATGACCACGGTCTTGTCCATGGTTATCTCAAGGGAATCAATTATTGAAAGGGCTGATCTCACATTCTGTTCCAGGGCCTCGTGGGTGAGCATGACGATTGGTACTGCGTCCTTTTTGCCCCTTCCCTTCTGTACTACAGACTCTATGCTGATGTCATGTTCTCCCAACACCCCTCCTATCTTTGCAAGCACCCCAGGACGGTCCAGTGCGCTGATCCTGAAGTAATACCTAGAGACAAGGGACGTTACCGGGATCTTAGGGATGGTTGTAGCACTTTTGTCCAGAGTGAAATTGGGTGCAAAGGGCATAGAGGTAGTTGCTCTTTCCCTGGTCATTCTAGCAATGTCCACAATATCAGCTACTACTGCACTGGCTGTTGGGCCCTGGCCTGCCCCCATTCCGAAGAGGATCAGTTTTCCCACCTCATCTCCAACAAAATAAAATGCATTGTAGGCACCGTCAACCTGGGCCAATAGATGGGTCTCGGGCACCATGGTGGGATGGACCCTCAACATCACACCCTGTGGCCCTTTGTCCCCTATGGCAAGTAGTTTTATCCTGTAGCCAAATTCTCTTGCAAATTCTATGTCCAAGGGGGTGATTTGGGTGATCCCCTCGGTATAGACGTCTTCTGAAGAAAAGGGTTGGCCAAAAGTCAACATGGCCAAGATGGTGAGCTTATGTGCGGCATCGAAGCCCTCCACGTCAAAGGTGGGGTCTGCCTCGGCGTACCCGAGTCTTTGGGCATCCTCTAGGGTGTGGGCGTATTCGCTCCCCTCTTTGGTCATCTTGGAGAGGATGTAATTGGATGTGCCATTCATGATCCCCACAATGGACGAGACGTCGTTTGCCACAAGAGACTCTCTCACTGTCTTTATGACTGGAATGCCGCCGCCCACGCTGGCTTCAAAACCAATGGCCACAAGGTTTTCGTAGGCACTGGTCCAAATCTCTGGTCCAGAATGGGAGAGGACCGCCTTGTTTGCAGTGACTACATGCTTTTTTGCACGAATGGCCTTTAGGATATAGCTTTTTGCAGGTTCGAGACCACCGATGAGCTCGATCACGCAGTCTACGTCTGGGTCATTGAATATGACCTCTGGGTCACGGGTCATCACCCCTTCTGGGAGTGGGAATTCCTTGGTCCTCCTAAAGCCCCTGTCAAATACCCACTTGATGACGACATCCACACCAATACGTCGCTGGATCTCCTGCTTCTTTTCCACAAGAAGTCTATAGACCCCAGTACCCACAGTCCCATATCCCAAGAGGGCACATGTAAACATTTGCAATACTTCCCTTATAAAATGTGATAAGCTGGTCTAGTCTTGTACTCTAAACATTTGAAAGAATTTGGGCAAGGAGATAAATCTATTTAGACAAATCATAGAGGGGGCAGTGTCATCACGATGACCAAGAGCATGATATTTGCATTTCGTGGTGAGCCCTTTTGTTTTGTACACACACTGCTGAAACCAGGTAAATGGCATTAAATTTGCTTTGTTTTTTTTAATAACACAGACCCACTTGGAGGATTGCTACATTTGATGCGCATAGGAATAGTTGGAGGAGGACCAGAGTGTAAGGAGCTTTTGTTATTGCTGTCTGAATACTCCAACTATTCCAACTATTCTATTGCCACAGTCATAGATCCCAAAAAGGATGCACCTGGGAGGGTGTTGGCAGAAGAGCTAGGTATCCCCACCTTTGATGACTACAAGGCGCTAAACTCCATAGAAGGACTCCAGTTGGTGGTGGACCTATCCGGAGATGTGGAGACGCGAAAGGGACTGATGGATCTCATTCCAGAGGATGTAGATCTCGTGGGGAAAAGGGTGATAGAGCTCTTCATGGCCATAATGGAAGAGTTACACGACAGGATTACCCTCCAGCGCCAGCTCACTGCCTCAGACAGTGTAATAGCGGTCTCAAAGGTAGTATATCAGCTTACCCACGTCATAAGAAATGCATTGATGAGCACAGGCGCACTCACTAGAAAACTGCTCCTGGATGAGAGTACCCCATACGTTACCAAAAAGACCTTAAAGAAGGTGCTAAAACATGTGGAACAGATGGAAAAGGCGGTGAGGCAGGCATGTGAGATTGCCCTGGTCTCTACGCCAAAGCTGAGAGAGACGGACATAGTCCCGCTGCTCCAAGAGTGGTGCCACTCGTTCTGTGCAGAGGCGAGGCGATATGATATGGAGGCGAGGTGCCACGTAGAGGAGGGACTCCCCAAGGTCATGCTGGATAGAGACCTCTTTAGCCAGGTCCTCTGGCACATTGCAGAATACACCCTGCAGGCCATATATCGCACCTCAAAGACCATAATCTTTGAGGCCAGGCTCTGTTGGGACGAGATCATAATGGTCTTTCGAGAGGGTGGAGATGCCGAGATATGCAAGACAGAGTCTGACGGTGGTGCCACTGTGCCTGTAATCCCGTCAAGACGTTCGCATACCTGGCTAGATCTCTGCACAAAGATCATGTTCGAACACGGCGGGGACGTGAGGATGGAGAGGAAGGATGGAAAGCTCCTCTCAATAATTACAGTACCTGTAAGGCCGCCTCGACCACAGGCTGGATCGGACCAATCTAGAGAACGAGGGGCAGCCATGACCAGACCACCCCTCTGAAGGAGGTTTGGGGCGCTATGTGTCTATTAGAAGTGGAGTGTAATCATAGCGTCCACCATGTATCGATCCTCTATCATCCCTTCTTCGTCGTCGGTGAGTGGAAATTCGTAGATAGCCCCTAGATCCAGCCAATTGGTCAACCTAAACCTTGCCCCAATGGCAAGTGTGACCAGGTCTGCGTTTTCGTCGTTGTCCTTTCCCCCAAGATTAATGATGTCGCAGCCATTAAAGGATGCGGCTGCCGCAACCAGATCGTCCCACTTGTTGGACTTAGAGGTCTTGTGGAGTGCTTCGGCTATGGTTGCACCATCCAGCCCTGGAAGTGCCTCTACCACATCCTTTCCCAGGGCATCTTCAAGGTCTCTGTCACCTGCATTTAAGACATGGAAGTGGTTCAACTCCACAAGTGGCCTAAACCAGTTGGTGACTGCATAGCTCACGTGCCACGAGTCAAAAAACAGGGTGTTTTCCTCGTCAGTGTCCATGGGCAGTACCAGGCCAATGGCGCCGTTAACCTGGAGTTTCCCAAAGCCCTTTAGAAAGAGTAGGGATGGTGCAAGGTTTCCATCTCCATTACCCTGGAAGATCGAGTCTGTGCCACTTGGTAGTTCATAGACAAGCCTTGCAGTGACTACAAAGTCCTGGTCTGGCCTGTACCAAAATGAGTATTGAACCCCTGCTGCGATGTCTGCCCAACCATTGTGATCGTCCCAATCGAGGGCATCTCCATCGGGTCTACAATCCACATATCCATCTTTTACAGCTACAAAGGAAAGGCGCTGGCTAAAGGCGTAGCTCAATTGGACTGCAAAACCGTTCACGTGACCATCCAAGGGGATCTTGTCTGTTCCAAGTTTTTCCTTGAGGAGTCCCTTGAGCCCAGGTGCTGGTTCTATCTTGTCTGGTAGGCGCTGGTAGAGATAGATGGGCCTCACCATAGTTACATTCCTGGGATCACCAAAATAGACGGGGTTGCTCACAGGCATGTGGAACCGGGAAAAGGGCTCCTGCTCTGCCTTAGAGCCGTGGGGCCAAAGGGCCCCTACCCATACACAGAGTGCCACACAAATGATCAATCTCTTCCCCATGACTAACTCCCTCCTTATTAGGTTATATTTTCATGCCCAGGGCATGAATCCAATCGGCCATCCCCTCTTGAGTCTTGGCACTCACTTCAACGATCTGGATGCCAGGATTTATCCGCCTTGCCTCTCTGGCCGCCTCATCAATGGAGAAGTCGAAATAGGGGAGCAGGTCTATTTTGGTAATGGCAAATACATCTGCGTCCTTAAAGGTCGTGGGATACTTCGAAGGCTTGTCAGAACCCTCTGGGACGGAAACGAGTATACATCTCAGGTGTTCGCCAAGGTAGAAGCTCGCAGGACACACGAGGTTTCCCACGTTTTCTATGAATATGAGGTCCAGGTGACTGTCGCCCTCAAAAAGTGTGTGTAGTGCCTTGTGGACCAAGACGGCATCCAGGTGACACGCCCCACCTGTGGTGATCTGGACTGCCCGGGCACCAGTGGCCCTGATCCTCTGGGCGTCTCGCTCTGTCTCTATGTCCCCTTCGATAACCCCAATGGATACCTTGGGCATGAGGTGCGTTATTGTGGCCTCAAGGAGAGTGGTCTTCCCTGAACCAGGAGCACTTATGAGGTTGACCAACTTTGCCCCCTTTGCCTCAACAAGACGGCGATTTTCTTCGCCCAGGGCCCTGTTCTTTGAAAAGAGGCTCTCTTTTACCTCCACATCCACTTGCCTTTCACCACAACCACATGTATCACACATGCTCATCACCTCCACCACTGGTTTCTTCCTCTAGGTCCAGTTCCACCCGCATGATCTTGAGGTCGTCACCACCAGACGGATAAAATTCAACCCCGTTACACATGGGGCACTGGGCGGGTACTACACTGGACCTCTCGATGAGGTAGCCACACTGGCCGCACCTGTATGTGGGATAGTCCACCTCAATATGTAGCTGCGACTCCTTCAACATGGGTTCGTGTTCCTTGATTATCTCAAAACCAAAGCTGAAGCTCTCCCTCACAATCCCAGAAAGTGCCCCAATTGAGACATAGACCTCCCTTACTGCCGAGGCCTTGTGCTCCCTGGCAATCCTGAGGAGTTCTCTTGCGAGACCCTCTGCGAGGGAAAACTCATGCATGGTTCGCCCACTCATACGCCTTTTTAGCCGCAACAGGCACAAGTGCCTCGAGTTCCTCACTGAGCCCAAGACCAGTGGAGAGTTCCTTGGGTATGACACATAAAAAGTCTATCTCCTTTGGGGCAGAGCCTTCGAATCTTAGGATGGACAATAGGTCCAAGATGCCCACCTGGTGTGGGCTCATCCTAAGGGATGGGGCCAGGAGTTCTATCTCGTCAGAGGAGAACTCAACGAGGGTGCCAGGGGGGGCTGCCTCCTTTATGGCGTCTATTATGAGGAGCCTATTTAGCCCCTTTACATAATCTAAAAGCGAGATTCCAGAGGTGCCTCCATCGAGGAGTCTAGTACCTTCGGGCAATTTGAACTTTTCTTCCATATAACGAACAACAAAGACGCCAAAGCCCTCGTCTCTTAAGAGGATATTCCCAACGCCTAATACCCCCTGATCTATCCCCATTGTTTACCCCCTAATTTTTGTAACTCACTAACAGATCCTTGGTAGCGGTGTACCAGATAGGGCAAAAATGGCCCTTTTTCCCCCGATAATTGTGTTAAGGACCACACGCCCCTGGTCCCCCTGGACCACCCTTCCGATTACTGCTGCATCCTTGCCCTCTTCGTAGCCCCTCATGACCTCGAGGGCCTTGTCTGAACACCTCTCTGGTACCCAGCACAACAGCTTTCCTTCATTGGCCAGATAGAGTGGATCGAGCCCCAAAAGCTCTGCTGTGGCCCTTACCTCTTCGCGTATGGGCAGTCTATCTTCAAAGATCTCCATAGGCACGCCTGCCCGTTCCGCCACTTCCACAAGCACAGTGGCCACACCACCCCTTGTGGGGTCTCTCAAACAGTGGAGATCTTCTCCAAGCTCTTCAATGAGCCCTTTTACGAGTCTGTGGAGCGGCTGAGAATCGCTCTTTAGATCCCCTGCAAACTTAAGCCCTTCTCGCTGGGTAAGTATGGTGATGCCATGGTCGCCTATGGTCCCAGAGGAGATGATGACATCTCCTGGCAAGACCCTGTGTACTCCAATGTCAATTCCACCTGGTATTGCACCAAGACCAGTAGTGTTGATAAAGATCTTGTCGCCCTTTCCCTTGGGCACCACCTTTGTATCGCCAGTCGCCACCATCACCCCTGCCTCTTTTGAAGCGCGTGCCACAGAATCGAGTACCCTTTCGAGGACCTTCATCTCGAGCCCTTCCTCGAGGATGAGGCCGAGACTCAAGGCCAAAGGCCACGCCCCCTTCATGGCTAGGTCATTTATGGTGCCGTGGACAGACAGGGCACCAATGTCGCCCCCTGGAAACACGATGGGGTCCACCACATAGGAGTCTGTGGTAAAGGCAACCCGCCCTCCATTCACATTAAACACTGCACTGTCTTCTAGGGTGTCGAGGAGCGGGTTTGAGAGCATCTCGAGGAAGAGTCCCTCTATGAGCTCCTTGGTCTTTAGACCGCCACTTCCATGGTCAAGGGTGATGATCTCGTCTCGTTTCACTGGCACCTCCTGCCCCATCTTAGCCCCCTAGGCCATATCTGTAGTAGGCCTGGCACGTCCCTTCACTAGAGACCATACATGGTCCTACAGGAATAGCTGGCGTACAGCCCCTTCCAAAGAGGGGACACTCTGGCGGAGAGATGGCACCCTTCAAGACCTCTCCACACCTGCACCCCTTGGGTTCTGGGACCTCTTTGGGTTTTAGCGAAAAGCGACGCCGTGCCGAGAAGTACTCATACTCCCCCTTTGGCCTAAGCCCACTTGAAGGTATAGTGCCGAGCCCCCGCCAATGGGAATCTTCCCGCTCGAAGACCTCGTCCATGATCTCCATGGCCCTTGAGTTTCCCCCATAGGTCACAGCCCTGGGATACATGTTCTCCACCTTGGCCTTACCCCTCCTCACCTGTCTTGCTATGGCCAAAAGGGCAAGGAGTATGTCGCCTGGTTCAAAGCCAGACACAACGCAGGGGAGGCGGTAGGAAGTAGATATGGCCTCATATGCCCTGGCCCCAATTATGGCACTCACGTGGCCTGGGCAGAGAAGGCCTTGGATGTCCACCCCGGAGGAAGACATGAGGGCAGAGAGGGCTGGTGGGATGAGTTTCATGGCAGGATATACACTCAGGTTTTCTATGCCCTCCCCTTTTGCCCTTTTTATCATGGCGGAAATGGCAGGGGCAGTGGTCTCAAAGCCGATCCCCAAGAACACCACCTCTTCCCCCTTGTGGCGCTTCGCTATCTCAAGGGCGTCCAAGGGGCTATACACAACGTCTACCTTGGCACCCTGGGCCATGGCGTCTTTGAGGCTCCCCTGGCTACCTGGCACCTTAAGCATGTCTCCAAATGTGACGACCCTTACCCCATTTCTTAGTGACAGGTCCACCATCTGGTCAATATCACCCTGAGAGGTCACACACACTGGACATCCAGGTCCAGAGATGAGGGTCAATTCCTTGGGTAAAATGCTCCTTAGGCCATGGCGAAAGATACTCACCGTATGGGTACCACACACCTCCATTACCCGAAGCGGACCCTGGACCTCCTTTGATAGCTGGGTCAAGAGGGGCTCTATCCCCCTTTTCTCCCTCAAGATGCCAAGGTCTCTGTACATCAGTCGCCTACCCCTTCAGCCATTTGGTGGAATAACCTCAGGCTCTCTTCGGCCTCTTGGGGTGCCATGGTGTGTATGGCGAATCCTGCGTGTACAATCACATAGTCGCCCACACCTGGTTCACGATCTACTATGTCCAGGTAGATCTCCTTTTCTATGCCGCCAGCATGGACCCTTGCCCTGTTCCCATCTACTTCAACCACCTTCATTGGTACTGCTAGACACATCCCTTGATCCCTCCGCAATATGCCTGGCCCAATGCAATCCCACCATCGTTTACTGGGACCCTTACCCCGGTATAGACATTGAGTCCGTGGCGCTCGAGATCGTTTGAGATGGCCTCTAGGAGGAAGCGATTCTGAAAGACCCCCCCTGCCAGCACCACATTTTTTACATCATAGGTCCTTGAAAAGCTCAAAAGGCACATGGCCATGGCCGATGCCAACCACAGGTGAAACCTTGTGGCGATCACCTCTGGCTCAACACCCCTTTCCCTGTCGCGCAATACCTCTTCAATCAGAAACCTCACCGATATGACCCATGGGTGCGCCACCTGATTTCTCAAGGCCACGTTGTAGGGCGCACACCTCAAATCCTTCTGGGCCAGGGCCTCAAGCTCCATGGCTGCCTGGCCCTCAAAGTCGTTGTAGTGACGAATGCTTAGGATGGATGAGATGGCATCGAAGAGTCTCCCAGCGCTGGAGGTCTTTGGCGAGAATAGCCCCTTTTTGACCATCTCTAAGATGGCCATGGCCTTATGTTGGTTCACATCCAGCCTTTTTACACCGTCCTCTCCCCGCGCGGCGTAGACAGCAGAGACGGCCATCCTCCACGGCTCTTTTGCTGCCTTGTCGCCCCCTGGAAGTGGGAGATGCTCCAGGTGTGCAAGCCTTACAAAGCTCGGAATCTTGGATGAGATGCGAGACACATTGGCATAGAGTACCTCGCCACCCCATATGGTGCCATCGAGGCCGTAGCCTGTCCCATCAAGTATACAACCGATTACAGGTCCCTCGATCTGGTGTTCTGCCACAACGCTCAACATGTGGGCGTGGTGGTGCTGCACTCTAAAGAGTTTCACCCCAAGCTCTTTAGAAAATGCCTCACCGAGTCTTGATGAGTAGTAGTCTGGATGCATGTCCACTACGACCATGGCGGGTTCTACATCTAGGAGGCCCAGAAGATCGTGCACTACATCCATCAAGTGATCCTGCACGTATGGCGAGTCGAGGTCGCCTATGTGTTGGGAGAGGATGAGTTCGCGATCACGCCCTATACAGATGGTATTTTTGAGGTCTGCACCAAAGGCCAAAACGGGCGTCACCTCTTCCCTTACACTTATGGGGCAGGGCACATAGCCCCTTGCCCTTCTAACAATGTGCTCTTTGCCACCAACCAGAGTGGTTACAGAGTCGTCTACACGTCTCAATATGGGCCGTGTGTGCATGAGGAATCCATCCACGAGCCCTGTAAGTCGTTCTCGCGCCTCGCTGTTTTTAATCACTATGGGTTCTCCTCTCTTGTTGCCGCTCGTCATTACCAACAGAGGAGGTGCATTGAAATAACCCATCAGGAGATAGTGTAAGGGGGTGTAGGGGAGCATTACACCAACATGTTTTATCCCTGGGGAGATGGCCTCAAAGAGCCCTTCATATTCTGGCCGCTTTTCAAGGAGTAGAATGGGTCTTTTGTGGTCCAGCAAAAGGGCCTCCTCTTTAGGGGAGCATCTAAGGTATTTCTTGACCAGACCAATATCCCTCATCATGAGGGCGAGGGGCTTTTCCGGCCTATTTTTCACCTTCCGCACCCTTAGGACTGCATCTAGATTCAATGCGTCACATGCTATGTGAAAACCGCCCAATCCCTTGATGGCAAGTATCTTACCCTCACGAAGGAGGGTTGCTGCCCTGGCCAATGCCTCTTGGGCCTTGAAGACGCGTTCTCCAAAGCTAAGATAGCACTCGGGCCCACACTCAGGGCAGGCAATGGGTTCGGCATGAAAGCGCCTGTCTCCAGGGTCATTGTATTCACTATGGCACTCGGGGCACATCCTAAAGGGAGACATCGTAGTCTTTGGCCTGTCGTAGGGGAGAGACTCTATGATGGTATATCTCGGGCCGCAGTCTGTACAATTTATGAATGGATAGAGGTGGCGCCTGTCTGCTGGGTCTAGGAGTTCTTTTAGGCAGTTTTGGCATATGGAGATATCTGGTGGGATGAGTGTGGCGGCCCCTGTTTCCCCAAGGCTCTCTACGATCTTAAAGCCCTTGACATCCCTTTGATGGACCTCTTCGATGTCGACTGAATCGATGTGTGACAAGGGCGGGGCCTCTTCTACAAGGCGCCTTAGAAATTCCCCAATGGTGGAGCCCTCTCCCTTTAGATATATGAGGACGCCATCACCCGTATTTAAGACCTCGCCAGAGAGATCAAGGGAGCTTGCAAGCCTGTAACAGAAGGGTCTAAAGCCCACCCCCTGGACCACTCCCTTTACGGTGAGCATGAGGCTCCTTTCTGCCCTAGAATTAATGAGGGCATAATGGGGCATGTCTTGTGCTTTTTCCCTTCCAATACCAAGGTGTTCCTTTCTCATGCACTAGGCCCCGCCTTTTTCTCGAAGAATTTCCTACCTGTGAATATAGAGGAGACCAGCCCCTCTGGGTCCATGATGTCGTTCCATATGACGATATACACATGCACTAGGGCAAAGAGCATGAAGTACCACATGATGAGGTGGTGGATAAAGCGGGCCTCCTGTTGTGTACCAAAGAGCGCCAGACCCATGCCTTGGATGGAGAGGTTTTCGGGGTACATGAGATATAGTCCAGACAGGATCTGCCCTAGGGCAAAAAAGAGCGTGAGGAGGTAGAATGTACCTGCAAAGGCATTGTGGCCAGGTCTGTGTTCTTTTTTTCCAAAGTAGAGGTAGTAGCCTATGGTGGAGAAGAAGTTTCGGATATTTGCAGGCGTCACAGGGGCAAAGGAGAGGATGCGTTCCTCCTTGTTTCCGAATATGAGGAGGTACACCCTGGCTATGAAGGCGGCCATCAGGGCAAATCCTGCTGAAAAGTGTATCTCTCTAAATAGGGCCATGGTGAACTTCCCTGTCCCAAAGAGGGTGCTATTGGTCCAGGGATCGTGGATATAAAGGCCTGTTACCACCAATGTCCCAATAGATATGGCAAAGGTCCAGTGATAGAGCCTTAGAAGCGGGCTCCACACCTTTTTAACTGTATAATCCATGGTCTTCCTCCTCTTCTATATTAGAGCACCTTCACCTTGGAAAGTTCCTTGCCCCTTACGTCCAATAGATGTATTGCACATGCAAGACATGGGTCAAACGAGTGGATGGTCCTTAGGATCTCCAACGGCTTTCCAGGGTCTGCCACTGGATTTCCCACGAGCGAGGCCTCATAGGGGCCTGGCTGATCTTTGTCGTCTCTCGGGCCAGCATTCCATGTGGAAGGAACGACACACTGATAGTTGGCAATCTGGCCATCTTCTATCACGATCCAGTGTGACAGTGCCCCGCGGGGTGCCTCGTGAAATCCGAAGCCCATCTGTCTCCCCTTGGGGAACTTGGGTTCTACAAAGATCTCCAGGTCACCCCTCTCGATATTGGCCACCAGGAGTTCCCAGTGTTTTAGCGCAAGGTCTGCGATGACCGCTGATCTCACTGCACGGGCTACATGGCGCCCTGGTGTGGAGTGTAGGGCCTGTGGCGACACGTTTGTCCCAGCGAGCTTCGAGATCTTTTCGAGGGCCAGGTCCACATACTTTTGGGTGAGCTTGTGGCCAGAGGCATATCCTACTAGCACCTGGGCAAGTGGGCCCACTTGCATGGGCCTTCCGTCAAATCGCGGTGCCTTCACCCAGGAATACTTGCCAGAGTCATTGAAATCTGTGTATTGTGGGACTGTATCTTCTTCAAATGGATGCCTGGTCCAGTCTCCTTCATACCAAGAGTGTGCAATACACTCTGCCACATTGTCCCTAAAGTAGGGGTCTTTAAAGCTCTTGAAGACCTTTACAGACGAAAGGTCGCCATCGAAGATGGTCCCGCCTGGCAGATCAAAGCTCTCTCCTCTCGTATCGAGAGGCATGTCTGGCACTGCGAGGTAGTTGGTCACTCCGCTACCATAGTTTAGCCACTCGGCATAGAGTGCACCCACTGCACACACATCTGGTAGGTAGACGTTCTGTACAAAGGAGCGTACTTCTTCCAGGAGCTGTTTGATCCAGTAGAGCCGTTCGGCATTTAGGGTGGAGTCGTTGTCTGGGTTGATGGCCGTGGCCACCCCGCCCACGCACAGGTTTTGGATGTGCGGGTTTTTCCCGCCAATGATACCCAGCCCTTGGGTGGCCTTTCTCTGGTAGTCCAGTGACTCGAGATAGTGTGAAACTGCCATGAGATTCGCCTCTGGGGGCAATTTCATGGCTGGATGGCCCCAATAGGCATTGGCAAAGGGGCCTAATTGGCCACTTTCAACCAGGGCCTTTACCTTCTCCTGGACGGCCTTAAAGCGCTTTGCGCTGTTCCCTGGCCAATCAGAGATAGACTGGGCCAATTGTGCGGTCTTTTTGGGGTCTGCCTTTAGGGCAGAGACCACATCCACCCAGTCCAGGGCCGACAAGATGTAGAAATGGACTATATGGTCATGGAGCGCATGGAGTGCCAGGACGAGGTTTCGGATGTATTGTGCATTTAGAGGGATCTCCATGCCCAGGGCGTTTTCAACGGCCCTAACCGATGTTATGGCGTGTACTGTGGTGCAGACACCACAGATCCTCTGGGTGAAGATCCAGGCATCCCTTGGGTCTCTACCCTTGAGTATCACCTCTATCCCTCGCCACATCTGGCCAGAAGACCAGGCCTTCTGTATCTTACCATTCTCTATTTCCGCATCTATCCTCAAGTGCCCTTCTATCCTTGTTATTGGGTCCACGGTTATTCGAGTTGCCATGGTTATTACCTCCTTACCTTTTCAATTACTCATCACCCGTCTCGCCCTTTTTCTGGGCAAGCTTTTTTCCAATCCCTGCTAGGGCGTGGATCGCCACTGCCGCACCTGTGATGCCTAGGGCCTTTTTGCCAAAGGACTCGGCACTGTTGTTGATCCCATTGCCTCCTGGGATGGAGACATTGGGCAGCCGTTCATAGAATGGGGTCATGGTGTCCCAGAAGTTGGGCTCTGTGCACCCCACACACCCGTGGCCCACATAGACTGGCCATACGCCCACGTCGTTAAAGCGCACTGCAGGGCAATTGGAATAGGTCTCTGGGCCCTTGCACCCAAGTTTGTAGAGGCAGTAACCATTTTTGTGCCCACAGTCGCCGAACTGCTCTGCAAAACGGCCTTCGTCAAAGTGGGGCCTCCTCTCACAGTGATCGTGGATCTTGCGGCCATAGGCGAAGAGCGGGCGCCCCAACCTGTCTGTTGGGGGCAGGCGTTTAAAGGTCAGGAAGTGGAGCACTGTGCCCAGAAATGCTATTGGGTTGGGTGGGCACCCTGGGCAATTCACTACTGGAGTAGTGTTGAGGATGTCTCGAACACCTTTGGCCCCTGTGGGATTGGGCTTTGCCGCCTGTATGCCACCAAACGATGCACATGTGCCAATGGCTATCACTGCTGCTGCCTTGGGGGCCACTTCGTTCAGGATCTCCAGGGCAGTGCGGCCGCCAATTTTACAGTAGATCCCATTGTCCTTGGTGGGGATGGCCCCCTCCACTACACAGACAAACTTCCCGCTGTTCTCGGCCACAGTACTCCTCAAGATCTCTTCGGCCTGCTCACCTGCCGCTGCTAATAGTGTCTCGTGGTAATCCACAGAGATGATGTCCAGTATGAGTCTCGCAACATCTGGATGAGAGGCCCTAAGGAGCGTCTCTGTACATCCAGTACACTCCTGAAAGTGCAGCCACACTACAGGTGGCCGCTTTTTTGAAGTAGCGGCCTCTGCCATCTTTGGAATGATATCGTCTGATAGCCCTAGGGCTGCACAGCAAATGGCGCACCCCTTTAAAAAACTCCGCCTGGACACTTCAGGGTCCCATAAGGTTCGAGACATCGCCTTTACCTCCTTTTTTAAAATCAATTTTTTGCCCTTCTGAACTTTTACTAGCAAAACCTGTTCCAAAGAACTAACCGTCTCACGGGTTTACCTATTGGCAGGCCATGCTATCATGGTCATTGATATGGATTCGGTACCGGCACTAATTGGCCGATCTCCCAAGATAAAAGAGGTCCTGAGGCTCATAAAACGGATAGCCCCACTTGGGGTGCAGTTGCTCATCACAGGAGAGACTGGTACTGGGAAGGGGCTTGTGGCCCGCATCATCCACGATCTCAGTCCGCGTGCCAAAAGACCCTTTGTGACAGTACAGTGCGGTGCCATTCCAGATACCCTTATAGAGAGCGCCCTGTTTGGCCACGAAAGGGGGGCGTTTACAGGGGCATCCCGCCGTTCCAAGGGCTTTTTTGAAGAGGCCCACATGGGGACCCTCCTACTAGACGAGATCGGCGACAGCACCCCTTCATTTCAGACTGCCCTCCTCCACGTGCTCCAGGAAGAGGAGTTTTGCAAGGTGGGCTCTACAAGGCCTATCAAGGTAGATGTGAGGATAATCGCTGCCACCAATAAAGACTTGAGACAGGGCGTCGCCACTGGGACGTTTAGGCAGGACCTCTTCTTTAGGCTAAATGTGGTGGAGATCAAGCTCCCTCCCTTGAGGGAGAGGGGGGAGGATGTCCTTCTCATAGGAGAATATTTTTTGCAGGCCTTTAATAAGAAGTATTCGAAGTCTGTAAAGGGATTTTCAAAGGAGGTGGAAGAGATCTTTTTAGGCTATCCTTGGCCAGGGAACGTAAGGGAGTTGATCCACGTGGTAGAACGCGCAGTAATAGTGGAAAAAGGGAAGAGGATAACGCCGTTTTCCCTGCCACCACAGCTTACAGAGGACATGGCAACAGAAGAGTCACAAGAAGGTGGAAGGCCTTCAGTTGGAGTCCACCTCTTTGAAAGCCCCCTTATAAAGGCAAAGAAGGAATTCGAGAGATTATACCTGGAGGTGTTGCTAAAGAGGGTGAGGGGAAACGTATCCAAGGCGGCCACGATTTCAGGGCTCAGGCGCCAGAACCTCTACCTCAAGCTTCAACAGTACCAAATAGATGTGAATAAATTCAGGAAGGGTCGATAAAATGTCACAAAAATATTACACTAATCTATCGGTATAGGCCTGATGAAGGAGCGTGTGTGTATCATTGGGGGAGGTATTGCTGGGATCCAGTGCGCCCTCGATCTCTCAGAGGCAGGGGTCAGGGTGGTGATTCTGGAGAAGGGTGATGCAGTGGGTGGCGTTGCCGCAGAGCTAGACAAGACCTTTCCCACCAATGATTGTTCCATGTGCACCTTGGCCCCAAAGCTCATAGAGCTCTCCAGGCGGCCCCAGGTGGAGATCCTCACGCGGGTGGAGATAGGTTCCATAGTGGAGAGGGAGGAGGGGCTTTCTATCTCTGTCACCCTCAATCCAAGATATGTAGACGAAAAGAGGTGTGTGTCGTGTGGTAGGTGTGAAGAGGTATGTCCTATTTTTGTGACAGATCCTTCCAGGGTGCTCAATAGCGGCAAGAAGGCAGTCTCAAAGCCATATCCCCAGGCGATACCCAATAGCTTTGTGATCGATCCTGCGAGCTGTCTCTTTTTTCAGTACGGTACATGTAGGCGGTGTGAAGAGGTGTGTCCCAGGGGTGCAATTGACCTCGACCAGACAAGGGTTGGTACTACCATAGGTGCAAAGGCAGTTGTGGTGGCTACTGGCGCCCGCCCCTTTGATCCAACGCCCATATCGTCCCTTGGCTATGGCTCTATCCCCAATGTGATTACAAACTTGGAGATGGAGCAGATGATGAGGGCCACTGGCCCAACCAATGGCAGGGTGGTGAGGCCATCTGATGGTGAAAGCCCTGCGCGCATTGCATGGGTACAGTGTGCTGGCTCAAGGACCATGGTCCCCCTTAAGCGGCCATTCTGTTCTAGTACGTGCTGCATGTCATCGGTGAAGGAGGCATTTAACGTAAAGGAAAAGTGTCATAATATTGTGACAGATATATTCT
>WGBU01000046.1 GCA_015494155.1 Deltaproteobacteria bacterium | reverse complement strand
GACTAAACCTCTTAATCAGAAGCCCTTTCATCATCTTGTAGTGTTTATCATTGCCAGTTAGCAAAGTAAGGCCATAGACGATTGCTGTGGAACCACCACACCTCTTTTAACGGTTTTAATCAATCTTTTTTGAATGGAATCTCAGATAGTTCGGTCTTGCCTTCTTTCTTCTCCCCGAAATGAAGTTCATATTTCACAGTATGAACTCGGTTGAGATTGGCGTCAAATTCAATATCTAAAGGGCGATGGGGAGATAGTTCGATAATTCTTTTAAGGCCTTTTGATAGAGAAACTCAATAAGAGAATTAAGTATAATAAGGGGGAGGCTGATGCCTCCCCTTTCTCTTATTTCACTATCTCACTCAGCGGTCAATTGCTCTATCTTGATGACATAGGTAAGGCGCTTTCTCTGGAGCTCGAAGTTTATCCTAAGATTCCTAAGGACTTCACCTGGATCAAGAGCCCCTTCCTCTGGAACGATTATAAAGTAGGGGTTTCCTTCTTCAGTATAACCATCAGGCTCAAGCCCCACCCCAACCCCTGTCTTAACAGGGATACTGGGGTTCGTGATTATGAGACGAACTGGTCCGTATATGGCCTCTTCTCCTGGGTTTTCAACCGTTACCTGGATGAAGAAACAGCGGTGGATACGGTCGTAGAGCTGGCGTGTGGAGTGGGTGATGTCGAGGGTCTCCGTTATGTCCACCCAGCCTGGAGTTGCCTCGTTTACTGTGATCTCTCTGGGTTCTGATGTTACACTTTCTCCGTCATCGTCTTTTACGGTACAAGTTGGGTGATAGGTGCCTGGATCATCATAGGTATATGTGGCTGTATTTGTGCTGTCGTCACACTGATCATTTTCACCATCGCCGTCAAAATCAAAACAGTATTCCACTATCCTACCATCTTCATCACGTGCCTCACAGGTGAAGTTAACAATAAGGGGTGCATCGCCTGAAGTAGGTTCGGCTGTGAAGGAGTCGATGGCTGGGGGGATATTTGGAAAAGTAGCATTCCTGCCCATGAGGTTTCCATCGGCATCATAACTATATTTTATGGTTACGTTGTCACCGTATTGTGCAGAGACTATTCTTTCATTTTGATCATAAGTAAAATCTACATGCACTGCGTGGGTCGAGGCGCACATCATCGCTTCAAAGATCAAGACCATAAAAGAAATCCAGTAACCCTTTTTCATCTTAATCCTCCTTATTTTTCCTTCTTTCTGAATACAAGGCCCACGGCATTCTCCACCACCCTTGCTCCAAAATAAAAGCCCAGGATGGTGAGAATCATGATGTCAGGGGATATGATGGCACGTCTTATCTGGCTAGCATAAGCCACATTTTTGCCAGATTGTTTTTCTGAAAAATAGTGCAAAAGACAAAAAGAGACGCCAAGCATGAGCAAAAGGGATAAAAATCCACTCCCAGAACTAAAATGTCCTGACCCTCCAGGGGCCTTTTTCTTGAAGACAAGGTATCTTTCGTGCATACCGCACCAGGTGGTCTCAATGGTTCCAACAAAAGTATCCAAATTTTTGTGGGAAAGCCTGATGGATTCCTCCAAGGAGCCAAAGGGATCTGTTTCAGGATTAACACTCACCACGTCATAAAGCGGCCTTTGGCGCTGAAGGTCGAATAAAAGCCTATAGCCTTCTGGGATGCCCTTTTCATCCTTGGGGCCGAGCTCGCGAATCTCAAGAAGCTCCCCATCCGTGGTAAAGAGCATGCCCTCAAGCCCGGACTGGGTGATCTTGTTGGAATATATCTTTTCCTCCCTGAACCTTTCCATTAAGACCTCCTTTGCCACAAAGGGCTCTTGGGGGATGGGGGTCCCCCATCCCCCACATCACTTTCCATCTATATCACGGCAACAATGGGCGGTGTGGCGATACCTGCCACATACCCCGTCCCAGGTGCTGCGGCCACAGGCTCCCCTGGGGGCGGCTCGCTTTCTCCTGCAGTCGAAGCAATGGTATCAAAGTTTGCCAGAAGCCCGTCTGAACCAGTGGAGTCTGGGGCAAGCTGGGGGTTTGCGCCGCCGCTTTCTGCAACCCTATCCGAGTAGATGGGGTTTGCGTCTGCCACATGGCTTGCGGACAGGGAGAGGGAAAAATCAGAGCCAAAGGAGTTCATGGGCGGAAGGGCCACGGCATCCAGCGTGTTTGTCGGGCGGAGGGTGGGCAACATGTTGACGTAGGGGATGAGCCAGAAGGGGGCCAAGGCGAATGGGGAGAGGCCTGATGTGTCTGTGAGGTTCACCGGGTCTCCATAGGCATAGAGGTATCGGTTGAAGGACTCTGGGAGCCCGGGGGTTGGCCTTTTGGGGTCTGGGGTCAGGAACCTTCCTGTCTCGGGGTCATAGGCCCTCGCCCTTGTGAGCACAAGGCCCGTGGCCTCGGTATAGATACCAGCCTCTCCCAAGAAGCCAAAGGGTACAGGCCAGGGGCCATCTTCTGAGAGGACAAGCCCGTAAGGGGAGTAGAGCCTCTGGGAGACGATACCCCCTTCAGCGTCCAGGGCGGCCAGGACGTTCTTTCTAAAGTCTGAAAGGAGAATGTACTGAAGCTCGCCGCTTCCTGAGATCACAAGGCTCATCCCCGGGCCAAAGACAAAGTAGCGGGTGGGGTGGTTGGAAGCGTCAAGCTCCATGATGGGAGAGGCGCCTGCATAGACGAACCTCTTCTCCACTCCGTCCTCTTCAATGGTAACCCTCCTTCCCACAGGGTCATAGGAAAAGAGGCAATGGTGCCCGCCCTTGGTGGAGCTACTCAGCCTTCCCTCAAGGTCATAGGTAAGGGCCCTTTCTCCATGGGAGAGGAGCCTTCCAGAGGGGTCGTAGGTGGCGCCTACAATCTCGTCCATCTGATTGAAGGAAAGTTCAAGGGAGGGAATGGAATGGCCCAGGGAAGGTGCGCCCTCATCATCCACGGCATCTATCCTTCCCCCAGGACCCCTTGTGATGGTGATGGTCCGAAAGGCCATGCCACCTCTTCTGTAAGTTATTGAATCCAAAAGCCCTGAGGTTCCATAGTGGTATGAGACCTCAACGCCTGAAGGGCCACTTATGGATGAGAGCCTCTTTAGGGCATCGTAGGTATAGGTGAGGGTGTGGCCAAAGGAGTCTGTAACGCGAAGGGGCCTTCCCGCCTCGTCCCTTTGGGTGGTGATGGAAAAGTCACCGGCAGTGATGGAGTGAAGGCGTGTGCCGTCGTAGGTGTAGGAAATGGTCTTACCAAAGACACCTGTCTCCGTGGCCTTTACCCCCCTGCTGTTATAGGTGTAGGCAACCGTGCCTGTTGGGCCAGTGACAGAGATAACTCTCCCAAGGGCGTCAAAAGAATAGGTCACGGTCTTGGCACCGTCATTTATGGTCTTTTGCATGACCCTTCCTGCCGCATCCCGCGTGTAGGTCACGGTCTTTCCGTCCCTTCCGGTCTTTTCATGAATCAGGCCCTGGTCGTCATATGAATAACTAACGGTTCCTCCCAGGGGATCGGTGAGGGAGGAGAGCTTTTTAAGGCCGTTATAGGAAAGGGCGTAGGTCCCACCCAGGGGATTAGTCCACGAAGTGAAGAGGCCATCTGTGTAGCCGAAGGAGATGGTCTCGCCCCCTGGCCTTTGGACAGAGGTGAGGTGGCCTTCAGCATCATACGTGAAGTGGGTGGTGTGTCCTGAGGCGTCGGTCTTGGAGGTGAGGTGGCCTTCATCGTCATAGGTGTAGGAGATGGTGGAGCCGTCTGGCTGGGTGAGGCAGACAAGGCGCCCGAGCTCGTCGTAGGTGAAGGCCTTCTGGTGGCCAGCGGCGTCTGTAACGCTTTTCAGGCGATAGTGCCTGTCATAGGCGTAGGTTGTGACCAAACCGTCCGGGCTCGTGACAGTGGTGGTGCGGTCTTCCTCGTCATAGGCAAAGGTTGTGACATTGTTCTTGGCATCTTTTTGCTGGATCACCCGCCCCTTTTCATCATAGGTATTTTGAAGGAGCGTTGCCTCCCCCTGTTCGATTTTGGTGAGGCGGTGGGATGCGTCATAGGAGTACTGGATGCTTGAGCCGTCTGGAAGGAGAACCTGGGCAAGGTTTCCATTGGCGTCGTATTGATACCGTACCGTCTCCCCTGCGCTTCCCTCGGCCTGGGTCACCCTCCCTTCGTCGTCCAGGGTGAAGTTGATGGTCCTTCCAGAGGCCACGTCTTCCACCACGATCTCCCTCTCTCCATAGGTAAAGTTAAGCGGGAAGGCCCCTGGAGCCTCCTTTTCTTGCCCCTTGAACATGGCGGTTGGGTACCAGTGGCTCCCAGTAGCCTGGGCAAAGATGACGGTGCGGTCAAGTTTCTTGTTGTAGAGTTCGAAATAGATGCCGTCTTCATCCTGATGGCCTGAAAGGACGATATTTGAGTCTTGCAGGCCAAGGGGAGTGAAATGAACAGTCGTCGATCCTGCCTCGGTCTCCTTTCCAGAAGTCATATATTCCACGGCATGACCATCTCCCCAGACCAGCCTGGCCTTGTCCAGGCCTGTAGGATTGCCCTCGATGTACATGTCCAAGAGGTTCAGGTGCCAGCCAAAGCCAAGCCGGCCGCTTTGATCCGAAAAGCGAGAGGCATAGCTTCGTACCAGGGCCAGGGGGATGCCTGCTGTGGGGTAGTTGAGGTCAACAGCGCTGTCTGCATAGTTGCCAGTGGCAGGGGATACTGGGTCAAAGATGCTGAACTGGTACAGGGGCCTGACATAGTGGTAAATCTTCAAGTGATCCGTGTCAGAGGCCAGAAAGAGCTTGTTGTTGCCTTCTTCGTCCTGGTCGTAGCCTGCTATGACCGGGACTCCATTCCTGTCAGTTGCCACCTCGTTGGACGAGGCCCAGGCAAAGGTAAGCTTTTCGTGTCCGTAGTCAAATTGTGAAAGGAGATGTGCTTCAGGGTTGACCTCGGCAAGATATACATGCTTGACCCCAATCGATATGGGATCGTACCACCAGCTTCCTGTCATCCAGAGGTTGCCGTAGGGAGTCAGGGCAAGGCCGGTTCCAAAGTCTCCAAAAATAGACGCCTGTCCCCTTGCCATAAACAGGCTTTTATGGGTCTCGTAAGCGCCGGTGCCAGGGTTGTATTTTATTGATACCAAGGCAAAATTTTGTTCGTATTCAGTCGATTCGTCATAATCGGTACTTGAAAGCATGAAGACCTTATCGGCCTTGCCAGTGTGGGAAGAACAGATGAGGTCCCCTTGCTCTGAAAACCTTTCGGGTGCAGGCACCCCTGGTGGAGGCGAGGTCTCAACCGTGTTGCAGGTCAGGGAGCCGCCAGTGGAACCTGGCGCAACTGGGCAGACGTCGATGGCTGTATCGATCACGTATTGTCCCGTCCCGGCAGGGTATTCCACAAGATGGGCCTTAAATAGCGCCTGCCCATCAAGGTCAAAGGGGCCTGTGGGTGAACCGTCGTTTTTATGCCAAATCAGGTTTCCCAAAAGATCATAGCAGAAAAAGCCAGAGTTGCCCTCAAGCCCCGATCCAATGACAAGGTATGTCCCCCCGGCATCCGGCGTCCAGAGCCGCATCTTTGGGCGGCTTGACGGGGGAAGCCCAGAAAGTTCAGCTCCATGGTCGTAAGTAGCTATTTCCTTTGTCCAAACTGTTGAGCCATTGCTTTGAAGTTTCATCAAAAATATGCGGTTTACCCAAGAGTCTGTTGGATCGTGCTTCTTGAGCCCAAGGACATAGATATTGTCTGAATCATCGATGACCACGTCAGTAGGTACCCATTCAAGAAGCTGTTCCCCTTCGTCACAGGCATAGATGGAAATATTCCAACCATTGAGTCTCTGAATCCATAACCTGCTTCCATGACCGGAATATTTGGCAATAATTCCATAGGCTGAGACAGCCACGACGTTTCCTCCACTGTCAATGGCTGTTGCCACAAATTCATCTGGCGCAGTCATTCCTTCACAGTGCGGTGGTTCCTCAAGGACCTTCCATATGCCAGTTGCTCCAGGGCTGCCAAAGGCAATGGAGGCAGTGAAGACAAAGAACAACTGAAGTACCAAGGGAAAAACGATTGAACTTAGGCCTCTTTTCATACTATTTCCCTCCTAAGTTAAGCTCATCAAATGGCCTTTTGTCTTAGCCATATAACAGTGTATCAAAAAATAAGTTATGAAAGGGGAGGCCACGGCCTCCCCCCTTTCTCACTGCAATGTCTCACTCAGCGGTCAATTGCTCTATCTTGATGCCATAGGTCAGGCGCTTTCTCTGGAGTTCGAAGTTGATCCTGAGTTTCCTAAGGATTGCACCTGGATCAAGAGCCCCTTCCTCTGGAACGATTATAAAGTAGGGGTTTCCTTCTTCAGTATAACCATCAGGCTCAAGCCCCACCCCAACCCCTGTCTTAACAGGGATGCTCGGATCAGTAATTACAAGGCGTATTGGTCCTAAAATGGCATCTCCTGGGTTTTCAACCGTTACCTGGATGAAGAAACAGCGGTGAATGCGGTCGTAGAGCTGGCGTGCTGAGTAGGTGATGTCGAGGGTCTCTGTTATGTCCATCCAGCCTGGAGTTGCCTCGCTTACTGTGATCTCTCTGGGTTCTGAAGTCACGCTATTCCCATCATTGTCAGTCACCGTGCAGGTGGCCTGATATGTGCCTGGATCGGTGTACGTATGAGTTATGGTCGGTGCTTCTGATGTCTCATCAACAACCCCATCGCCATCAAAGTCCCAGGAGTAGACTGCGATTGTCCCGTCAGGGTCATTGGCCTGGCAGGTGAATTCAACATTGAGGGGGGCCAAGCCATCAATAGGATTTGCATTGAACTCTGTTATTTCTGGAGGAAAATTTTCGTTCGGTTGCCCAAGGCCGATCAGATCAATGGAGGTTATGGAGTGCTCTTCATCGTTTGAAAACACCTCTAGATATGCATTTCTTTGTCCCGATTCAGTGGGTGAAAACTGGATGGCGATAAGACAAAACTCACCCGAATCCAAAGTGAACGGAGTTTCTTGAGGACAGGTGGAATTTGTGATTGCATAATCATCTGATGCCCCCCCATTTATACCCAAAGATTGAATCTCTAGGGTTCCAAGACCTACATTTGCAATTTTTACAATAGTAGGATCCGATGAAGTGCCAACACTCACACCGCCAAAGTCCAGTCTATTGGCCCTGGCTTCTAGGGAAATGTTATCCAAGATCCAATACCAATCATAAGAGGCATCATAATAGTGAAACCTCAGACGTAATTCAGAAGCTCCAGAGATAAATTGAGATAGTTCTATCTGCTCAATATTCGGTCCCACGGATACCCCGCTCATCGTCAAGACAGTGCTCCACGTATTACCATTGTCAACAGAAATATCCACGTCTGCGATTTCATTTGAATATTGGTAAAAATAATTGAAAAAGGTAAGAAACACAGGTACATTATTATATTGTTCTATGTTTATATTTGGCGAGATTAAGGCATCATCTTGGTATCCCTCATCACCAGCACAATCCGAGTCGATTATGACCCACGGAGATTCAAAAATATTAGAATCTGGTTCTCTTTCGCAGGGATCATTTGTGTTTGTGGTCCAGGTGTCGCTTGTACCATCATTTACTATTTGCCAATCTTCTGGGATACCTTGAGAAAAATCTTCAATGAATCGAGACGTCAATAACTCAATGCGGGGAGTATTTGTAACTATTATCTGGATAGGCTCAGATGTTGTTTCATGGCCCCATGCATCATAAGCCTCGCAATGAGCTTCAAAAGTGCCAGACTCTTGATATGTGTGAGTGACCGTTTGTGTCCAGTTTCTTACCGATCTGTCGTAACCGTCACCAAAATCTACAATCAACTGACTAACTTCATCACCTTCATCATTATCATAGGCACTACAATTAAATGTGACAGTAAGCGGTCCAGATCCAGATGTTGGTTCTGCTGTAAAATTGTCTATTATGGGCGGACCATTCTGATAAAACAGAGCTGCACAATTGGCATCAGATGTAAGAAATATAGTACACTCCTCAGAATCGCACTCAGAACAGTCTCCATCCCATCCAAAGAAGACCGAGTCTTCATCCGCTGTCGCCTTTAAGGAAACAAAAGTCCTACCAGTAAAGTTTAATGTACACTCTGACTCACATGTAACCTCTGGAGGCATTATTGTTACCGTGCCTGAGCCTGTACCAGTTACCTGTATGAACAGGTTGTAGTTGTCGTTACCAGGAGTGCCGTAAGAATATTTCAAGGTCTTATTTTTTGAGTCGAAATATGAAATATGAGGCATACCAGACTCGTCCAGAGCGAGAGATATCATCCTACTATCAGAAGAACTCCACCAATAACCTTTAGGAACTAAATCAACAACCTCAGTATGCCAACCTGTTGCATCATGATATGCATACTTGATGCATTCATGTTGCCTATCATAATATGCGATATGGGGATTGCCTGTAGAATCAACGGCGATCGATGGAGATAGACCAACATCAGGTCCGTCGACGATCTCCAAATGCCAACCTGCTGAATCATAACGGGCATACTTAAGAAAACGTTTTTTTTGAGAAGCGTCATAGTAATAATATGCGATATGGGGATTGCCTGTAGAATCAACGGCGATTGATATTTGCCCCTCGTAAGCGATATTGGTTGTATTGTCAAATACTTCTGTTTGCCAACTACTCCCGTCAAAATAGAGGTGTGTAAAACCAGAAGATGTATAAGTGGTAATATGGGGTCTATCCGATGGATCGAGTGCCAAAGATGCGTACTCGCCCGATACAGAGAAATCTTTTCTGTTCCACCAGGCTGTATCAAAAAATATATATTCAAGACCATCAAAGCCCTCATATGTAATATGAGGATTTCCCTTTGAGTCTAGGGCTAAAGATGTATATTCTCCTGTAAAACTCCCCCCTACTGTAGATATATGCCAATTACTCCCATCATAATAGGCATATCTAGCATGATAATAATGGTCATCTAAATAAGCGATATGGGGATTGTCCAAAGAATCAAGGGCAATGGAAGCATACTCACCTACCTCAGGTGAACTATCGACCGTCTCTGTATGCCAACTATCACCTTCACGGTATGCATATTTTAAATTTTTAAGTCTATTGTCATAATAAGCGATATGGGGTTTACCAGAGGAATCAAGTGACAATGAGGAATATTCACCTACAAAAATGGAATGGTCTACTATATCTGTATTCCAGTTACCTTCGTTATAAAAACTATATTCAAGGCTTGAATTTTTATCTGAATAAAAAGAAACATGAGGAGTATCTGATGAATCAATGAATAAAGATGGGCCTCGAAAATAACGATAAGAAGAACCACTGTCACTAATTATTCTTATAACCCAATTATCAGCGTCATAAGAAGCATATTTAAGAACGTGATTATGGCGATCAAAATAGACAATATGGGGGTTGCCAGATGAATCAAGAGCAAGAGTAGCATCCATACCATAATAGATTTCGCTGTCAATGGTCTCTATTTGCCAACTACTGCCATCATAGTGAGCATATTTGAGGTTATTAAGATTATCATCATAATAGGCGATATGGGGGTTACCTGATACATCAAGAGCCAATGAAGCATACTCGCCTACCTCTGGTGAACTATCAACTGTCTCTATTTGCCAACCAGTGCCGTCATAGTGTGCATATTTGAGATTTTCGAGATTATCGTCATAGTAGGCTATATGGGGGTTGCCAGATCCATCAAGAGCAAGGGAAGCATACCTTCCTACCTCTGGTGAACTATCAACTGTCTCTATTTGCCAGCTACTGCCGTCATATTGTGCATACTTAAGATTCTCAAGATTATCGTCATAATAGGCTATATGGGGGTTACCAGATCCATCAAGAGCAAGGGAAGCATACCTTCCTACCTCTGGTGAACTATCAACCGTCTCTATTTGCCAACTACTGCCGTCATAGTGTGCATACTTAAGATTTTCAAGATTATCATCATAATAGGCGATATGGGGGTTACCTGATACATCAAGAGCCAATGAAGCATACCTTCCTACCTCTGGTGAACTATCAACTGTCTCTATTTGCCAATTACCTTCGTCTTTATACGCAAGACATAGATGATTATCACATGAATATGCTATATAAATACGACCATTTTGATCCACTGCTAGACTACTAGATTTCCCCACATTATGTGGGGATTCCACATATTCTGTATGCCAACTCATGGCATGGATACTAAATACTGAACCAAATGTGAACAAAACCAAAAAGATAGTGACTTGTAAAACAAGACTCTTTATTCCACTTCTCATGACAACCTCGCTCCTTCTCAATTTTGTCAATCAAAATTCCTTTCTTCTAATTGCCCATATTACCGACAAAAACTGCTTTAGAGTAATAGATAAAACTAAGACAATTTTTTACAATTTTATCCCTCCTTATATTTTTCATCCTCGAAATTTCAATACTCATAGCCAGAAGTAATAGCAAAAAGCCATGACGTGGGGTAAATTCGCGCCTGGCCTCGATTGAACTTGTCCGAAAATTGATTAAGTATGTCCCAAGTCTTTTCCATCTTTTTCTTCCCTATCCTTGTCAACTGTGGGGCATCGGCAGCCAGGTGGAGGAGCAGCCGATTTAGACCTGTAGTTTGTGCAACTCACATAATCCACATTGCTAAGTTCAAAGCGGTGAGTGAAGTCGGTCACCGTAGACTGTCTGGTGATATTATTTTCTTCTGTTTGGCTATTAATTACGTAAAGGTATTCCCTGCCGTTTACGATATCATAGTATAAGGAGGCATTCCGGAACCTTGTTACTCCCCTTTTCCCAGGGTAATCAAGGCCTTCTTTAAATGAAATTTCAGCCTGTTCGCAGTGTTCTAATACATGGAGCTTTAAACTCAATATCCCAGCCTTTTGACTATTGGCTCCAAGTGTAAGGCCAACCAGAGAAAACAGGTTAGGGGAAGGGGATGCGTTTATCTTGCCTTCATTGCTGACACTGACATTTACCTCAAGGGGATATTTCAAAACAAAGCTCGTATTGGTTTCATTATCAGCCTTGATCGCACAGTACCTCAGGCAGTCAATGTCACTGCTTAACCCATGAATGAATTCCTTCAGGCCAGCCTTGGGTTGGGGTATGACCGCACATGAACTGAGAACTGCGGAAAGAATAGGGATCAGGATAAGGAGAAAGTGACAACGGGGATATCCTCGGCCGTCATAGCGGATATCCTTTACCATCTGAAGGTACCTTATCGACAAAAAGCTCACCTTCTCCTCCCAGGATATAGCTTGACAGGAGCTATCATTCAGCCCCCTGCAAGCTATTAGTTACTCTTTTTTCTCCTGGTTATCACAAGCCCGGCAATGCCGCTTCCAAGAACTATCACGCTTGCGGGCACTGGAACAGGAGATGGTGCGTGCTGATTGAAGGAGATGTTGTCAATAGAAAAAGAGTCGGGAGTGACGTAATCCCCATCACTTATTGTAAACAAGAGCTCTACATCCTGACCGCCCCAGTTCTGGGCAAAGGCGGTAATATCTTGGGTGACCCAGATACCGTTTATGAGGTCAGTAGTAGATACTCCGCTTAGAAGGTCTACTGTGTCGGTGTAACCAATATCAGAAAGGGTGACAGAAAGGGTGTCTGAAGACGCGTCTGTGGGTTCCCACCATATCTCGAAGGAGATGTCCATGGTCCAGCCTGGTCCATTCAGGGTGTCCAAGGTGAAGTCCTGGAGAAGGGACGCCATCCAGTCTGTGTCGTCATTCTCGACAATGGCTACCCACCCCTGGGATGGGTCCGGTGTATGTATCAGATTAAAATGGGTATCCGTGTTAGGATCGACCGTACCACTCGATATCAGGTCACCGCTCCAACCTGTGAAATCGCCTGTCTCAAAATCTCCATTTTGAAACGATGAGGCAAAGAGGCTGCACACATTGAATGAAAAGAACATGAAAAACACCAAGATTGAAAAGGGCCTTTTTTTAAATATCATCCTTCAAATCCTCCCTTGACTAATATAGATTAACATTTATTTTTCTATTTTTTGCACAATAGCAAAAATCGTACCATTTAAAATCAATTGCATCAAAGGCACCTTTCCCTAGTATTTTTACCAAAAGCGATTGGCCCTCTAAAAAACAAAAAAGGGAATTTTCCAAAATTCTGGAATTTTTTTCCAAAATTCTGGAATCCTGGAAAAATGGACAATCCTTAAAAAAGGAGTACTTGAACTAAAAAGGTAGGCAAAAAGATAATGCACCCCCAAGATGAGAGACCTTGGGGGGTCTAAAGATTATGATCCAATCTCTTCCATCAAAAAGGCCTTGAGGTCCGCTGGATTGAGCCCCTTATCTGCCCTTTCCAATATTGTCACGACCTCTTTTCGCTTTTCCTCTTTGAGCCCTGCGGTCGACAACAATTCATCTGGGCCTTCGAGCCCTGCATTTTGATACTTTTGCTCTGGAATAGGGTAGAGATGGGCAAATGGGATTACTATGGAAAGATCGAGTCCCTTTTCCTTGGCAAAGGGTTCTAGCTCTGCCACCAAGGTGGATATCTCCTTTACGAGCTTAAAGTCTGTACCGCATACCCGTTTG
>WGBU01000045.1 GCA_015494155.1 Deltaproteobacteria bacterium | reverse complement strand
TCCCAGAGGACGCCCCTCTTCCATGGGATCACATCGACACAGGGGTCAAAAAGGGCTATCTCCTAGAAGAGCGGGCCAGGGCCTATGCACTTGAGAGGACTGAAGACTGCCGAATGGGACGGTGTCAGGGGTGCGGTGTCTGCGATTTTAAGAGTGTTAAGCCGGTTACCTACAAAAAGCGAGATGAGGCTCAAGATTTGTTGTACCCTGGGCGGTCGGTTTTCAGTCAAGGAAAACAAGCGGATACCCACCATTATTTTTATACAATATCATATTCAAAACTAGGCGATGCTCGCTTTCTCGGTCATCTGGACACAATGCGTGCCATTGAGAGGATTTTAAGGAGATCAGGTCTTCCAATGGGGCATTCCAGGGGGTTTCATCCACATCCTTTGATTCAATTTGGAGACGCTTTACCTCTAGGTTATGAATCACTAGGTTCAGTCTTTTCAGTTGGTCTAACGGATGTCATAATAGGTAAAAAACTTATAGAAAGATTGAATTCCCATAGTGTTGACGGCCTTTTTTTTCTTGATGCAGTTGGGCCTAGACCAAGAAAGACGCTAATAAAATTAAAAAACAGACGATACTTCCTCTGGTGGAAGGGAATTGATAGTATCAGATTGCCTTTAGAAGAAACTTTGGATGGAGACATCCGAATAAAATTTACAAATACAATTTCATTTTTTGATATTAGGGTACCACTGCCTTGGCCCTGGAATCAGAAGGGTCCATTTTGTATGGTCTCCACAGAGGATAATGAAAGATTACGGCCTGAAAGATCACTGGCTACATGGTTAGAGCAACGGTCTATAGATGTTCGTCTTTTAAGGACATTGGTTGTCGAAACCATGTATTAGGAGGCTGTTGAAATGAATGTGCAATCTGTGAAGAAGTTGAGGCTTGATTTTTACAATTTATATTGAAATTTCTAATCATCATTTTTCGGTGTTTTTAGAAAAATTACCAAACATATCCCAGTAAAATTACATCTTGCTGAATTATTTCTTATTCATTCAGAAAACTCTTTAATAAGAAATTAGAATCCTTGCAGACTGGTAGTCAGTCGATCAGTGTGCAATCAATTTTTTGTGTAAAAACGGCTTTTTTAAAAGCCAATATATTTAAGTTTCTAAGCCTTGGGCCGATTTTTATTTTGAATTTGATTTAAGAAATTGAAGGACGGAGGGGGAGTTTTATTCCATGTTAATGCCTGAGGACGTTTTAAAGTTTTTGGGCACCAGGAGCAAATGGATGGTACTTTATGTCCTTTACAAGAACGGCAGTATGAGTGGACGTGAGATATCTAGGCAATCTGGCGTATCATGGATGCCAGTTGGAAGCGCTCTTGCCGTCCTGACGGATGCAGGTCTACTCAATTGTGAACCAGATGGAAATAAGAAGATCTACTCGTTGAATGAACAGCACTTCCTCTATGGATCCCTAATAGAGTTCTTCTCTTCATTGGAAAGATGTCAGCACCAACTCCTCAGTGCACTTAGGGATAGATTCAAGAGGTGGGGAGAGCCCATTTTGCTGAATATGGGCATATGCAATGCAGAGCGCTTGGTGCTGGTGACAAAAGAGAATGTCTCTTCAATAGGGGCGATATCTACCAATGTAGCCCGTCTCCTGGATGAAATGGGCTATAAGAAGATGAAGGTTGAAATTTACTCCATTTCTGAGATCGCAAACAATCACCGTCTGCGCTCTAGTCTTGATAGGACCTGTATATGGATTGGCGGAAGCCTTGGAAAGGTAAATGAGATTCTAAAAAGCAGTGAGTTTGATAGAAGGCTTGCTTTTTTCGATTTTTAAGGGACATGGGCGCGAGAAAGATCGTCTTCAACAACAGAAAAGGTGGAGTGGGGAAGACAGTTTCTGCTGTAAATGTTGCTGCGGCACTCCTCTTCTTTGAGAAAAAGGTTCTACTCCTTGATCTCGACAGCCAGGCACATACCACAATTTCTCTTGGAGTTAAGGGGAAAGAGGCTGGTGATATGGTGTCTTTCTTAAAGGGCCAGCAGGACCGTGGCCCATTGCCCCTTAAGGTCCGTGACCGTGGAAAGGGGCTGTTTCTGGTTCCTTCCTCCTTTGCCCTTTCAGACTATGAGCGTGAGGTAGCAAGGGACCCGAGGGGGCTTCTTACCCTCAAAAAATGCATCTCAGCCTTTGAAGAAGAATTCGATTTCATCATAATGGACACTCCTCCCAATTTTGGGTTTATGACCCTTTCAGCCTATCTGGCCGCAACTGAGATCGTGGTGCCCATGCCCCCGCACTTCTTGGCGCTTAAGGCCCTTGCAGAGACAAAGGTCATTTGCGAAAAGGTGGCAAGAAAGAATCCCGGCTTAAGAATTTCAAAGGTCCTTCTCACCTTCTTCAATAAGAATCTTCGCCACGCAAGGTCAGTAATACAAGAGATAAGAAAGATGTTTGGACAGGATATACTCCTCCCTCCAGTCAGAAATAGTGTAAGGCTCGCAGAGGCCCCTAGCTTTGGCCAGACTATTTTTGAATATGCCCCTCAAAGCAAGGTGGCTGAAGACTACAAAAAGGTGGCCGCTGCCCTCATTGAAGAAGGAGAAGGTGGCATGGACAACAGAGAGGAACAAGGATCATGACACCCAGAAAGAAAGATAAAGACAGAGGATCTCTGGGCACAGGGCTCGATGAGCTTCTGGAGTTAATGGAAAAGGAGGTGGACGAGGCTGCCCTTGGCATCCACCTAGACGCGATGGATGAAGCTGGTGAGCCAGAAGATAGAGAGTCAAAGCACGTAAAAGATGAGTCACTTTTCCGTGTAGAGAGGCTTTTTCGATCGGGTCTCGATGCCCTCAAAGCCAAAGACTATGTGGTGGCTGCAGCCCACTTCCTTGCAGTCATACTCCTTGATCCCGGTCACATAAAGGCACTGAATAATCTGGGGGTTTCTTGGTTTTACTTAAAACGGCCAAAAGAAGCTGAAAAGGCCTTCAAGCAAGTACTCGATTATGAGCCTGAAAACGAGATAGCTAAGAAAAACCTCGAGAAAATTTTCTAAAATTTAAATGTAAGGAGGCGTCAAAATGATGAGAAAAAAACTGGCCAAACCAGATCCCGGCCTTCCAGGAGTTGGCATGGACGTTCAGGAGACGGTCGCAAGGCCAAAACCCAGGCCAAGGCCAGGACAGAGTGCCACTACGGCCCAGCCTGCTGCGGAAAAAAGGGCAAGGACCCTTGCAAGACAGCAGGCCATGGCTGAAAAACTGGCGGCCTCTGTAGAGGAGATGAGTGCTGCCATCAACCAGATAGTAGGGGCCTCAGAGGAACTTGGCCGCACTATGGAGACCATAGCAGCAGGGGCAGAAGAGGCCTCCAGTGCCGCAGAAGAGAGCAGGGCTGCCATCACCCAGATAGAAAAGACCGCAGAGAATGCGGCAGCTAATGTAAAGCAGTTCTCTGGCAGGATTCAGAGGGTGGAGAAGCTCATTTACGACTGTAACGAAGAGATATTGAGGCTTGCAAAAGGTGTGGAAGAGTCTGCAGAGATGGCAGAGAACTCCACCCGTCTCATAGAGGAACTTGCCAGGAAGGGAGAAGAGATCCAGGGGATAGTGAGCGCTGTGGTGCGAATAGCTGACCAGACCAATCTCCTTGCCCTCAATGCGGCCATAGAGGCGGCCAGGGCTGGGGAGCACGGAAGGGGCTTTGCAGTGGTAGCAGATGAGGTGAGGAACCTTGCAGAGATCTCTGAAAAGAGTGCCAGGGACATAAGGATAGTGGTTACCAAGATCCAGGATATTGTACGAGAGGTGGTGGAGGACGTGGAGACTGCCAGGGAGAAGGCCTTGGGCGAGGCAGAGAGGGCTAGAGAAGTCATAGGCGGGTTCAATGAGATCATAAAGGCTGGAAAAGAACTCAAGGACTCCACAAATCGCCTAGATGAGCTTTCAGATAAGATTCGTGGCAGGGCCCAGGAGTTCTTGGAATCCGCAGAGGTTGTGGCCTCTGCTGCAGAAGAGCAGGCAAGTGCTGCTGAAGAGGCAAACAAAAATGTAAGCGAACAGAACATTGCCCTCAAGGAGATACAGAGTGCGGCAGAAAGCCTCCTTGAGATGGCAGAAGAACTCAGAGTCTCGACAGACACACAAAAGTCCGCAGAGGGACTTGCAGCAGCATCGGAGGAGCTTTCCGCTAGCATCGAAGAGTGCAGCAAAGCTGCCCAGGAAATAGCAGTGGCCATAAAGGAGATAGCAGATGGGGCTTCGGAGCAGGCACGAGCCGCGGAAAATGGCTCCATCGTGGGGGCAGAGCTTGTACAGGATGCAAAGAATGCAGCAGAGTTGAGCAAAGAGGCCCAGGATATCACAAGAGATCTGGACGAGATCGTAAGGGCCAATCAGAAGCTCGTAAACACCCTTATTGAAGAGATAAAAAAGGCATCAGAGCAGACTGCACGTACTGTCCAAAAGGTGCTCGATCTCGAGCAGCATACCCGTCAGATAGAAAAGATAGCAGAGATGATAACCATGGTCACCATTCAGACCAACATGCTTGCAGTAAACGGCTCTATAGAGGCAGCCCGGGCAGGAGAGTTCGGGCGCGGTTTTTCTGTGGTGGCCGGTGATATACGGGCCCTGGCCAATGAGAGCGCAGAGAATGCAGACAGGATAAAGGACATCGTTCGGAGCATTACAGATGAACTCATTAGGGTGCAGGAAGACCTCAAGAATGCAGCGCGTACAGGGGCCAGGCAGTCAGAGAATGCCAGTGCCTCCACTCAGAGGCTCGAAGAGGTGCTCGATTCCATAACCGATGCAGCCCAGGCCATAGCCGAGATAGTTAATGGCTCAGATGAGATGCTGGTGGCCCTTGAACAGGCCAATAAGGGCGTAGAGCAGATAGCCTCTGCTGCAGAAGAGGCATCAAGGGCTACTGAAGAGGCCTCACGGGCAGCAAGCGAGATAAAGACTGGCGTGGAGCAACTGGCAGAGGTTATAGACGAGATCGCAGGCGATGCAGACGAGCTTCAGAACCTCTAAGAACGAAGGAGACGGGCCATGAGTAGTGGAGCCATAGCCAGGGAAGGACGGCATGGTCAGATAGTGGTATTCCTCCTGGATGATCAGGAATTCGGGATAGAAATCAGTTCCGTTCGAGAGATAGTAAGGCCCCAGAAGACCACGCGAATACCCCTTGCCCCTGACTACTTCATGGGGCTCATGAATTTGAGGGGGGGCATACTGCCGGTCATAGACACCAGGAGGCGTATTGGCGTTCCGGCCCGGGGGGTAACAGACAGGACGAGATGTGTGGTGGTCACGGTGAGGGACTATGTGGCGGGCCTCCTGGTGGATGATGTTCGGGAGGTGCTTGCGTTGGATGCGGCTATTCTCGAGCCTCCTCCATCCCTTACGGTCTCTATGGAGAACTTCATACCAGAGGTGGCCAAATATGGAAGTGGCGAGCGCATCGTCTTTTTGCTGGATGCAGAAAAGGTCATGGAGTATGGCGTGGACCTTTCAGGAGGTGGCGATTTCTCCCATCCCAGGGGTTCCATCATGGAAGAGGCCTCAAGGGAAGATCTAGCTCACAGCCTTGACCGTTTCATCACCTTTCAATTGGGTGAAGAGACCTATGCCTTTGGCATCGAGAAGATATCTGAGATCATACGGTTCAGGGAGCTTCATTCTGTACCCGAGGCCGCACCTCACATAAAGGGGCTTATAAATCTAAGGGGTGCAGTAGTGCCTGTATTCGACCTTAGGCTCCTTATGGGCTTTGAGCCCCTGGTGGAGGAGCGAAGGAGGGAGCTAGAATGGATAAAGGGCTTCTTCTATAAGAGGCTTGATGAGGCCGCATTATGCGCTGAAAAGGGTTCGGAGTTTCTGCGATGCCCTGACGGCGAGTGTATCCTCGACAACTGGCTTATGGGCAGGGTGGAGACGTGTCGTAGTGAGACAGAGCTTAATATCGTACAGCGTATGCTCCAGCTACATCACGGGTTCCATGAAAAGGTTTCATCAGGGCCTCCCCTTGAAAGAGATGCCTTTTTAACGGAGATTGAGACTACCCGTAAGAAGGCAGATGCCCTCTTTTCTGACTATGAAGGCTCCCTTGAGCAATGCATAAGAGAAGAGCAGAGGATCCTCATCCTAAGGCACGAGAGACGGCCCTACGGCCTCCTTATTGATAAGGTAGACGAGGTACTTTCAGTGCCTGAAGAGGAGCTTGAGCGCTCTCACGATTTTGCAGAAGACATCCAGGCCGTTGCCAAACTAGACCATGGCAAAAACCTTGTATTCATCCTGGACGATACCCGTATTGTCCCCTTTGAAGATATTGAAGAACTGGGCGAGGAGGCTGAAGACATGGAGCACTCAGAAAGACATATTGAGACCGAAGAGATACAGCTTGTCACCTTCAACATAGGCGAAGAGGAATATGGCATCCCCATAACGAGTGTTCAGGAGATAAACCGTCTCCAGGAGATAACTAGGGTCCCACGGGCCCCGTCATTTGTGGAGGGGGTGACTAATCTTAGGGGCGAAGTCATCCCAATGGTGGACCTCAGGAAGCGGTTTGAGATCGAAGAGAAGGAAAGGGACGATAGGACGAGGCTCGTTATTGTGAACATAGACGGGAAAAAGACGGGCTTCATAGTGGATAGGGTGAACGAGGTGGCCCGCATCCAGAGAAGGAACATAGACCCGCCACCTGCCTTGCTCAGTGCGCAGATAGACCTTAACTTCGTAAGCGGGCTTGCCAAGGCTGGAGAGGACAGGATGATAATCATACTGGATGCGGAAAAGGTCCTTTCAGAAGAGGAAGTACAAGCATTAAAGGATATGGATAGAACTGAATCTCCTGAGCCATTGGCTACGGTCCTCGAGATCATGGAATAAAAGGAGGCAGGATACAATCTATGGCAAAGATAAGGGTCCTTGTATGTGATGATTCTGCGCTTATGAGGCGCACAATCAAATCCATCATAGAGTCCGATCCAAGACTCGAGGTAGCAGGTACTGCCAGGGATGGCAAAGATGTCATAGAAAAGGCCAGAGAGCTAAGGCCTGATGTCATAACCCTCGATATAAACATGCCGAGGATGGACGGACTTACTGCCCTCAAGACCTTGGTGGAAGAGGCCATAGCCCCTGTGGTCATGGTCTCTTCTCTTACCCAAGAGGGGGCCCCCATAACAATAGAGGCTCTGGAGATTGGGGCCTTTGATGTAGTGGCCAAGCCAGGCGGGACTGTGACCATAGATATGTCCAGTGTGGCCAGAGAGCTCATATCCAAGATAAAGGCAGCAGCAAGGAGTGGCACTGCAAGGAGGCTTGCAAGAAGGACGAAAAGAGGCGCAGTGCTAAAAAGAAAAGAGCCAGAGGCCTTGCCCCGTCCACGGCCCATCACAGAAAGGCCAAGAGAGCGGCTCGCAAGGCCTTCCACTATTGCCCCACCTAAGCCCTCAAAACTACCTCCCTTCCCTGCAGTGGCCATAGGCATCTCCACAGGGGGGCCAAAGACCATCCTAGATGTCCTCCCGTACCTGCCTGAGGATCTTCCTGCCGCAGTGTTCCTGGTACAGCACATGCCGCCAGGATTCACAGCCTCCTATGCAGACAGGCTTAACAAGAATAGCCCTCTTACTGTGCTACACGCAGAGACGGGCCAGAAGGTGGAGCCAGGCACCTGCTACGTTGGCCACAGCGGATACCACCTCACTGTATTCCAGAAGATAAAGGGAGACCTCATCGTCAGAAACACCAAAAGGCCCCAGCACCTTTTCATGCCGTCTGCAGATGTCATGATGGATTCTGTCCTTAGCGTGTTCGGATCGAGGACCGTAGGGGTGCTCATGACCGGCATGGGAGACGACGGTGCGGATGCGATGGTGAAGATAAGGCAGGCAGGGGGCTATACCATAGCTGAAAGTGAAGAAAGCGCCATTGTATTCGGGATGCCAAGAGAGGCCATAGAGAGGGGCGGGGCAGAGGTAGTGGCCCCTAGTTGGGAGATAGCGAAATACATCTTGAAAGGAATAAAAAAGGTGATGGAAGGATAGAAGGCGTGAAGCAGGTCTTCCCGTTCCCCATAGACGAGCGCTTCCTTTTGAGGCTCCTTGATATGCAGCCCATTGCCATTGTCTTGGTACACAAGAGGAAGATGGTCTTTGCCACCAGGTACCTGAAGACCATCTTGGGCTGGCGTGTAGAAGAAGTGCTTGGACAGTCCACTGAGATATTTTTCCCATCCCGTGGCTCATGGGAGTCCTTTGGGCGGATTATGTATAGCGCTCTTGAAAAGAACGAGGAGCACATTTTCCAGTGGGGTCTCGTAACAAAGAGTGGAGAAAGGCGGATCTGCGAGATATACACACAGCGAATCGAAAAGCTCGATGACTCATGGCTTGTCCTCTCTTCCATAAGGGATGTCACGGAAGAAATAAAAAATAAGGAGAAATTGCATGAAGAAAAAGTGGCGGCTGAGAAAGAGAGTGAGGATTTGAGGACAAGGCTTGACAGGGAGGTTGAGCTTCTGAGGCTTGTGATAAGACACCTCCCTATGGGATTTGGAATCCTCCACGATGGAAAATTTGTACACAAGAATCAGAGGTTGCTGGATCATATAGGTGAGAGACTGGATCAGTATCTCGAAGGATGCTCTTTACTGGACAGGGCCGCGAAATTTCATCAGGAGATGATAGACATCCGAAAAGATTCTGAGGTCCGATATATCCTGTTCACAAAATTCTGGGTGGAGGAGGGGGATTACTGTTTTATCATAACCCAGGATATTACCGACACTGTTAAGATGCAAAAGGACATAGACCTCATCGTGGAAGCCAGAGCCGCATCTGCCCTTTCCGGAGAAAGACTGGCCCTAATGGGAAGGCTCCTTTCAGAGATCATTCACGAGATAAACACCCCACTCACCTACATTAAGACTAACCTTCACGTCTTTGAGGCATACATAAGCGGCATAAGGCGATGGATTGAGGGGCTCCATGTGCAGCTAGAGAAAAAAATGGAGGTTGAAAGCCTTTTGAAAGAGACCTCAGAAATCATGAAGTCCCTCGATTTCGGTGTGCAGAAAATAGAGAACATCGTCCGTTCCGTAAAGGCGTTTTCTCGGCCAAAGGATAAACTTCTAGAGGAAGCGGGGGTGGAGCTTTCTTTTGCCATAAGAGATGCAGTTGTGCTCACATGGAATAGGCTCAAGCGCTGGATGAAGGTGTATGTAAACGGCCACCAGATCTTACAGGATTTTGAGGTGCCAAATCTCAGAGTGAAGATAAGGGGAGAACAGGCTCTAATAGTACAATTATTCGTAATCCTATTTAACAATGCCCTTGAGGCTGCCATGGAACGGCGCATCAAGGGGGCCTGTTGCTGGGTGGAGGTATCTGTCACAAGAGATGAAGTGTGTGTGTCATTCAGGGACAACTGTGGAGGCATTGAAGCTTCCCAGGTCTCTAGGCTCTTCGAATCGTTTTACACCAGCAAGGAAGAGGGGACTGGACTTGGACTATGGATATTAAAGGAGATAATGAATGCACTGGGAGGCACCCTGGAGGCCAGAAATACCAGAGAGCCTAGGGGATTCCAGGTAATGATGAGATTCAAACGGGCAGGATGAGAAAGGAGAAAAGGAGGATCGTTCTATGGCCATCAAGATACTCATCCTAGATGATGAAAGAGAGATATTGAATGCCCTTAAGAGGTTGCTGAAACTCGATGAGAGGTTCGAGCCCTATGTTACTACAGATCCTGAAAAGGCCCTAAACATCCTTAAGAAAGAAAACATTCAGGTGGTCATGAGCGATATAGTAATGCCTGAGATGAACGGAATTGAGTTTCTTGAAAAGGCAAAGGAGATAAATGGGCTCGTCCAGGTGATCATGATGTCGGCCTATTCCACAGTGGAAAGGGTCCTTGCATGTCTTGAGCGTGGGGCCTCGGATTACATCATGAAGCCTTTTTCGGATGATGAGGTCCGCTCTGTCCTTGATGACATCGTAAGGCGGCTAGAAAGGTGGCGAAGGCTCGTGGTCCTTGCCCGTGGTGCAACACTCGAAGCAAGGAAACAGGTAGGATCTGAAGGTCCATCGACTGGCCTAGACGCCGCTTCTCAGATAAATGAAGTTGCTACAGACTCCACCACTAGCCCTCTTAATATGGTTGAAGAGAGACTTACCCATCTAAGGGAAAGATATGGTAATGACCACGAGTCTCTTGGGGTAGCGATCATCGAGTCGATAGAGCAGGAAGAAAATCAATTGGTGCGGGAGCAACTTTCCATGGAACTTGGAGAGGTGCTCCGAGAACACCCCAGTGAGGAACTCCTCGAGCGAGTGCTCATATCCCGAGATGCCTATTTACGTAATATGGCTATAGCCATTGCTAGGGAACTCGGTGAAAAGATGATCTCGACCTTGGAAGGTCTCATTGAAAGTGAGGACAAGGATGTGAGGAAGCTTGTTCTGGACATAGCCTCCAAGATGCCCCTTGAGGCAGTGGAGGGTATCCTCTTGGCGGGCCTCGAAGATGAAGACCCCAATATAAGGGCTACTGCTGCCGAATATCTAGGCGCACAAAAGAGCGTGACGGCTGTAAAACGCCTGGTTGAGATGGTGCTCGAGGAAGAAGAACCCATGGTGGTGGCCACACTTCTCGAGGTGTTTGCCGGTATGGATGAATGCCCTCAAGCGAGAAAGATAATAGAGCGTTTTAAAAAATATGGCGATCCCATCCTGCTCCATTCTTTCTTGAAGTTTTTGGGTACTTTTGGAGAAGACTCTGACTATGAATGGCTCTTAGATGGCATTGAAAAAGGAGATATCCACTTTTCCCGCGAGGTCATAGACTGCATACAGGCCATGATGCAGCGCATGAAAGGGCTAGAACTCCCAGAGTCCATACAGGAGATGTTGGAAGATGAGGTTGGAAACGCCTTCAATACCCTGGGTGCGTATCAGGCGCTTTTGACACTTAATCTGGGAAATGCCTCTAGGGCCCTTGAACTTGCCAGAAGGTATCTTGAGAGGCCTAGCTCGCCGGCTTTTTCAGCCGCAGCCCAGTTCCTTGCAGAGCAGGGCGATGATGCCGATCGAGAGCGCCTCATGAAGCTCGTGGAAGAGATAGAAGATGAAGAAATGCGGTCCACTATATGCGCTGCCCTAGATAGTTGTTGCCTCGATGAATAGGGAGGGCTGGATTATGTCTTCTATAAGTATAAGGTCCCGTGGCGCTACCAGAAGTGGAGAGGTTGTGTTCGATGTCTCGAGATTCATAAAGTTAAGGGACTTAATATATGTAAAGACTGGCATATTCTTTGAGGAAAAAAAGCTCTATTATGTAAAAAAGCGCGTGAAGGAACACATGACAGCCCTTGGCATGGAGGATTTTGATACCTATTATCGCTTCCTCAAGTTCAGGGATGACGGGACGGAATTTCAAAAACTGGTTAATCTCCTAACTACTAACGAGACGTACTTTTTTAGAGAGTTCGACCAATTGGCAGTATTTGCCGAGGAGTGCCTTTATGAAGTCTGTACCAGAAAAGAGGCTGGGGGTGTAAAGAGGCTTCGCATATGGTCTGCCGGTTGCTCCACAGGAGAGGAACCCTATACGCTTTCAATTATACTCCTTGAGATGCTGGATGACATCGCTTCCTGGGATGTAGTGATAGAGGCCACAGACATTGATACAGATGCCCTGGAGAAGGCCAGGCGCGGGGTGTATGGCAAGCGTTCTGTGAGGTTTGTGCCTGGAGAGTATTTCAAGAAGTACTTCGAGCCGGTAGAAGGAGGTTACAGGGTAAAGGACCCAGTAAGGAAGCTCGTACGTTTTTCCCATCTGAACCTCATGGACAGCAAAAAGATGCACTCCATGAAGGGCATGGACTTCATATTTTGCAGGAATGTCCTCATATACTTTGATGAGCGTTCGAGAAAAGAGGTGGTAGCCCACTTCTACGATGTCATGAATCCTGGCGGATATATCTTTCTCGGACATTCGGAGTCACTTTCAAGGATCACTACCGCTTTTACCATAAAAAAGGCAGATGGCCTAATCGTCTATCAGAAACCCCTGGATCGAGGGAGGTAATGGATGCGATGAGACAGAAGAAGCTACTTAGAAGGCCTGTAGACGAAGAAAAGGGCGCAAAAGCAGTTGGAACTCCTGAGCGTTCCGACAGACCCAGGGTGCTCGTTGTAGATGATTCAGAGATGGTACGCAATTTTCATAGCTACATTTTGAGGGATGCCGGTTTCGAGGTCCAGACTGCTGCAGACGGCGCCCAGGCCCTGGAGGAGTATTTCAAGGGGGCCTTCGACCTTATCGTCACTGACATAAATATGCCCCAGATGGATGGGCTTACGTTCATCCGAAGGGTGAGAAACGTGGATCAGAACATACCCATCATAATCATCTCTACGGAAGACGAGGCAGAAGACAAGCAGCAGGGCTACGATGCCGGGGCCAATATATACATCGTAAAACCCACCAGGCCATCGGTGCTCATAGAGAGCATCAAGTTGTTGATAGAAAAATAATGGAGGGTCTGATGCCATGAAGATAACCATGCGTACAGATGAACTGGATGTCTTGAGGGGGTTTCTTGAAGAGTCATGGGAGCATCTTGAGGGCATAGAAGACAGGGTCCTAGAGCTAGAAGAAAATCAGGATCTTGATACCGTAAACTCCATATTCAGACCGGTCCATACCATAAAGGGGACAGCGGCCTTTTTGGGATTGAACGACATAAAGGAACTTTGCCACGAGACCGAGACCGTGCTGGATCAGGTACGGAAGGGTAAACTGGAGGTCACCCCAGAACTCATAGATATTCTGTTGAATGCCATAGACACCGTCTCTCAGATGTTGCGGGCAACAGAAGATGCCTTGGAGGCGGCGGATGCATCAGGAGACGAGGTGGAGCTTGATATAGAGGATGTGGAGTTTGACGCCCTCTTAAAGGAGCTTCAGATAGTTAAAGAGGGGGATGGCTCAGGCGATGATGCAACTGGCGATAGGGTGGCTAGTGAGACCCAGTCAGGGGACGCTGCTGGAGAGGCCCTGGAAAGCTCAGAGGATACAGGTGGGGGTGATGAGGCTGGATCTACTATGGTGTCACATGAGGTGCCAGATGTAGAGTTTCCACCGGGCATGAAGGAGCAGTTCATGGAAGAGGCGGAAGAACACCTCGAAAATATCGAAAAGGTCCTTTTGAAGATGGAAGCTGGCCAGGGTGACCAGGACGATATGAACGAGCTTTTCAGGTCCCTGCACACTCTTAAAGGTAATGCAGGCGTGCTTCTTTCCACTATAGAGGACGAGGAGGTGAGAAAGCACCATCCTCTCGTGCGGTTTCAGGAGCTTGCCCACTCTATGGAGGAAACAGTGCAAAAGAGGCGGGACGAGGCATCGCTTCCCTCTGAAGATGAACTGGACGGGCTCTTTAAGAATGTGGATGTCTTGAGGGAGATTCTCGAGGTCTTTTTAACTGGCGGCGTAGCCATAGCCAGTAGGGAACAGGCGCCATCTGGAGAGCAGGTATCTTCCGATACTGTAGAGGCCAAGGGAGGTGAAGCTCTAGAAATCCCTGACCGGTTGGATCAACTGAATGAGGCAGAACTAGAGGCCCTGGTGAACACCCTTCATCAGGCCATCGACGCGGCCAAAAAGGGGGTGGATGAGATACTTGTGCCTGAGAAAAGGGCCACTGCCCTTTCCAAGGTGGGACGGGCCTTTACCATGATAATGAAGGTGGCGGAAAAGCTCGGTGAAAAGGAGATAGCAGAAGAGGCGGAAAAGTCCTACAACATCGTGGATTTCATGAGCCAGAATGAAGAGCCTGAGGATCATGAGTCAATACTGCTGGAAGGGGTTAAGGATGGCTTCAAGCTTTTTGATGAACTCCTTTTAAAACTGAAGGAAAGACTTCATAGGGAGGCTCCCCAGGAAAAGACCCCATCTCTTTTAAAGGATGCGGCAAAGAAAGCGGCGCAGTCTACGGGAGCTTCCACATCTTCCCGAAAGGACACCCCTTCTCCTGTGAAGGAGAACCGGGCGAGCGGGCAGGCCAAACCTGCTCCAAAAAAGACAAGAGAGACAGAGGGCAAAAAGCAGCCCATAAAGGTGCCTCAGGAGAGGCTTGACAAGCTCATGAACCTTGTGGGCGAGTTGGTTGTGACCAAAAACAATTTTTCATCTCTCGTGCGCGAGGTGAACGTTGAATACAACCTACCTCAACTTGCCAAGAAGATTAAGGAGTTTGGAGACGGGGTTAGCCGTATTGTGGATGAGCTACAGGCCACCATAATGACTGTGCGCATGGTGCCGGTGGGACAAATATTTTCCAGATTCCCCAGGATGGTCCGGGACCTTTCGAGAAAGCTTGGGAAAAAGATGCGCCTTGTAGTAAGTGGTGAGGAGACAGAGATGGACAAGACCATAATAGAATCTCTTGGAGACCCGCTGGTGCATCTTATAAGGAATTCTGCTGACCATGGTCTTGAGCCTGCTGAGGAGCGAAAGGCCCTTGGAAAGCCCGAGGAAGGGACCATCTGGCTAAGGGCCTACAACAAGGGCCAGAGTGTGATAATCGAGATAGAGGATGATGGTAGGGGCATAGACCCCAATAAGATCAAGATGAAGGCCCTTGAAAAGGGTATCATCACCCACGACGACATTGAGACCATGAGTGACAAGGAGGCCATAATGCTCATATTCAGGCCAGGATTTTCCACTGCTACTACTGTGAGCGAGGTCTCTGGCAGAGGCGTTGGCATGGATGTGGTGAAGACAGCCATAGAGAAGATTGGTGGGGCAGTGGATCTTGACTCAAAACTAGGCCAGGGAACGAGGGTCCGGCTCCAGTTGCCTCTTACCCTTGCTATTAGTAAGGGCCTGGAGGTGGAGGCGAGGGGCGACAGGTACTACATACCCCTTGACTACATTGTGGAGACTGTGAAGGCACCGAAAGAGGCAGTGCACTGCCACAGGGGTAAGGCGCTTGTCATGATAAGGGATAGCCTACTCCAGATGAACGACCTTGGCGATGCACTCATGGGCAATGGCAATGGTGGTGGAGACGCCGCATTTCCTGATTCAGGACATATACGGGAGGGCTATGGCCGGTGTGAAGGGCAGAACGATGAAATCCCACTTGTGGTCTTAAATCTTGGCCACAGAAAGATGGCTTTAAAAGTAGATGCATTCTACAATGAATCTGAGTTTGTTTTGAAACCCTTGGAAGGGCCGTTGAAGTCCCTCTCTGGTTTTGCTGGTGCCACAGTCACTGGTGAAGGAAAGATTCTTTTGGTCCTTGATCCACCGAAATTATTCATGTATAATTAATTTTATATGCCTCTTAAAGATTTTTCCGAAAATGGACTCTTCTGGGACGATGGGGATTTTGACCCTCAAAAGGATCTCGTCTCAACCTTTAAGGAGCTCTCAAAGGCAACAGGTTTTTGTCTTTATCTCTTCCTGTATGATGGAGAAAGGGAGTATAGATTCACTTTTTCACACACAAATGGTGGCGGTGATGGCCCCAAGTGTGAGGACTTTTTTCAATCTCTAGCGGAAAAGGCCACCTGTTCCTGCGAGGAGAAAAAACAGCGGAACCTGATTGGTTGCCCTTGTGGTGCAAAGTCACTATGTGGCACCATATGTGTCGGAGAAGGCGACAAGCATGGCTGTCATAGTTACTGGTATGTTGTTGTAGGTGGTATACGCAGAAGAGAGGATGAGACAAGGGCCTTTGCCACCTATGATCTAGTAGGTTCTATCCTAGAACGATTCAATAAGTGCCTTACAACTGCCCAGGTTGTAAAGACAAAAGATATATTGAATGCCATCATTAAGGTCGCCCCAGTGATCATCTTTGCCAAGGACAAGGATGGGAAATACATTAAAGTAAATGATGCCATGTGTTCCTTCCTGGGGAAAGACCCTGAGAAACTCATTGGTAGAACTGTATTTGACTGTTATGAACAAGGGCTGGCTGCAAAGTTCCACGAGTCTGATAGGCGGGCCCTTGAATCCCCAGAGGCAATAACCGAGAAGATCTCTCTACCCGATGGTGAGGGTAGGCTTCGAAGTGGACACATCTCAAAAAAGCGTTTTTTAGATCAACACCAAAATGTTGCAGGGCTCGTCGGGGTATTTGCCGATACAACTGAACTGGATGAGATCAGGCAAAAAATATCGAGAGAACGCACACTCTTGCTCACTTTAATAAACGCCAGTCCAGATCTCGTGTGCTTTAAGGATTCCAAGGGGCGTTGGCTATTGGCAAATACCACCTGCTTGAAGCTCTTTCAGCTTGAGGGAGTGGACTACGTTGGAAAGACCGATATAGAGCTCGCAGAACTGACACACCCCATATACAGAGATGCATTCAAGGTATGCATGATCTCAGATAGAGAGACTTGGGCAAATAGAAGGCTGTGCAGGTACGAGGAAGAGATACCTGTTCCTGGGCAAAAGGAACCACGCATATTTGATATTATAAAGGTGCCAGTGATAGGTGATTCGGGTGAACTAAATGGCATCCTTGTTATAGGAAGAGATATAACCACACTGAGACAGCTCGAGGCTGAACGGCTTAAAATTGAGAAAAAGTTGTTCCAGGCCCAACGGCTTGAGAGTCTTGGGGTCCTTGCAGGTGGTGTGGCCCACGACTTTAAGAATATCCTTGCTGCCATTCTTGGGAATGCGGAACTTGCTAGTATAGGCCTCCCTGACGGGCATGAAGTGAGAAAATATCTTAATGGTATAATTAATGCCTGTGAAAAGGGCCGACATATTGTGTCTCAGATGCTTTCGTTTGCAGGTAATGAGGGTGTGGAGGAGTACACTAAGATCGATCTATCTAAACTCATCAAAGAGAATTTGACCTTCATGAATACACTCTTATCCAAAAAGGCGAGCATCAAGTTAGAGTTGGCAGAAAATCTACCACCTATTCAGGGCAATGTAGGCCAACTGACACAGATATTGGTGAATTTAGTGGTCAATGCATCAGAGGCCCTACCAGGAGGAAAGGGCCAATTAGTGGTCAAAACAGGAGTTGTCCATGCCTCTGCCATTGAAGGCGGTACCTACTACAAGGTGCTCGGGGGAAATTGCCAAGAGGGTGAATTTGTCTATTTGTCTGTAGAAGATAATGGCGTTGGTATGGACAGCGACATGCTGGATAAGGTATTTGATCCATTCTTTTCAACAAAATTTCATGGTAGAGGGCTTGGTCTGTCGGCAGTCCATGGCATTGTAAAACAACATAGGGGCTGTATCTTGATTAAGACTAAAAAGGGGCATGGTACTGAATTTAAGGTCTTGTTTCCTGCACTAGAAGAGAGTTATGACGAGAGGGCTGTGGAAAAGTCAGAGGTAATCTCCAATACAGGTGATACCCGTCCTGGCCAAGAGAAAAAAGTAGGACCTCCCCAGAGGATACTAGTGGTAGATGATGAAGAGTCTATTAGGACTTTACTGAAAGAGGTCCTCACCAAGGCAGGATATAATGTCGAGGTGGCAGAAAATGGCAAAGAGGCAATAGATATAGTTGCCAACGATCCAAAAAGATTTCATATAATCCTCCTCGATCTATACATGCCTGTTATGGATGGGAAAGAGACGCTAGAGCATCTAAATAGGCTTGGTGTAGAGGCAAAGTGTTTCGTGTCTAGCGGTTATTGTGATCCCAAACTATTGGCTGAATTAAAGAAACTTGGTGTGAGCGGTTTTCTCGATAAACCCTATCGCCTCACACAGTTACTTGATCTACTGCAAGAGCACCCAGGGTCGTAACAGTTCTTCCAAATACTCCTCAAAAGAAGGTCGAATCCAAAAGGATTGGATTGGCCTGATTCTGCTGATATGTTATTGATGAAATGAATATGAAGAGAGATTGGTCAAACCAACAAAAGAGATTTATGCGAATGGCCCTTCGCCTTGGAGCTAAGGGGCTCGGCAGGACCAGCCCAAATCCTGCTGTGGGAGCAGTGATCGTCCAAGAGGGCCAGGTAGTGGGGCGTGGTTATCATAAGAAGGCAGGTACACCCCATGCAGAGGTGAACGCCATTAGAGATGCAGGGGAGAGGGCCAGTAGCGGGACGCTCTATGTCACACTGGAGCCGTGCAATCACCAAGGCCGCACTCCACCATGTACCAAGGCCATATTGGAAGCAGGTATAAAGCGGGTGGTCATTGGCACCCTCGACCCCAACCCTAAGGTTAAGGGAGGGGGGGCGGAGTACCTGCGGTCTCAGGGCGTAGAGGTTGAAGTGGGCTGTTTGGAGATGGAGGCGAGGGTGCTCATTGCCCCATTTGTCAAACACACATTTACTGGGATGCCGTGGGTGAGGGTAAAAGTAGCATCCACCCTCGATGGAAAGATAGCATCTCGCACAGGCGAATCCAAGTGGATTACTGGAGAAAAGGCGCGTGAATTTGGCCACAGACTACGCTCTATGTCAGAGGCCATAATGGTAGGGCGTGGCACCGTTGAGGCAGACGACCCCTCTCTTACATGTCATATGATAAAACATGGGGCCAGGAACCCCCTGAGGGTAGTCCTCGACTCAAACCTATCCATTGGTCTCCGTGCCAAGGTCTTTCGAGAGGAGTCCAAGGCGGGGACAGTGGTCTTTTGTAGAAAAGATGGAAACCTTGCTGAAAGGGCCAGCACCCTTGAAGGGCTTGGGGTGCGGGTGGTGGAGGTAGGCTATGGCCCAGATGGGAGGCTAGACCTTAGAGAGGTACTACTCCATTTGGGCTCCGTAGGGGTACAATCTATACTAGTTGAAGGCGGGTCTCACGTCCATGGGGCCCTATTCGACGAGGGACTTGTGGATGAGGCCTTCTTCTTTTTTGCACCCAAAGTGATGGGTGGAGATGGGGCACTCACCTCTGTAGGCGGTATTGGGGCAGATTCCCCTGGCCATTCCACTAGACTATACAATGTGGAGTTGAAGAGGCTTGGGGATGACATTTTGATCCATGGCTATACGGATAAGGGGATATTTGAGAGATGTTTACAGGGATAGTCCTTGGGCTAGGCACCATTTCTGCCATAAGCCCAAAAGGTGAGGGGCTTGAGTTTACCATACTACCAGATTTTATACTTGATGAACCGAAAGAGGGAGAAAGTATTGCAGTAAATGGCGTATGTCTCACGGCCACCACTATACATCGAGATATGTTTAGGGCCGATATCTCCCACGAGACACTGAGGCGTACCACCCTTGGACGTCTCAAAAGTGGCTCAAGGGTAAACTTAGAGCGCGCCCTAAGGCTGGGCGACCGGCTAGGGGGCCATATCGTGAGTGGCCACATAGATGGGGTGGGAAAGGTCACGGCTAGGAGGGATCTAAAGGCCTTTCTGGAATTTGAGATAAGCCCCCCAAAAGAGCTCATGCGCTATATTATTGAAAAGGGCTCTATTGCCATTGATGGGATAAGCCTTACAGTAAACTCAGTCACTAAAGAACGCTTTACAGTTGCAATCATTCCACACACGGCTAAGATCACCACCATGGGCATGAGACAGCCAGGAGACGAGGTAAACCTTGAGGTCGATCTTGTGGGGAAGTATATTGAGAAGCTGATTGCGCCGTGGAAAGGTGGCAAGGACAGAGGATCTCAGATCGACATGGACTTTTTGCAACAGCATGGCTTCTTGGGACAATAGAGGTCTAAGAGGCCTAATTGACGTATTTTTATCGTCCCAATAGGGCCCCAAAATTTTATCTTAGAGGTGAACGCCATGGCAGTAGCTACTATAGAAGAGGCCATAAAGGATATACGAGACGGCAAGATGATCATCCTTGTGGATGATGAAGACAGAGAAAATGAAGGCGACCTAACCATGGCCGCAGAAAAGGTTACGCCAGAGGCCATTGCATTTATGGCTACCTATGGCAGAGGGCTCATCTGCCTCTCCCTCACTGAAGAGGATGTAGAGCGGCTAAAGCTCCCTATGATGGTCACCAGGAATACATCCAGATTTGGCACGGCCTTCACAGTGTCTATTGAGGCGAGAGAAGGGGTGACCACTGGCATATCTGCCCACGATAGGGCACATACCATCCTCACAGCCATAGACGAACGAAATGGGCCAGAGTCCATCGCCACCCCAGGCCATGTATTCCCCCTCAAGGCCAGGAGGGGAGGGGTGCTCGTCCGGGCAGGCCAGACCGAGGGTTCTGTGGACCTAGCACGCCTAGCAGGGCTTAAGCCCGCTGGGGTGATCTGCGAGATCATGAAGGACGATGGGACCATGGCCCGCATGCCAGATCTCGAGGTCTTTGCGGAAAAACATGGCCTCAAGATCGTAACCATTCGAGATCTCATAGAATATAGGCTCCGTACAGAGTCTTTTGTAAAGCGCGAGGTGGAGACCCGTCTTCCCTCGCGATTTGGTGGAGAGTGGCGGCTCATCGCCTATTCCAGCGAACTCGACGATCACGAACACCTGGCCCTAATCTATGGTAGCCCTGAGATCAAACCAGACGAAGAGATCCTGGTGAGGGTACACTCTGAATGCCTCACAGGGGATGTCCTCGGGTCGCTCAGGTGCGATTGTGGCCCACAACTCCACAAGGCCATGCTCCAGATCGCACGAGAGGGGAGGGGGGTCCTCCTCTATATGAGGCAGGAGGGCCGAGGCATCGGCCTACTTAACAAGCTCCGCGCCTATTGCCTACAAGACCAGGGCAAAGACACTGTGGAGGCAAACCAGGCCCTGGGCTTCCAGGCAGATCTCAGGGACTATGGTGTGGGTGCCCAGATCTTGAGGGACCTTGGGGTGAGAAAGATGCGCCTTATGACCAATAATCCCAAGAAGATAGTAGGTCTTGAGGGCTATGGCCTCCAGGTGGTGGAGCGGGTGCCCATAGAGATACCACCCCATGAGGAAAACGTGAACTATCTCAAGTGTAAGAAGGAAAAGATGGGCCACATGTTGAGCATAGTAGATGAGACCACCCACTAGTAGGGCTACGTAGCCATCGGTATCTTAGTATCTTAATATAAGTCTACGGTAAAAAATGAGATAAAGGGAGTTAAGGAGTTAAAACATGCCCAGGGTAATAGAAGGAAAACTCAGTGCAGAGGGGCTAAAAGTAGGAATGGTGGTTGCGAGGTTCAATGAGTTCATCTCATCAAAACTCTTGTCTGGTGCCATGGACGCCTTGATACGTCATGGCGCAAAGGACCAGGACGTCACTGTTGCCTGGGTGCCAGGGGCGTTTGAGATACCGCTCATCGCAAAAAAGATGGCGAGGAGCGGGAAGTTCGACTGCATCATCTGCCTTGGGTGTATCATACGTGGGGCAACACCCCACTTTGACTTTGTGGCAGCAGAGGCGTCCAAGGGGATCGCCCTGGTCTCCTTGGAGGCTGACTGTCCAGTGGCCTTTGGTGTCCTCACCACAGACTCCATAGAACAGGCAATAGAGCGGGCAGGTACCAAGGCTGGAAACAAGGGTTGGGAAGCGGCACTCGCTGCCATAGAAATGGTGAATCTCGCCAAGGCCCTGGAGCAGGATGTCTGCTAGGAGCAAGGGGCGTGAAATCGCGCTCCAGGCCTTATATCAATTGGAGTGGGGGGATTGGGAGGACGATCCTGAGGAAGCCCTTTTGAGTCTGTTAGAGACCGCAGGCCCTGGGCGGCTCGACAAAGAGCACCCGTCGGTGAGATTTGCACTGCAACTCTTGGAGGGCATACTGGAGAATCGAGACAAGATCGACGGAGTGATCCAGAGGTATGCCCGCAACTGGCGCTTGGAGAGGATGGCAATGGTGGATAGGAATATCCTCAGGATTGGGGTGTACGAACTCCTGTTCTCTGATGATGTGCCTCCCAAGGTGGCCATAAATGAGGCAGTGGAACTGGGCAAAAGATTTGGGGCAGAGGATTCTGCGCCCTTTGTGAATGGTATCCTCGATGCAGTACACAAAAGGGAGAGGGGTGCATGAAGTACGATTTTAGTAGCATAGAAAAGAAGTGGCAGAGGGTGTGGGAAGAGAAGGGGTTGTTCAAGGCAGAAAGCGACGAGAAACGCCCAAAGTATTACTGTTTGGAGATGTTCCCCTATCCTTCTGGCAGGATTCATATGGGACACGTTAGGAATTACACCATAGGGGACTGTCTTGCGAGATTCATGCGCATGCAGGGCCACAGAGTACTCCATCCCATGGGATGGGACGCCTTTGGGTTGCCCGCTGAGAATGCGGCTATAAAGCATGGTACGCACCCTGCAAAGTGGACATATGAGAATATCGAATATATGAAGGGCCAGCTAAAGCAGTTGGGCTTTTCCTACGACTGGTCTAGAGAGATCGCCACATGCGATGCCTCCTATTACCGCTGGGAACAGCTATTCTTTGTTGAGATGTTCGAAAAGGGGCTCGTCTATAGGAAAAAGTCCAAGGTGAACTGGTGTGAAAGTTGCCAGACCGTGTTGGCCAACGAACAGGTGATCGATGGCGAATGCTGGCGTTGCGGCAAGGAGGTGGTGGAGAGGGAACAGGACGGCTGGTTCTTCAAGATCACACACTATGCAGAGGAACTCCTCAAAGGTATCGATGGACTGAAGGGGTGGCCAGAAAAGGTCCTCACCATGCAGAGGAACTGGATAGGTAAGAGTGTTGGGGCAGAGGTGAATTTCCCCATAGAGGGAATGGATGAGCCTCTCACCATATTTACCACAAGGCCAGATACGCTTTTTGGCGTGACATTTATGAGCATATCTCCAGAGCATCCCCTGGCCCTAAGGCTGGCAGCTATGGCAGGACGTGAGGAAGAGGTGCGGGCCTTCTGCAACAAGTGGTCCAAGGTACCCAAGCGCGAACTCCAGATGGAGGAGCGGGAAAAGGAGGGGGTCTTTACTGGTGCCTATGCCAAAAATCCCCTGACTGGGGAACGCGTCCCCATATTTGTCGCAAACTTCGTACTCATGGAATATGGAACAGGGGCAGTAATGGCAGTGCCTGCCCATGACCAGAGGGACTTTGAGTTTGCCAAGAAGTATGGGCTACCCATAAAGGTGGTCATACAGCCCAAGGATCAAAGGCTAGACCCAGAAAAAATGGAGGCCGCCTGGGAGGGGCCAGGGGTCTTGGTGGATTCTGGTGAGTTCTCTGGGTTGGGGAGTAAGGAGGCAAAAGAGGCCATTGTGGCTCACCTGGAAAAGACGGGCATTGGTAGAAAAAAGGTGAGTTACCGGCTCCGCGACTGGGGCATCTCAAGACAGCGTTACTGGGGGGCACCAATCCCCATAATATATTGTGACGAGTGTGGCACTGTGCCCGTACCTAAAGAAGACCTACCTGTCACCCTGCCCCTAGATGCCCAATTGGGCGAGGGGGGTAGGAGCCCACTTCCAACCCTGGAAGACTTTGTTCGGGTGAAATGCCCTCGATGTGGGAGGGATGCTAGGCGAGAGACAGACACCATGGACACGTTCGTGGAGTCCAGTTGGTATTTTTTGAGGTATGCATCTCCCCACGAGGAGACCAGACCCTTTGATCCAGATGCCATAAGGGCATGGCTACCAGTGGACCAATATATTGGCGGCGTGGAGCATGCCATCCTTCACCTCCTCTACTCTAGGTTCTTCACCAGGGTCTTGCGCGACCTAGGCTACGTAGAAATGGACGAGCCTTTTACGAACCTCCTTACCCAGGGTATGGTCTTGAAGGATGGGGCCAAGATGTCCAAGAGTAAGGGGAATGTCGTGGACCCCGATACCATGATTAAGGCATATGGTGCTGATACTGTGAGGCTTTTCATTTTGTTTGCAGCACCGCCAGAGCGCGATCTAGAGTGGAGCGACGCCGGGATCGAGGGGACACACAGGTTTTTGCTCAGGGTCTGGCGGCATGTGACAGAAAATCTCGAGCCACTTCGGGGGGCAAGCCTAGACGAACAGGCCTTGAAGGATGCCGCATCCAAGTCAGAGGGGTTAAAGGCCCTTAGAGAAAAGACTCACCAGACCATCCTCAAGGTGACAGAAGACTGTGGAAAGCGGCTTCGCTTCAATACCGCCATTGCCGCTATCATGGAACTCATGAACGAGCTAAATGGCCTTCTCGAGAAGACAGAAGAGGAGAAAAGGGACCGTGGCTTCTGGTCTGTAGTAAAGGAGGCAACCAGAAGCGCCCTCTACCTCCTTTCTCCTATGGCCCCCCATATTGCTGATGAACTCGCATCACTCCTTGGAGAACCCGTCCCCCTCCTTGGCCAACCATGGCCCAAAGGAGATGAGGCCGTTGCCCAGAGCGACACAGTGGAGATCGTAGTCCAGGTGAATGGAAGGCTTAGATCACGTATTAAGGTCCCACGCGACGCCTCAAAGGAGGATATAGAGTCGCAGGCGCTCCATGATGAAAACGTACAGCGTCATACAGAGGGGAAGAGAATAGTCAAGGTCATATATGTACCAGGAAGGCTTATAAACATCGTGGTTGGTGGTAAATGATGGAGAGGATCTGGCGGGCCCCACTTTTTATTGGTGCACTCTTAGCGATTTCTACACTGCTCTTTGCCTGTGGTTATCATGTGGCAAAGCGTTCCTCGGCCATACCCTCTTGGATGACCAATGTATACATTGAGCCCTTTGAAAACAATTCCAATGAACTCCTGCTGGGGACCTGGATCACAGAGGACCTGAGGCAGGAATTTTTGAGGAGTTCTAAATTCGTCCTAACTACCCGCGACAAGGCCCATGTGATCATCAGGGGTAAGGTAGAGGAGGTGGAGTCTAAAGGGCTTTCCTATGTGAGATATGACCTTGCCATAGAGAGGAGGGTGAGGGTCAAGGTCTCTTTTGATCTCATTGATGCTGCAACTGGCCAGTCGCTGTGGGGCGGTGGGGAATTAGAGAGAGAGGAGGCATTTTTAGTTGGCCGTGATGTAATGAAAACACAGGGCCTCATGAACGAGGCCCTCAAGAAATTAAGTCAAGATCTCTCAGAGATCTTGTATCACAGGTTGGAGGGAGTGTATTAGGATGCCTTTTTGAGGGCGTTGAGCTTTTTGTAAAGCCTTGAAATCTTTCTTGCCGCGGTCTTCCAATGAAGGGTGCCTTTGCCAGCAGTCTTGTCTATGAACTTTTGCGCTGCCTTGAGCCTTTCCTCTGCAGCGGCAAGGTCCTTGGCACTCAATGACTCTTCAAATGCTCGGATGAGATTCTTGATCCTGGTCTTTCTCATCTTATTTCTCATGCGCCTTTTTAGGTTCTGGCGCATGCGTTTTTCAGCAGACTTGTGATTTGCCACGTTATCTAATCCTCCATTGTCAGTTGTTATTTACATTTCCTATGGGCCACTTTTTATACACCTTGCTACATTTTGTGTCAATGCAGAGTTTTGGAGGCGGGTACACTTCAAATAGATTGCCACGAGGCCATCAGGACAAAGGCCGGGTCTTTATTGCCTCTAGCACCTCTTGGTCTGTGACCTCAGGGGTGATGATGGTCTCTCCCAAGGCCTTAAGGAGCACGAAGTGGACCTTTCCTGCCTTGGCCTTTTTGTCGTGCCGTATGAGGTCGATTATCTTTTGGTGATCCATGCCATCTGGGATGGCAGTGGGGAGTTCTAGGGCATCCAGAAGTGCCCTAAGCCTTTCAACAGAGTTAGAGTCCAGAAGTCCCTTCAGTTTCGAGAGCCTCGCAGCCGCCACCATGCCCATGGCCACTGCCTGGCCATGGGAGACGGCAAAGTCGCTAGCCGCCTCTATTGCATGGCCAATGGTGTGGCCAAAGTTGAGTATCCTCCTAAGACCACCTTCCCGCTCGTCCCTGGAGACTACCTCTGCCTTTATTTCACAGGAACGCTTTACGATATAGCCAATGGTGTCTGGATCTAGCTCGAGGCACCCTTGGTAGTGTCGTTCAAGAAAGTTGAAGAATTCACTGTCCCATATGGCACCATATTTTACCACTTCTGCAAGGCCATTACGGAGTTCAGACCTTGGGAGGGTCGCGAGCACCGCAATGTCTGTGAGCACAAGGCTTGGTTGATAAAATGTGCCCACCAAGTTTTTGCCCTCTGGAAGGTCTACACCGGTCTTACCGCCTACAGAGCTATCCACCTGGGCAAGGAGGGTGGTGGGTACCTGGACAAAGGGGATGCCCCTCATGTAGATGGAGGCCACAAAGCCTGCGATGTCACCCGTTACCCCACCCCCTACTGCAACTATGACCGACTGTCTGTCTGCGCCCTTCCTCACTAGCTCCCTTGAGATCTCTTCCACGGTCCGGAGGTTCTTAGACTGTTCCCCTTTGGGAAAGACTGCGGCCTCAACTTTGAACCCATGTTCTCTCAACATGGACATCAGATCTATGCCCAACAGGTCGTAACAGTTGTCGTCTGCCACTATAAAGAGTGATCTCTTTCCAAAGATCCTTTCAATGTGGTGGTGGGCCTCACTCAATACACCAGGGCCGATGAGAATCGAATATGAGCGATCCCCCAATCTTACCTCTACTTCATGTGATACGAATGTGTCTGGCAACGAATCTATCTGCATTCCTCATGGCCTCCCCTGCGTTGGTCTGCCTTGGCCTCCATCC
>WGBU01000044.1 GCA_015494155.1 Deltaproteobacteria bacterium | reverse complement strand
TGGACCCTCTCTCCAATGCCAAGGAGACGCTGGGCAGCCCCAATGGTGACAAAGGCAATGGATGAATCATAGTCGTACATGCCAGTGGACACTGCCCCTACTACCTTGAAGTCCCTAATCTTTGGCATGAGCCCAAAGGGAGTGATGGTACCCTGTGGGAGCACTATCTGGATCTCATCGCCCACTCGAACACCAAGATTCTTTAGGAGCTCAACCCCGATTACAATGGGTGGAGGGCCTGTCTTCACAGGTCTTAAGGCAGATATCCCATCTCCCTCCACCACCTTTCCCACATCCAATACTGCCCTCACAGACCCTGGATCAACACCCCTTATCACTGCCCCCTGCACCCCACTCGAAGAGCTCAAGAGCCCCTGGATGAAACAGATTGGAGTGAGTGAGGTCACCCTCGCCTGGCTCCACCCCTCCTTTACCCTGGTGGAAAGGATCTTTTTTCGAAGCGATGGAGAGTCTAAAAAGGCACCAGAATAGCTCCTAACGATCACATGGGCGTTTATGCCCAGAAACTTTTCCTTTAGGTGCTCCTGAAACCCCTCCATCACTGCGATCACCACGATGAGTGCCATCACCCCCACGAACACCCCTATCATGGAGATGAAGGTTATGAGTGAGATGAAGGTATGTTTCCTCCTGGAGAAGAGGTATCTTATGGCGACAAACCACTCGAATGGGAGACCTGCCATGGCTAGTTCATGAGTGTTCGGGCCTTAGTTGCGGAAAGAGTATCACGTCTCTTATGGAGGCAGAGTCTGTAAAGAGCATGACAAGCCTGTCTATTCCAATCCCCTCGCCTGCCGCAGGGGGCATCCCCACCTCGAGCGCCCTCACGTAGTCGTAGTCCACCTCTGGGGGGATCTCTTCGTCGTCACCCCGGTTTGCCACCTGCTCTTCAAAACGGGCCTTTTGGTCCCTGGGGTCATTCAATTCTGAGAATGCATTGGCGATCTCACGGCCAGCTATAAAGAGCTCGAACCTGTCTGTGACGCTTGGGTCCTCCTCGTTTCGCCTTGCAAGGGGTGATACATCTGTGGGATAGTGGGTGATGAACGTAGGCTGGATGAGCTTTGGCTCCACCAAAAGATCGAAGAGCTTTGTCCAGAGCTTGCCCATGGGCTCACCCTCCTTTTTTGCCACGCCCAGCGACTCGAGCCGTTCAAGGAGTGCGCCCCTGTCCTTCAACTCTCCCTCTCCAACACCTCCAACCTCTATGAGTGCCTCCTTTAAGGTGAGGCGCCTCCAAGGGGGGGTAAGGTCTATCTCTTCTCCCTGGTAGGTGATCTTGGTGGTACCATAGAGTTCCTTTGACACCAGGGTAAAGAGCTCCTCTGTCCTCACCATGAGGTCTTCATAGGTGCTGTAGGCCTCGTAGAACTCCAACATGGTGAACTCTGGATTGTGCTGGAGGCTTATCCCCTCGTTCCTGAAGTTTCTATTGAGTTCGAATACGCGCTCAAAGCCCCCTACCAAGAGCCTCTTTAGGTATAGCTCTGGGGCGATCCTCAGATAGAGGTCTATACCAAGGGCATTGTGGTGGGTGACAAAGGGGCGAGCAGTGGCACCACCTACTATGGGCTGCATCATTGGGGTCTCTACCTCTAGGAATCCATTGGACTGGAAATAGTGTCTCACCACCTGGATTATCTTTGCCCGCTTTCTAAAGACATCCTTGACATCGTCATTGACGATGAGGTCCATATAGCGCTGTCTGTACCGGAGTTCCTTGTCCTTCAGGCCATGGTATTTCTCTGGAAGCGGCCTCAGATTCTTCGTGACCAGGGTGAGCGCCTTACACGATATGGTGAGTTCCCCTGTCTTTGTCCGAAAAAGGGGACCCCGCACCTGGACGATATCGCCCACGTCAAACTTCTTGAAAAGGGCATAGGCATCTCCCAGGAGGTCCTTTCTCGCATGTACTTGGATCTTTGCGCCCTCGTCTTTTATGTGAAAAAAGGCCGCCTTGCCAAAGCGCCTGAGCCCCATTATCCGGCCTGCAACCAGGAACTCCTGATCCACCCCTTCGAGCTCTTCACTGGTATAATTGCCATAGACCTTGAGAATGGCACCTATCCGCTCTGGCCGCGGTAACTTATTGGGATAGGCTGGTATGCCCTTGGACTCTATCTCTTGGAGCTTTTGCCAACGGTCCTGGATGACTTTACTGGTATCGGTCAATGTGAACGCCTCCTTTTCACAATTTGCAGTGCAGGATTCTGGTTGATAGTGTACAATATTATAGTAGTCAAGGCGAAAAGGAAACTGTGGATGGATCTCCCTCTTGTACTTGTTATCATGTGGGCCGGTTTCATATTTGGGGCATCTTCAATACCTGGATCAGATCTCCCATCTATCGGGGTGAGCGACAAGTTGATCCACCTGACAGTGTACCTCGTCTTTGGCTTTCTACTCATGTGGTGGAGGGGCGCCAAGGCAGAAAGACACATGGGGCCTTCCATGTTTCAGGCAGTAATGATAGGCTCCATATATGGTATTACAGACGAGTTACACCAGGGCCTTGTCAGCGGGCGCACCCCTGATCCGGCAGACTGGGTGGCAGATACTTTTGGGGTCTTTCTGGGGGCGCTCTTCTTTTTGGCCGTCGCCTTTATTTTCGTAAAAAGACAAAAGGCACAATGACAGAGGCGCTAAGGCACACCGTCACCTGGCTCAGGCACCTCAGGTCCATGGGGCTCTATTACAGTCCCAATACCACTAATATAGGGGCCATTTTGACGGACTTGGACATATTGAGACGAGAGGTGGAAGATTGTAGGGCCTGCCCACTCTGGCAGACAAGGACCAGGGCGGTCTTTGGCGAGGGTCCAGGGGATGCGGCCCTCCTCATAGTAGGCGAGGCCCCAGGGAAAAACGAAGACCTGGAGGGAAGGCCCTTTTGTGGCAGAAGTGGCGAACTCCTCACACGTATGCTCAATGCCATAGAGATCCGGCGTCAAGACGCATTCATAACCAGTGTGGTCAAGTGCAGACCCCCACGGAACAGGACACCACTCGTGGGCGAAATCAAGGCGTGCCTCCCATATCTCAAGGCCCAGATAAGGGCCATCAGGCCAAGGGCCATTCTTGCCCTGGGCGAGGTGGCAGCAAGGGTCCTCACAGGGAAAAAGGCACCACTTAAGGGGCTTAGGGAAAAAGTGCACAAGGGGTGGGGCGCGGACATCGTAGTCACTTACCACCCGGCATATGTGCTCAGGTTTTCTGGGTCGAGGCGCGAGCGGACGATAAAGAAGGAGGTATGGGAGGACCTAAAACGATTAAAGGAAATCCTCTCCACATGAGATGCCATGAGACTTCAAAGGGTTTAGGCCTATTTGTCGGCTTACTCTTAGGCCTTGTGGCCATATTAGTTGGCAGTGTGGGGATAACCCTGGCCAACCCAGGACCAGGCCCTTCAAAGACATACAAGGTGACGAGAATCGTTAGGCTCACACTCCAGGGTTCCATCAACCCAGGGTCGAGGGACCTCTATCTGAGGGCCATAGAGGCTGCAAACAGCCAGCCAGAGTCCATGCTAGTGGTCCTACTCGATACGCCAGGGGGGCTTGTATCAAGCCTGAGGGACATGGTCCAGGCCACCATGGACTCAAAAGTACCAGTAGTGATCTTTGTATATCCCCCAGGGGCACAGGCCGCATCTGCAGGGGCGATCCTCACCATATCTGCCCACATTGCAGCCATGGCACCTGGCACCAACATTGGTGCTGCGCATCCAGTGGCCATAGGTCTCCCACAGGGTCAAAAGGGTGAAGACAACGGCACCATGGCCAAGAAGGCGGAAAACGACATAGCTGCCATGGCAAGGAGCATTGCCCAGGAGATGGGCAGAAACGCCACGTGGGCAGAGCGGGCTGTGAGGATGAGTATCTCGTCCACTGCAAAAGAGGCCCTCCGCCATGGGGTGATAGATCTGATGGCAAAAGACCTAGAGGACCTCGAGGAGAAGGTGGAGGGAAGACGTGTGAGATTAAGAGGTGAGGATGTGCACATCCACCTCTCAAACCCGGTTTACATAATTATGACACCGACCCTTAGAGAAAGGGTCCTGTCCCTCATTGGTGACCCCAACATCGCTTATGTGCTCATGATGATCGGGATCGTTGGGCTCTATTTTGAACTCGCCCACCCTGGTGCCATATTCCCTGGTGTCATAGGGGGTATCTCTCTCCTTTTGGCCCTATATGCGCTCCAGGCCCTACCAGTAAGTGCTGTGGGACTCCTTCTCATCGTGCTCGGTGCCATCTTGTTCGTATTGGAACTTTTTATCGTAAGCCACGGACTGTTGGGGACCTTTGGCCTCTTATCCCTCATCCTTGGCTCCCTTATGCTCTTTGATGTGGAAGGTGGTGGGGTCGGGCTCTCGCTCTCTGTACTCATTCCCACCATTTTGACTGTGGGCGCTGGCCTATTTGCCATAGCCTTCTTGGCCGCTAGGGCCACCTTCTCCCGGCCAATATCTGGGGCAAGCGGCCTAATTGGAGAGCAGGGGACAGTCCGCTCTGTGACGGGCAGGGGTAAATACCTGGTCTTCATCCATGGGGAGCTCTGGACATCCTATTCAGACGAGGGGCTCCAGCCTGGGGACGTGGTGGAGGTAGAGGGGCTGGACGGGCTCAAGTTAAAGGTAAAAAAGGTAAAAAACAAAATAGCATAGGAGGTCACTATGCCAATTTCCTTTGGATTTCTAGTATTCATAGTCGTAAGTTTCCTTGTAACTGCCATTAAGATATTAAACGAATATGAACGTGGGGTGATCTTTAGGCTCGGTAGGGTCATAAAGGCCAAAGGACCTGGCCTCATAATACTCATCCCCATAATAGATAAGATGAAAAAGGTGGACCTCAGGACAGTGACCCTGGATGTGCCGCCTCAGGACATCATTACCAAGGACAATGTCTCTGTGAAGGTGAGTGCAGTGGTCTATTTCAGGGTACTGGACCCTGTAAAGGCAGTGGTGGAGGTGGAAAACTTCTTCTTCGCCACGTCCCAATTGGCCCAGACAACACTTAGGAGTGTGTGTGGACAGGCAGAACTGGATGAACTCCTGTCTGAAAGGGAAAAGATAAACGCCAGGATACAAGAGATTTTAGACCTGGATACAGAACCATGGGGTGTGAAGGTGAGCAAGGTGGAGGTAAAGGAGATCGACCTACCCGATGAGATGAAGCGCGCCATGGCAAAGCAGGCAGAGGCAGAGAGGGAGAGGAGGTCCAAGATAATAAATGCAGAGGGTGAATTCCAGGCGGCAAGAAAGCTACAGGAGGCTGCCAAGATTATAGAAGAGACACCTGCTGCGCTCCAGCTCCGCTTTCTCCAGACCTTGAGGGAGGTGGCGGCAGAAAATAACTCCACTACCCTCTTCCCAATTCCAATAGATTTGTTCAAGCCTTTCCTCAAATTGGCCGAAAAAGGTGAGGAGAAACAAGGAGGAGAGGCATGATCACAGTTCAAAGAGAGGTCAAAAAACTCTTACCCATAGACTGGCAGAACCCATCCATCCCATCTATTCCCTCTATTACGCTAAGGCTAATGGAGGTCCTGAACTCAGACGACACATCCCCTGGGGAGGTCTCCGAGCTCATAAGACAGGACCCTGCCCTCACAGTAAAGGTGCTACGGGCAGTGAACAGCGCCTTTTATGCCCTTAATACAGAAGTCACCTCAGTACGCCATGCCACGGTCTTGCTGGGTACTACAGAGGTCCTTAGGATAGCCCTTGCCTCGGTCCTGGCAGAGCGATTCCTCGATGTACCCAAGAGTGTAAAACAGGCTGCCACGAGACTCTGGGCACACTCAGTGGCAGTGGCAGTGCTTGCCCAGGACTTTGACGTAGAGGGGGTGGAGGAACCAGACCTCTATACCCTCGGCCTCCTCCACGACATCGGTTGGCTGATCATTCTCTCGCAGGTGCCAGACCTATACAATGCCCTCATAAACGAGACAGGCATTAGGGTAGAAGAACTGGAAGAGGCTTGGGGGGTCAACCACAGGCAGTGGGGGGCAAAGCTCTCTGAGATGTGGGAGTTGCCAGAGCCATTCCAGGTCGTAGCAGCGCACCACCACGACCCACTTGCCATCTTGACTCCACCCGACTACCTCCTGTTCACCACACTGGCAAATCATCTGGCCCATCGTATAGGATTTAAGCCACTCGAATGCGACATCGAACCAATAGATCAAGAACTACTCCAAAGACTAAACCTCGACGAAGAGGCCTTTCTAGACATGGAGAAGGCAGCCATGGAGGAAAAAGAGAGGATCGAGGACCTGATTGCACAGCTCATTCACTAGAATTTAATAGTAAGATGCCCTTTATCATGTATTGAAGGCCAGAGGCCACAGTGGCCAAGGCGCAGAGCACCAGGGCAATGGGAACGAGTCCTCCTACATAGTCCATCTGGGATTCCACTAGTACCAAAAAGATCGTCCCCAACTGGATCAAGGTGGTGAGTTTGCCAAGTATGGATGGTCGTATCTCCACCCCTCCCTTGAACAAAAAAAGTATCAAGACCCCAAGGAGGATAATGATGTCGCGGCTAATGACTATTACTGCAAGCCAAGGGGGGATCATATGGGTAATGGCAGTGATGACGTAGGACGTGGACAAAAGGGCCTTGTCTGCAATGGGGTCAAGGACCGCACCTATTTTTGTCCTCTGCTTAAGCCACCTTGCAATCAGCCCATCCAGTGCGTCGGTGAGGCCTGCACACGTAAATGCGAGAAGGGCACCTAGGTACTTTCCCTGGATCATGAATATCACAAAAAGCGGTGTAAGGATGATGCGGATGAGGGTGAGGAGGTTTGGAATGTTCATATGCAAAAATTTATCCCCATTATCCATCTTTAACAACATGAATTCGTCTCTAAAGACGACCATTTCATAAATCCACATCAAGTGCACCTGCCCTATGTCTCGATCTGACCCTGAATCTCGGTTCTATCCATCAGCTACCCCCTTAAAGGAGTTGCCTATCCAATGGAGACTGGTATGCTCTAAGGGTATGCAAATTGGTCGGTTGGCAATAACAGGTGGGGCTGTGGCCTTTATCGTCTTTCTTGGCACACTTCTGAGGCCCTCTGTCTCTTTCGCAGCCACTATCAGCCTTACCCTAAAGGGGGCTTTGGAGCGTGCCATAAAGGAGAATCCAGACATAAGGTCCCTCAGGGAGAGAATCAAGGCACAAATGGAGCAAAAAGAGGGTGTGGCACGGGACAAGTGGGCAAAACTTCAAGCAGGCTACCAGTACACCTGGTTCAATGAGAGTCCTTACATAAAATTTAAGGACTTTGGCCCTCTAGGTGAGGTCCCCTTTGGAAAGTCTAGAGAGGTCCACTGGTATGTCCAGCTCACTCAGCCCATATTCACTGGATTTGCCCTCTCCACAAGTGTTGAGCTCGCCTCTTTGGGCATAGATGTAAAGCGGGTGGAGTATGAGCTGGGGTGTCTGGACCTCCGGTTTGAGGCCAAGAGGTCCTTTTTTGCACTGTTGATGGCCCAAGGGGGGCTCAGGGTGGCCAGAGACGAGGTAAAGGCCCTTGAGGCACACCTTAAAGAGGCCAAGGCCTTCTTCGAACAGGGCCTCATAGCAAAAAATGACCTCTTGCGGGCAGAAGTGGCGTACAGGGCCTCACTTCAAAGGCTGGAAGAGGCAAGGTCCCAGGTGAAGACATTGACTGCATATCTCGATTCCGTCTTGGACCTCCCACTGGATACACGGCTCAAATTAAAGGAGATAGAGAGTGTACCTAAAATAGACCTCAGTCTTGACCAGTTAAAGGAAATGGCCCTTCAAAACCGGCCTGAGCTCAAGGCGGCTGCCCTCTCTATACGGCAGGCGAGACTAGAGGGCCGCCTTGCAAAGAGCAGCCTTTATCCCCAACTTAGCCTCGTAGGCAGATATGAACAGGTGGGTGACGACCTCCTTGCCAATAGAAACGACTTTACCAATTCGGAGAACGCCCTTTTGATACTCGAGGCCAAGTGGAACCTGTTTGAATGGGGTAAGACCTTGCACCAGATGAAAGAGGCCTCATACAAGGCAAACGCCATGGAGGAAAAGGCAAGGTCTTTGACAAATAGGGTGTTCTATGAACTCGAAGAGGCTACAAACACCCTGCTGGCTAAGGAAAAGAATATGGATACTGCCAAGGCCGCTATCAAGAAGGCACGAGAGGACTTGAGACTCACCAAGCTCCAGTTTGAAGAACAGCTCGCATCAACATCAGACGTACTCGATGCAAGGCGTTATCTCACTGAGGCAGAGACCAATCTTCTCAGGGCCAGATATGGATATCTCACGGCCCTGGCCATGCTAGAGCGGGCAGTGGGCGTGGACTTTATCCATTATGGAGAGTGATGTGCTGGAGATCATAGGAATCTTTGGAGTGAGCTTTGTATTGGCCCTAAGCGGCGCTCTTATGCCAGGGCCACTACTTACTGTCACCATCTCTGAGTCTGTCAAAAAGGGGCCGTGGGTCGGGCCCATGGTGATCCTGGGCCACGGCCTATTGGAGCTCGGCCTTGTAATCCTCATAGTCTTGGGACTTGGCCCATACCTAAAGGCCTCTTTGGTGACTTCAAGCGTTGCGCTCATCGGGGGGCTGGTCTTGATCTGGATGGGGTATTCCATGTTTAAGGAGTCTGGTTCAATCACCATTCCTGTTGAAGGAGTAGAATCCTCAGCCACCCCAAAACGGAGTGGTGGTCCGATTCTCATAGGTGTAATCATGAGCCTCTCAAACCCCTACTGGTTGATCTGGTGGGTGACCATTGGGCTTGGATACCTCACAAGTGCTATGCACCTGGGGTTTTTGGGGATAGCGAGCTTCTTTCTTGGCCATATTACAGCAGACCTCGTATGGTATTCTGCTGTAAGTACAGCCATAAGCAAAGGGAGAAGGGTGATGTCCACAGGCATGTACCAGGCCATACTGAAGGGGTGTGCCGCCTGCCTCGTGGTATTTGGCGCATGGTTTATCTATAGTGCATATGAAAGGTTTCTGGCCTGAAAAAAAATAGAGATAAAAGATGCCTATAAACAATAATAGCTTTAAAAAGTTAGCCACCATAGTCTTAATATGTGCCACAGTTGGGCTGGCCGTGGCCCTTGCCCTCTTCATAATCCATAGGATGAGATACGCTGTAACAGATGCGGTATTCGTCAGGACTGATACCTTGGTAAATCTCGGCTTTGAAAGGGTGTCTGGCCGGATCGTGGGGTTAAAAAAGAAGGAGGGCGACCCTGTGAAAAAGGGGGAGGTCTTGGGTTACATCGACAATACCCCTTATACGAATGTGCTAAAGGCACTCGAGGCGCGCCTCCTCTTAGAAGAGAGGAAGCGGGATGAACTAAGGCTCAAGCTAAAGAGGGTGGCCCTAGAATTGGAGCAGGGTCTTAGGATGTCAAAGAGTAGCCTTGAGTCCCTTAGACACAAAAAGGAGGCCCTTGAGGCACGGGCAAAGGCCCTTTTGGCCATATTGGAGGAGCTAGGGCGCGATAAGAGACGCTTTGGCCGCCTCTTTGGGGCAGGTGTGATCCCCAAAAAGAGATATGAGGCCATAGAGACCAGATATAGGGCAAAAGAGAATGAACTAAAGGCACTCAAAAAGGAGATACTGGCCATCGACTCCTCCCTAAGAAAGGCCAAGGAGGCCATAAGGCTTGCAGAGATCAAGAGATCTAGGACAGAGGAGATAAAAGAGGCCATAAGGGCGGAAGACAAGGCCATAGAGGCCCTAAGGGCAGAGGTTAAAAACGCACAAAAGGATCTCGAAGACTGTACCCTCAGGAGCCCCATTAATGGGCGTGTGGCAAAGAAATATATGTCAGAGGGCGACATGGTACTGCCCGGCAAGGTGGTCTATAGCCTAGTTAATCCAAGGGACCTCTACATACTCGTCCTCCTCGAAGAGGGCAAATTGAGAGGAGTTAGGCCAGGATCAGAGGCCAAGATCAAGATAGACGCCTATCCCAACGAGGACTTTAGGGGGGTGGTAGAGGCAGTACTTCCAGCCTCTGCCGCCACGTTTGCACTCATCCCACGGGATGTATCTGCTGGTGAATTCACCAAGGTGGCACAGCGGATACCCATAAGGATCAGGATCACAGATGGGAACACCTCCCTTCTTCGTATTGGCCTTGGGGGAGAGGTGGAGATAAAGAGACAGTGAACCCCTCCATATCACCCCTCTACCGCACCTTTCTCACCTTCATAGTGATGACAGGTGCCTTTATGGCAATCCTGGATACCACAGTGGTGGACGTGGTGATACCGAAGATGATTGGTCCACTCTCCACAGACCTCTATGGTGTGCAGTGGGTAATAACATCATACATGATAGCAGCGGCAGTGGGCCTCCTCCTCACCCACAACCTTGGACGGCTCATTGGCCTTAAATGGCTCTTTCTTACTGGCCTCTTGCTGTTCACCATATCGAGCACCCTGTGCGCCCTTGCGGGTAGCCTAGCCGAGATGATCACCTGGCGGGTGACCCAAGGGCTTGGTGAGGCCTTTATCATGGCCAGCGCCCAGACCATCTTGTTTGCCATCTATCCTAAAGAAAAACAGGGGCTTGCCATGGGCATCTTTGCCATGGGCGTAAGCTTTGCCCCGTCCATTGGTCCCACTGTGGGCGGGTGGATCACAGAGCACCTCTCTTGGCGCTGGATATTCTATATCAATGTCCCAGTAGGAGTACTCAACTTTGTCGCTGGCACACTCTATCTCCCACAGGTCTCCAAGGGTGGGGGCAGATTCAGGTTCAACTTTGTGAGCTATCTCTTTTTGGGCACGTTTACAGTGCTCACCCTGGTGGTACTGTCCAAGGGACAACAGTGGGGTTGGACCCAGTCCACTGAAATTGTGGTGATGGGCGGAGTTGCCCTCATGGCCCTCCTCCTCTACCTCATAAGCGAACTCAATTCAAAGGTCCCGCTCATCGACTTTTCAATATTTAAAGTAAAAGAGTACACCCTATCCATGGGATTTTACTTTCTCATCATGGGGCTATCCATCTACCAGGTCTTCTATCTTCTGCCCCTCTATTACGAGAACCTAAAGGGGCTCACTACCTTTGATACAGGGCTCCACATGCTTTCGTTCGCCATATTCATCGCAATACTCTCCCCAGGTGCAGGGATCTTGAGCGACCGCTTCGGCCCACCCAAGGTGGTGGTGGCGAGCACCACCCTCTACCTCTTCACCACCTTTTTCCTCATCCCATCCCTAAACTACTATACGCCCTCTGTGCGGGCTGCCCTCATAACCATCCCGCTGGGCATTGCCCTGGGCTCGTTTTTCGCCCCAGTCTCTGCCATGGCACTAGGCCCATTAGGGCCAAAGACAGACCTTGGGGTAAGTCTAATGCACTATCTAAGGTTCCTTGGAGGATCTATAGGGACGGCCGTAGCCACCAACACCCTGGAGATGAAGACTGCCATACACTTTGAAGGGATTGGGGCCATACAGTCGCACCATATCGGAGGGGCCTTCATGGATACTGCTGGTTGGCTACTCCTACCATTTATGCCCCAGGGGCTCGCAGAGATAAGGGGAAGGGGTCTTCTCACCTGGGCACAGTATATTCACTCCCTGAGCTCAGGCTTTCAGGATACGTTCAGGGAGTCATTCAAATTTGCCGCCCTGGGGAGCATATTCCTCTTTTTACTTATATGGGTGAGCAAGAGGAGCCCTACCGTTATTACGCCTCATAACAACACTTCAAGGGATTAGCCGGTCAACGGGCTAGGTGTCTGAGCGCCATGGTAATCACCTTGCCCAGGTCCTTATCCTCCACTCCCCCCTCTTTCCCTGATCTTTTCATTACAGAGTCAAGGGCCTGTTTTACCTCATTCGGCCTATAGCCCAGGTTGATGAGTGCCGAATATGCCTCGTTCCACAGGTTGCCATCCATCGAGGTGGCGCCCGGTACACTCAGATCAGAAGGTACCTCTTCTCTATCGAATTCACCCTGGAGTGCCAGGAGTTTCTTGGCCTTCTCCTTTAGGTCCACACATAGCCTTGCCGCAGTCTTTTTCCCAATACCGCTTATGGCCTGTAGCCTCCTTACATCGCCAGCGCTAAGTGCTCTAAGGAGTTCTTGTTGCCCAAGTACTGAGAGGCAGCTCATAGCCATCTTGGGCCCTACCCCAGAGACCTGGATGAGCATCCTGAACATGTCCCTCTCCTGCCTCTTTAAAAAGCCATATAGGGAGATGGAATCCTCCTTCCAGATGAGGTGTGTGTATAGTCGCACTTCCTCACCAACAGGAGGAAGGGATGCCACATGGGAGTCTGGCACCTGGAGCTCATAGCCAACGCCGTGGGTCTCCACCAAGATGCTCTCTTCCGCCTTTTCCAAAAGCACCCCCCTGATGAGACCGATCATAGACGCCCCCTATAGGAGGTATTCAAATGGCACACTGCCACTGCCAGGGCATCGGCCGCATCCTGTGCCACACGCCCATCTATCCCCAAGATGAGCTTTACCATCACCTGCACCTGTTGCTTTTCTGCCCTCCCATACCCCACTACCGCCCTTTTTACCTCAAGGGGTGAGTATTCGAACACGGGGATACCCATGGATTTCGCAGCCAGTATCCCTGCCCCACGGGCGTGGCCAAGTATAAGGCTTGAACGAGGGTTCTTGGAATTGAAGACATCTTCTATGGCGCACTCATGGGGGCGTTGGGCCTCAATCACCCCTCTTAGGCCCTCAAATATTGAAAGTAGCCTGTCTGCCAGGGGCTGACCGTCCTTTGCCCGTATGACCCCGAACTGGCCTGCTACCAGTCTATCGCCTATACCCTCCACCACCCCATAGCCTGTGGCATTTGCCCCTGGGTCTATGCCCAAGACGCGTCTCATGACCCAATTCCAGTCAGTGGATGGCCCACACCTTCAAAAAAAGAGTGTGGAGGGGAGAGGGGCGCACTTTCATAAGATGCCAAATCAGGCGCTTCCAACCTTGTCCAGCACCTCATCTGGGATGTCGAAATTGGCGTACACGTTCTGGACATCGTCATTGTCCTCGATGGCATCCATGAGTTTGAGGACCCGTTCTGCAAGGGCTGCATCAGTGACTGCCACGACATTTTTAGGTACCATGTCAAGCTTTGCACCCACCATGGCGATACCCGCATCCTCAAGGGCCCTTTTCACTCCATCGAAGTTCTTTGGGTCTGTGTGGACCTCCCACACTTCTCCCTGGTCCACAAGGTCTTCTGCACCTGCATCAATGGCCACATCCATGAGCGTGTCTTCGTCGGCCTCTGACTTTTCCACAGTGATCACACCCTTTTTTTCAAACATCCATGCCACACTACCTGGCTCGCCCAGGTTTCCGCCATGCTTTGAAAATATGTGCCTAAGATCCGCTACTGTCCTCTGTCTATTGTCTGTCATGGCCTCCACCAGGACCGCAACACCCCCTGGGCCATACCCCTCGTAAGTGACCTCCTCGTAGGCCACTCCTTCGAGCTCTCCTGTCCCCTTCTTGATGGCCCTTTCAATGTTGTCTTTGGGCATGTTGGCGCCCTTTGCCGCCTCTATGGCAGCCCTAAGCCTCGGGTTGCCTGCAGGGTCTCCTCCCCCTATCCTCGCAGCTACCATTATCTCTCGGATCAGCTTTGTGAAGAGCTTTCCCCTCTTGGCATCCACTGCCTTCTTCTTGTGTTTAATCTGAGCCCACTTTGAATGTCCTGCCATAGACTAACTCCTCGTAATAAAACTTAATAAGTAATCTCCCTATAAAGCCTCTCTAGATGGTGATTGAGAAATGTCTCAATTTTAGAGAGCGCCTTTACATGACGCATCCAGATGAGCCGCGGTGCCTGGGCTCGCAGGAAAGAGAGTGCCTTTGCACGCACCTTCTTCCAGAGATCCTGTTTGAAACGCGTCTCAAGCTCGATGTAGTCGTCAGGGTAGGTCAAGACCCTTTTGACCAACCTTGGAAACACGATCCTCTGGAGATAAAATATAAAGAGCGCCATAACCAGTACTCCGTTTACCACTGGTAATATGAGGCTAGAGAACCCCACATCACCACTCAATATGTCGCTCAAGAGCGGAGAGTCTGGAAAGCCAGTGAGTAGATTGAGGAACACATCCCCCATGAAGAATGCAAGTACTGCACTTATGGCACCTATCTTTATGGTGGGAACGGCCCTCTCCCAGAATGCCTCTTTAAAGTTTTTAAAGAACTCCACCATAGTACCCAGCTCCCGCACTGCCCTCTCTGCATCTTGCAAGATGTGACTTAGGCGCATCCTTGGGGCGGTCTTTATGGTGGCAATGAGTTCATCTCGCTCGTTCTCCCATGCCGACACATCCAGGCCCCGCTGCTGCATATGGTGAGGGGAATAAGTAAGGTATATCCTAGGCATATCCTTTCGGCCTGTCATCTGCGACAGGTTCCAACACAGGGTCCCATAGGACCTCACAAGGTCCTGGATGTTATCACATTCGTCGATCCTGTTGAGGCAATAGATCACCCTGTCCTCACCAGTGGAGCTCGGCAGGGTCCCACGGATGGCCTCGTAGGTCTCCTTTATAGTACCTGCCTTGTGGGGATCGAACATCAAAACTATTACGTCAGAGAGCTTGGCCAGTTCCCCTATTACACCCAGGTAATCGTAGCCCCTGTCCTTTTCGGTCACAGAATCGAGCATTCCAGGCGTATCTATAAGGGCAAAATCGCGTAGGATCGGGCTGTGGACGCGCTTTAGCCTGAAATGGGATATGAAGCTGTGGCCAAAGGCCCTAAGGAATTCAAAGGGTAAGTTGGGGTCGTTTACCACGGTATTTCCAGGGACGTTTTCTTCGTCTTCTTCGTTTTCGGCATATGCCAACACAGTGAAGCTATCGTCTGTTGGGGCCTGACCTGTACGCTGTATATCCTTTCCGATAAGCTCATTTATAAATGTGGATTTTCCAGAAGAATAGTTTCCCACTATGAGCACAAGGGGCTTCCAGCGCATGGGTGTAAGCACCTTTTCCACATTTTCACCATAGGCCTCAAAGGTCTGTTTGAGGTCCTTTGTCAACAACTCTTTTAGCTCTGAAAGAATGGTTTCCTGATTGGTTGTAACCATGGCCTAACCCCTCTTTGTGACCAACCTTGGGCCCATCTTCTCATAGAGAGCGGAAAATATCAAAAGTGAAAGCAGTGCTGCTGATCCAATTTCCACCCAGTAGGGCATAAACTCTTCTGTACCAAGATACTTTGAAATGTCCAGTGGGCCAACCATCTGGTCCAATACCGTTCCAAAAAAGATGGCACTTACACACACGATTCCCATATATAGTATGAGATTTCTCCTTCCAAATACAGAATAAATGGCGCTCATCTGTGCTGTATTGGTTACAGGGCCTGTCATCAAGAAGACAAAGGCGGCACCTGGAGAGGCACCTTTTAGGAGAAAGGCAAGGGCAATGGGGACAGATGAGGTGGCACACACATACATGGGCACCCCAATTACCATGGCAAGGAGTAGTCCTGGCACGCCAGGGCCGAGCGCAGACTCTATGAGGTGTGCTGGTATGGCTGCCTCGATCACCCCACCTATGATGATACCTAGGATGAGAGGCCCACCAATCTCTTCTGGGAGTTCTCTTAGGCCATAAGTTAAAAAGAGGGCAATGCGGCCCTTGGGCGCACTCTCTTTTGGGGTACAGCCATTGGATGTACATCCACAGCCACACCCCTCGGTGCTCGTGTCGGTGATATTTGGACCCACCCCGAGTTGTCCAAAGCGATCTAACAGCATGCCACCCATTATACCGCTTAAAAAGGCGGCAATAGGCCTAAATATTGCGAAAACAGGGCCTAAAAGGCTCCATGTCACCACAATGGAATCAACCCCTGTCTGTGGCGTCGATATGAGGAAGGAGCCCACTGCCCCAAGGCTCGCCCCCTGCCTCTTCATGGATACGGCCATGGGGAGGGTGCTGCACGAACAGAGGGGGAGCGGTATCCCATATAGGGCACCTTTTAGCACTGAGCCCATTCCCCGGGCACCAAGCCTTTTTCGCACAAAGTCTGGGGGGAGGAAGGCATAGCATATTCCAGCAAGCAAAAATCCAAAGAGTAGATAGGGGGCCATCTCCCTATATATTTCCCAGCTATTTACGAGTATCTCTCTAATAAGCAAAAGAGGTCCTCCTTGGAAAAGTCTGGATTTATCCCAAAACGCGTAAGGGAAAAATCGTATTTCACAGGGTCCTCTGGCTCTATCTCTTTGAAGGCCTGGGTAATCTCAGCGGCGGCCCTAAGATCTGCACCCTTCCTCTTTGTAAAACCCAGATGCCTTCCAATACTATAGAGGTGTGTATCGAGTGGTACCAGGATTGCGCCTGGTGACACCAGGCCCTTCCAACACCCAGGGTCCACTTCATCACACCTCACCATCCACCTGAGATAGAGAAATAACCTCTTAGAAGCGCTCCCCTTTCTGGGGTCTGGAAAGAGAAAGCGCCCCCTGGCATCTCTTGTAAGTGCATCTACAAAGTGCCCAAGCCCGCCTAAGAGATCCCCTTTTGTAATGTCTAGAAAATGCCTTAAGGACTCACCCAAAGAATCATATTCCAGGATCAGTCCCTTCATGTTCCAAAGGAGCCTGGCCATATCCTGCCCAGTGTGGAATCTGTGTTTAAAGCCATTGTACATAGATTCCAAGTCCCTGGATGAGAGGCTCAAAAGCGTCTCTCTTGGGGCCTTTCCCAAGAGTGCCAGGGCCTGGGCAACCTTTTTTACAATGGTCTCCACCCTACCATATGCAAGGGTGGCACATACTACCCCCACTATTTCCTGGTCCTTGGGGTCCGTGAAGTGGTAGAGGAACTCCAGGGGGTCAGGGCTCACATAGGCCCGTTTGTTATATTTCCTGTAGATCTCTTCGAGGCAGCCCCGCAGCCATTCACGTCTTGCCTCCACCCCGACCTTCCCATACACGAGATGCGCTCTTGTCAACTACCCTTCTTTGCTCTTTTCTCCTCTTTCTTTGCCTTTGCCTCTTCAAGGAGTTTTTCCTTTAGGGCCTGGGTGGCATTTATCACGTTTCTCACCAACTTTTCAAATGCCTCTGCCGTATGGCTATTGGGATAGGTGGCTATGATGGGTTTTCCAGCATCACCTGTAGTGACTACCCTGGGGTCTACTGGGATCCTCCCCAGAAAGGGTATCCCAAGCTCTTCGGCTAGCTTCATGCCGCCACCCCGCTTAAATACATCTATGGTCTTTCCACAGTGTGGGCAGAGCATACCACTCATGTTTTCTACAATCCCCAATATGGGCATCCCCACCTGATTGCAAAAGCTTATGGACTTTCTCACATCGAGCAGTGAGACCTCCTGCGGGGTAGTGACTACTACTGCAAAGGCATCTGGGATGGTCTGGGCAACTGTCATGGGCTCGTCCCCTGTCCCAGGGGGTGCATCGATTACCAAATAGTCCAACTTCCCCCATTCAATGTCGTAGATGAATTGACGAATGGCACTCATCTTTAGTGGACCACGCCACATTACGGCAGAGTCCTTCTCTGGGAGAAGTGGCTCCACGGACATGAATTTGAGATTGGGAGAGTAATATACTGGCCCCACAGTCCCGTCTGGACGGCGCTGAAGCTCTCCACGCTCTACACCCAACATCTTGGGCACATTTGGACCGTGGAGGTCGACATCCAGTAATCCCACATAAAAATTCTCAAGTGAAAGGCCGATGGCGAGGTTGATGGAGACGGTGCTCTTCCCCACACCACCTTTTCCACTCATCACCATGATCTTATTCTCTATCTGACTGAGCTTGTGTTCTATTTTCTCCTCCTGTTCCTTGAGAACAGGGTTCTTTTTTAAATCCTCTTTGGTACCGGCATCAGCGCCCATGGATTATCGTCCTCCTTGATCTTTAAGTTGCCCATAAAATACTTTATTTTACACATATCTCAAGGCAGGAAAGCAAAAGTGTCGTTACAAGATCAAATAATCTGTTCGAAAACTATTCACTTGACACTCAAATGGAGCTATCTAAACTGGAAAAAGAAGAGAGTCTTGGCTCATCCAGGATAGATTTTAACAAGATCTGTCAGGTAATTGGGCACTCTACGAAAATTCTGTGTGTAAAAAAGGAGGGTACAGAGATGAAAAAGAGAATGTTTAAAGTAGCATTGACTCTTATGGCCATTTTATTAGTGCCAGCCCTTTTAGATGCACGGATATTTTACGTCTCACCTGGTGGTTCTGGAACGGAATGTACCCAGGCAAATCCATGTGCCCTACAGACCGCCCTTGATGCAGCAGGGTCCAACAACGAAGACGATACTGTCAACCTCCTTACCGGAACGTACGAAGGAAATTTCAAGTACGTTCCACAGGACACAGAGCACAAATCCATTGCTATAAAAGGGGCCGAAGGCACCACGCCCGAACAGGTAATCCTCGACGGCCAAAACATAGGCACTGTCCTGTACATGCATGACTGGTCTTCCGGAGACCTGGCAGAGGTCTTGATTGAAGGGCTTACCCTTAGAAACGGGAGGGCCAATTCCGGAAGTGCTGGTGGTCTGCACGCCGGTCTGGCACACTATGACATTACAGTGAGCCACTGCGTGATACACGACAACGTTGGAAATGGCAGTGGCGGTGGAGGGATTGTTGACTCCCATTATGCCGTTGTCTTTGAAAACAACGTGGTCTACAACAATAGTGTTAATGAGTATCAGTATGCGTTCGGATATGCGAGCCGCGGTGGTGGAGTGGGAATAATTGGCGAGCCTGCTTATGTTAGAAATAATCTTATTTATGGGAATCGGGCCGATGGGGAACATTGCTCACCCTGGGGAGGGGGGCTTTGGACACGTGGTTCCGGAGACGGTTGTTTCCTCATAAATAATACCATCGTCCAGAATGAGGCCTCTCAGGGCGGGGGCATCTATTTAGAGAATGGTCTTCACCACTTTTACAATAACATTATCTATCAAAACGATGCCGCTGAGGGAGCGGACATTTATATAGGATCTTATGCTAGTGGAGTGGCCTACTACAACGATTATACTGGCCTTTATGGCTCGTGGAGTGAGGACGGAGGAAACATCGCCGTTGATCCTAGATTTGTTTCTTCTGACCTAGAAGACTATCATCTTTCACGGCAATCTCCCTGTATCAACGCAGGCACGAATAACGTACCTGACCCACCTGGCCTTCCGACCACAGACTTCGAGGGAGACCAGAGAATAATCGATGGCACGGTTGACATGGGGGCAGATGAATATACTCCTCAAGAAGGTGGTCCCAGCAGCCAAAACATTGCCGCCACCAAGGGGATAGCTGTGGTAAGGATGAAAGATGATGGAACCATCTATTTATATGTGCCCTCTTTACTCGTCTCGGATAGTGAGGGGAATTACTCCAGTTTTGAGCTCCTCTTCAAACTTGAAGATCTCAAGAGCATCACCTTTCGCCTAGAAGATGCAAGGGCCTTGAGTAGTACTTCAGGCCCCATAAGCGCCTTTTTTAACCCCGGGCAAGGCCTTCTCTACATCTCATATGTGGTCCTCATCGATACAAAGAAAAGCACAACAATATTTAAGAATTTCACATTCAGTGTAGGTAGCGATGGGAACGAAGTCTTTATAGCCTTGCGTGATTATCTGGGAGATCGGGGTCCCACTATCACCGAATACATTGGCGGTACAAAAGAGGTGGGAAGTGGGGTCCCCAAGGATGTTGCACAGCGTTACCTCGACATGATGGCCTATATTGAAAATCTCCTTAAAGGCACCTCCTTTACTACGCCGCAACCCCCGCGCCATCCAGCACCTTCAACTGGGACATACAGGACTGGTAATTGGCCTCAATGCCCCACCTCATTATGTAAAAAAAGCGGGTCTAGCCTTGGGGGAGCTAGACCCGCGAACCTAGGGGACGGATAGTGCACAGGCTGGACACTATGTGTTTTGGGGCACTATCAACTCTTTAAAACCTGTTTGGAACCTCCCTTTCAACTGCACCCCCTCATCCCGGAGGGTGGAGGTCCTGTCTATCATTCACGCCACCTGTCGTTCATATAGATAACAGAGCCTATCTGGATCGAGGAGATGTGTGAACTGTATACCCATTGTCCACTTGCCATCCTCCTCTTGTGGACTCGTCCACCTCACCCAACCAGAGAGGTCCACCTTGTTTCCTTTGTGGTCTTCTATAACAATTGATACAGGTCTTCCCTCAGGTATATAAGCAGTGGATTTCACGCGCATTCCGCCCTTGCTAATGTCTACTGTTTCTATATAGGACTTCTTCTCTGGGCCAACCATGACTCCACTGTACTGTTTTAAGACCCTCTTTGAAGTCCGTCTATCCATGGCCGTATACCCGCTATCTTCAAAGAAGAGCCTGTACCGTTCACAGGCGTGATATTCTTCTCCCAGGCAATAAACGATCTTTTCCTCCATAAAAGGCGAATATGGTGGCTGCCCTTTAACCACACACTGGTTGAGAAAACTGTAGTAGAATGGGCACATCAACCTCTTTTCCTCCCTTGAGTAACCGCTCGCCATAACACCCTCATGAAAAAAGGCAGGTCCAGCAGGAGCACCAGACCTGCCACGCCAGGAGATAGGATAGATATAAAACAGGCACGGTGCCTGGAAAAAACATGTTAATTTTATTTCCCCTCTCGTTTTTCCCCATCTGAGTGTTTTGCTTCTTGTTGAATTGTTAATGTTTCACTTACCATCTGATTAACAGTGAAACAATTGCCATCCTGTTTATCTTTAATAGGAAAAAGGCCAAAAAAAGCTTAATTTTTCTAAGCGCTTAATCTATTCATTTATATGAATTTAGCCACGAAGATTAGCCTTGGAAATCTGTCCCTCAGTTGCTATTTTTATAGTAATTCGGTAAACTGACAGGTTGTGCCCGTATGGCCAATTGGGTAAGGTGCGGCAAAGGATAGGATTTGAGCCTAAGAAAAAAGATACTAATAATTTTGATTGTTAGCTTAGGGGTCTCTTTTATTACCCTATCTCTGGTCTCTCGTTATCTATTGTATCACAGTTATGAAGACCTTGAACAAAAGCGAACCAGGAAGAACCTATCGCTACTCCTAAGCATTTTATATAAGCAGGCCCAGGAAATCCAGACCCTTACCGAGATCTGGTCTCAGTGGGAGGGTGTAGACCTCATAGCAGACGCCCAATACAACAAATTACCCCTGGAAAAATTCTCTAAGGCCATTTGGAACCTCAAGCTCAACTTCATTGCAATCATCGACAAGGACGGAAAACCACTATATTTACGAATAAACGAGCCCACACAGGCCTCCAAGATGTATTATCCGTCAGAGCACATCTTGAGGATATTATCTGTACTCTATTCCAGGTATGGGCCTGGGGAATCGGACAACGCAACCAATACCCATTCCGACAATATACTCACGGTAGTGAAATGTCCCATGTTCATAGGGTCACAATATATACAGAGCCTGAAGAGACCCTTTCAGGCCCCGAATAAGCTCGTATTCGGTAGGTGTATAGACTTTAACGAGATCAAAAACCTGGCTGCAAGCATGAATGTAGGGCTTGAAATAGTCGTGCTCGATAGGGAGAACCGTGGATTTTATACTTCGATTATAAAGAGGATAGAGGAGAGCGAAGACGAAATATTGGTACACAAGAAAAATGACAAGATAATTGAGGGTTATGCGCTCCTAAGAGACCTCTATAACAGGCCTGCTATAATTGTAAAATCCTATGAACAACGGATCATCTTCAACTATGGGAAGAGGATTACGTTTATATTCCAGAACTTTCTAATCTTCATTGGACTTCTCATTGGACTCTTTACCATCTGGATCTTCGACAGGCACATCTTTTCACACATATATAGGCTGAAAGAGACCGTTACCCAGATCACGAAAAACAGGAATCTCAATGTAAGGGTGCCAGAGACCGGACCTGCTGAGTTAAAGGAACTCTCTAAGTCCTTTAATGAGATGATAGAGTCCTTGGCCCACTATCAAAACGAGATGATCAAGATCCAGCACAGCCTCGAGGAAAAGGTCAGGGAGAGGACCAAGGAACTTGAAAAGGCCTATACACAGCTCCTCCATGCAGAGAAACTCTCGTGTCTAGGGAAGCTCTCAGCGAATATTGCCCACGAATTCGGGAACCCACTTTTTGGCATAAGAAATGTGTTGGTACACCTCAAGGACAGTCAGGGTTCAGGGATGGAAAACAGGGAGATAATCGAATTGGGCCTACAGGAGTGCCAACGCATCAAGGGTCTACTCGACCGGTTAAAGGACCTCTCCAAGCCCACCACTGAACAAGTAACAGAGATTGACATAAACAGACTCATAGATGAGATGCTCATACTCTTCAAGAAGGAGTTTAAGGAACACCGGATCACCGTAGAAGAGGACTTTGACCCAACATATCCAAAGATTGTCGGGATTTCAGACCAGATAAAACAGGTAATAATAAATATCTTAAAGAACGCTCAAGAGGCCATTCCAGAATCAGG
>WGBU01000043.1 GCA_015494155.1 Deltaproteobacteria bacterium | reverse complement strand
GCCTGGAAGTCTTCAAAGTTGCTGCACGAAGAGATCTCGAGAAATCGCTTTTGGCCTGGCAGCCATACCTCTATATCATAAGTCTTGGCCGCTGAAAAACCCAGGTCCCCACTGCACAGGTTCACCACTCGATATGGGATGTTGAGTAGTTGCAAGACCTCTTCTGCATCCATGAGTAGAGATTCCAATTCATCATACGATGTGTCTGGGTGAACAAACTTTACAAGTTCTACCTTGTTAAACTGGTGTTGCCTTACTATGCCCTTGACATCCTTTCCATAGCTACCGGCCTCTGACCTGAAACACGGGGTGTAGGCGCAGTAGTAAATGGGCAGCCTTTCCTCCTTAAGTACCTCATCTCTGTGGAGGTTTGTCACTGGTACCTCTGCTGTAGGCACTAGATAGTAATCCTTGAAGTTTAATCTAAAGAGGTCCTCTTCAAACTTGGGCAACTGACCTGTACCCTTCAATGACTCTGAATTTACAATAAAAGGTGGAAGCACCTCTGTGTAACCATGCTCTTTGGTGTGGAGATCGAGCATAAAGTTTATGAGGGCCCTCTCGAGCCTTGCGCCCAGGCCTACATATACACAAAACCTGGACCCGGTCACTTTTGCCGCCCTCTCAAAGTCGAGTATTCCAAGCTTCGTACCAAGGTCCCAATGAGGAAGTGCCTCAAAGGGTTTTTCCTCGATATCCCCCCAGCGCTTTACCACCACATTTTCAGTATCGTCCTTCCCCACAGGCACTGACTCGTGGGGTATGTTGGGAATGGATAGGACATATGCCTCCATCTCCCCCTTTAGAATTGAGAGCCTATCCTCTGCCTCCTTCAATTGAGAGTTTATTTCCTTCATTTCTTCAAGGAGCGGGCCAGCGTCTTCACCATCCTTTTTTGCACGGCCGATCTCGGTACTGAGGCTATTTCTCCTACTCCTTAGCTCCTCTGTCTGGTGGAGTAAGGACCTATATTCCTGATCGAGCCTGATGAAGCCATCCAGGTCAAAATCGAATCCTCTCTTTTTCAATGCCTCCCTGACTACTTCTGGGTTTGATCTTACAAACTTTAGATCCAGCATCTTTTACCTCATTACAAAAAAATTTTTACGAAACTAAGTATGATGCAATACCAGTTGGCCCGCAAGTCCCTTTAGGTATGCATAGCCAAACAAAGTTATTCCTATACCACCTGTGGGGCCAACACCAAAAAGCATTATAGGTTGCAGCAATTACTTGTTACTTTTGTCCAAATGGGGTAAAAACATGTGGCCTTTATGGGAAATAAATGGCTTCACATGTAAGGAGAATTCGAAATGTCCAGTACTGGAAAAGAATATTCCATTCCAAAGGCATACGACTTTGGGCCAGTTGAGCAGAAGTGGTACAGAAGATGGGAGGAAGAGGGACTTTTTAGACCAGTGGACGACCCCAATAGGCCGACCTTTTCCATGGTAATACCCCCGCCCAACGTTACAGGCGTGCTTCACATAGGACACGCCCTTAACAATACCCTCCAAGACATCCTTGTACGTTATAAGAGGATGGATGGATATGCTACCTTGTGGGTCCCTGGGACTGATCATGCCGGCATTGCCACCCAGAATGTGGTGGAGCGTCAGTTGGCCCAGGAGAAACTCTCTCGTTACGACCTCGGACGTGAAAAGTTCATCGAAAGGGTGTGGGAGTGGAAGAAAAAGAGTGGTGGCAGGATCATAGAGCAGTTGAAGAGACTTGGGTGTTCCTGCGATTGGTCACGGGAACGCTTTACCATGGACGAAGGCCTTTCCAAGGCAGTGAGGGAGGTCTTTGTCCGCCTTTATGAAGAGGGCCTCATTTACCGGGCGGATTATATCATCAATTGGTGCCCCAGGTGTCATACAGCCCTGGCAGACATAGAGGTAGAGCATGAGGAGACAGAGGGCAATCTTTGGTATATAAAGTACCCTGTAGTTGGGGAAGATGGCACCCCTACTGGCGATTACATAATGGTTGCAACGACCCGCCCTGAGACCATGCTGGGCGATACGGCAGTGGCTGTAAATCCAGAAGATGGGCGCTACAGCCATCTTGTTGGGAAAAAGCTACTACTTCCCCTGGTCAACAGGGTGATACCTGTTGTGGGTGATGACCACGTGGACCCAGAATTTGGTACTGGTGCTGTAAAGGTGACCCCTGCCCACGACTTCAACGACTTTGAGATAGCCAAAAGACACGGATTGGAGTCTATAAATATCTTCGACGAGAATGCCTCCGTCAATAAAAATGGCGGGAAATATGCAGGGCTCGAAAGGTACGAGGCGCGGAAGGCGGTAGTGAGTGATCTCGAGAGAGAGGGACTCCTCGAACGTGTAGAAGGGCACAGACACGCAGTAGGCCACTGTTACAGGTGTAAGACAGTGGTGGAGCCAAGGTTATCCAAGCAGTGGTTTGTAAAGATCAAGCCCCTCGCCGAACCAGCACTGGAGGCAGTAAGGGAGGGAAGGACCAAACTGGTGCCAGAGTCTTGGTACCGGACCTATGAGGAATGGATGACAAACATACGAGACTGGTGCATATCGCGCCAGATCTGGTGGGGTCACCAAATACCAGCATGGCACTGTGAGGAGTGTGGTGAGCTCATTGTAGAGCGCCAAGATCCATCCTCATGTCCAAAGTGCGGTTCTCAAAAGATAACCAGGGAGCAGGATGTGCTCGATACCTGGTTCAGTTCAGCACTTTGGCCATTTTCAACCCTTGGTTGGCCAGAAGAGACAGATGACCTTAAGAGATTTTACCCCACGAGTGTTCTCATCACCAGTTTTGACATACTATTTTTCTGGGTCGCACGCATGATGATGATGGGAATCCACTTCATGGGGGAAGTGCCCTTCAGGTTTGTCTATCTCCACGCCCTTGTCAGGGACAAAGAGGGAAAGAAGATGAGTAAATCCAAGGGGAATGTCATTGACCCCTTGGAGATAATGGAAAAGTATGGCACTGATGCAGTGCGTTTCACCCTGGCCGCCTTTGCTGCCCAGGGGCGTGATATCAAGCTCTCGGAAGAGCGTATCGAGGGCTATAAGCACTTCATAAACAAGATTTGGAATGCGAGCCGCCTCATTCTATTGAATATAAATGATCCAGACTTTGAACCCATGGAGGTCCATCCAAGGGATCTCAATCTCCCTGAACGATGGATAGTGTCTAGATTGATGCATACTATCCAGACCGTACGCAGTGCCCTTGATAGCTTTGACTTTGATGTGGCAGCACGTACACTCTATGGATTTTTCTGGCACGAATTCTGCGATTGGTTTCTTGAGATGGCAAAACCACACATGGCAGCAGAAGACGAGGGTGAGAGAAAGAGGGCCTTGTCTGTGGCGCTCTATGTCCTGGACAACTGTCTTAGGCTCCTCCACCCGATCATACCCTTTGTCACTGAGGAGATATGGCACCACCTGCCCGCCCGTCCACAGCCCTATTGTATGGTGGCAGAGTATCCGAAAGAGGATAACGCCCTTATAGACAGTGATGCAGAAAGGGCCATGGATGTCCTAACCTCTGTAATTGGCGGGATTCGTAATGTGCGCGCTGAACTGGGTATTCATCCTGGGGCAAGGATCGACGTCCTCATTCATCCCAATGAAGATGGTGTAAAAGAGGTCATTTCAAAGGGGGAGATATATATAAGGCAACTTGCACGTGTATCTAATGTGGGGTTTGTCGCTGACGGCAAGAGGCCCAAGGGCGCTGCAACAGTGATCTTGAATGGATGTGAACTCTTTGTACCCCTTAAGGGGCTGCTGGACGTGGAAGAGGAGCTCAAAAAGCTTCACAAGAAGAAGAGCGGAATCCTCAAGGACCTTGAGCGATCAAAGAAGAAATTGGCCAACGAGAATTTTCTATCTAAGGCCCCAAAAGAGGTGGTGGATAAGGAGCGAGAAAAGGTGGAGCAGTTCATGGAACTCCTCCAGAAGATCGAACACCACCAAAAGACACTCCAGGGTCTGGGATGATGAAATGTTTCACGTGAAACACGACCCAGTGCCCTACACCATATCCATGGAATCATAAGACCGCCCAGGGGAATCCATGAGTGAAAAATGGGATTACACAGGAGAATAGCACAATATGAAGGCCCTCATAGCATTTGAAGACGGAAAGGTCTTTGAAGGCCATTCATTTACTGGTCCAGGCGAGGCAGTAGGTGAGGTGGTCTTCAATACCGCCATGACAGGATATCAAGAGGTACTAACAGACCCCTCCTACAAGGGTCAGATCGTCACTATGACCTATCCACTCATTGGAAACTACGGTGTGAATTCAGAGGACATAGAGTCATCTACCATACACCTAGAGGCCTTTGTCATAAGGGAATACGAAGCGGAGTATAGCAATTGGAGGGCAGAAGAGTCTCTAAGAGAGTACCTTGTGAGGCATGGCGTACTAGGCATACACCAGGTGGACACAAGGGCAATTACAAGACACATCAGGCTAAAAGGTGCCATGAAGGCAGTGATTTCAACAGATGTCAGTGACCCAGCCACCTTGGTGGAAAAGGCACGATTGGCCCCAGGCCTTGAGGGCAGGGATCTCGTAAAGGAGGTGACTACAAAGAATCCATATACGTGGAAGGACGATAGACCGCTCGATGTAGTGGTATCAAAGCGGATGGCAGATGTGGGACCACCTCCAAAAGGAACCATTAGAGTGGCCTGCATAGACTGTGGTCTTAAGTATAACCAATTGAGAATATTTACAAAAAAGGGGGTTGAGCCCATTGTCTTTCCATGTACTGTGACCCCTGATGAGATCTTAGCAGTGTCACCACATGGGTGTTTTGTATCTAATGGACCAGGTGACCCTGCTGCACTCCCCTACATAGTGGATACAGTAAAATCCCTCCTGGGAAAGTTGCCCATCTTTGGGATATGTCTTGGGCACCAAATCCTGGGCCAGGCCCTAGGTGCCTCTACTTATAAGCTAAAATTTGGCCACCATGGTGCCAATCAGCCAGTCAAGGACCTCTCCACTGGTAAGATCGAGATTACCAGTCAGAATCATGGCTTTGCAGTGGATCAAAGCGCACTGGGCGAAGACGTCAGGGTCACCCACATCAACCTCAATGACAATACAGTGGAAGGTATAGAGGCACCAGACATTTCGGCCTTTTCTGTACAGTACCACCCTGAAAATGCCCCAGGTCCACACGACTCAGAATATCTATTTGATAGATTTCTCAAGAAGATTCGTTCATTTTGGGAGTGATCCATGCCAAAGAGACAAGACCTTGAAAGTATCTTGATTATTGGTTCAGGCCCAATAGTCATCGGACAAGCATGTGAATTCGACTACTCTGGTACCCAGGCATGTAAGGCCCTCAAGGAAGAGGGCTACAAGGTGATCCTGGTAAACTCCAATCCAGCGACCATCATGACAGACCCTGAGATAGCAGATCGCACCTATGTGGAGCCCATAACCCCAGAGGCAGTGGCAAAGGTCATTGAAAAGGAGAGACCTTCAGCCATACTCCCCACCCTGGGGGGTCAAACAGGGCTAAACACTGCTATTCAGCTCGCAGACCAAGGGGTGCTGGCACGTTTTGGGGTCCAGATGATTGGCGCCTCGCCAGACGTAATCCATAAGGCAGAAGACAGGGAACGCTTCAGAGAGGCCATGAGGCGGATAGGCCTTAGGGTACCAGACAGTGTGATAGTAAACTCTCTTGGTGAGGCCAGGGACGCTGTAGAGCGCCTGGGCTTTCCTGTGATCGTGCGACCAAGTTTCACCCTAGGGGGAACAGGGGGCGGTATTGCATACAACCTCCAGGAGCTAGAGGAGATCTGTGCCCAGGGCCTCGAGTTGAGCCTCATCCACGAGGTCATGTTAGAGGAGTCTGTAATAGGGTGGAAGGAGTTCGAGCTCGAGGTCATGCGGGACGCCAAGGACAACTGTGTCATCATCTGTAGCATTGAGAACTTGGACCCAATGGGAGTACACACGGGCGATTCCATCACCGTGGCCCCTGCCCAGACCCTCACAGACCGTGAATATCAGAAGATGAGGGATGCAGCCATTGCAATAATGAGGGAGATCGGTGTGGATACAGGGGGGTCCAATGTCCAATTTGCCATAAATCCAAGAAATGGCGACATGGTGGTGATCGAGATGAACCCGCGGGTCTCCAGGTCCTCTGCCCTAGCGTCAAAGGCCACCGGTTTTCCCATAGCCAAGATCGCCGCGAAGCTTGCAGTGGGCTACACCCTTGATGAGATCCCCAATGATATCACCAAGGAGACCATGGCCTCCTTTGAACCCACCATAGACTACTGTGTTGTCAAGGTGCCCAGGTGGACCTTTGAAAAGTTCCCAGAGACCGAAGACCTACTCACCACTGCCATGAAGAGTGTGGGCGAGACTATGGCCATTGGCAGGACCTTCAAAGAGGCGCTCCAAAAGGGATTGCGTTCCTTAGAGATAGGGCGCTTTGGCCTCTGTTTCGACAAAAAGGCACCAGACATAGGGGTCCACACAGACCTTGACCGCGAAGAGGTGATAAAGAGGCTGAGGACGCCCAACTCAAAGCGGATATTCTACATACCAATTGCCATGAGTTTAGGATTTTCCATCGATGAGATATACAGACACACACACATCGACCCCTGGTTCCTCTACCAGATAAAACAGATTATGGACATGGGGCAAGAGGCAATGGCCAAGGGCAGTGAATGCCTTAGGGAAGAGAGGCTCTACGAGCTCAAGAGACACGGCTTTTCAGATGTACAGATTGCCCATTTTGCGGGCTCTACAACAGACGAGGTGAGAAAGAGACGACAAGGGCTCTCCATAAGGCCTGTATACAAGTTAGTGGACACGTGTGCCGCAGAGTTCGAGGCCTATACCCCATACTACTATTCCACATACGAGGTGGAGGACGAAGCACGCCACACCAGTGGCAAAAAGGTGATGATACTCGGTGGCGGGCCAAACAGGATAGGCCAAGGGATTGAGTTTGATTATTGTTGTTGCCACGCATCCTTTGCCCTTAGGGAAGAGGGCATCGAGAGCATTATGGTCAATTCCAATCCAGAGACGGTCTCAACGGACTACGATACCTCAGACAAACTATATTTCGAACCGCTCACCTTTGAAGACGTTATGCACATTGTGGAAAAGGAGGAGCCAGACGGCGTAATACTCCAATTTGGGGGCCAGACTCCCCTAAATCTCTCTGGCGAACTGGCAAGGGCAGGGGTCCCAATACTAGGCACACCGCCTGAAAGTATTGATCGGGCAGAGGACAGGAAGAGCTTCCAGAAGATGCTCCAAAAGTTGGGACTCAAGCAGCCTGCCAATGATACGGCCTTTACCCTAGAAGAGGCACTTACTATCTGCGATGAGATAGGTTATCCAGTGGTTGTGCGCCCCTCCTATGTGCTAGGTGGCAGGGCCATGCGCATTGTATATGATCGAGACGACCTAAAAGACTTCATGCAAGAGGCAGTGGAGGTATCCCACGGACACCCAGTACTCATAGACAAGTTTCTGGAAGACGCCATAGAAGTGGATGTAGATGCCATCTCTGACGGCACCCTCACAGTGATCGGAGGCATTATGGAGCACATAGAGGAGGCGGGAATCCACTCTGGAGATTCGGCCTGTGTGCTTCCACCAAGGACGTTGACAGAGGATATGATCCAGGAGATCATGGCTGCTACTAAGAGCATGAGCAAAGAGCTTGGGGTAGTGGGCCTCATGAATGTCCAATATGCCATAAAGGACAATGAACTCTTTGTACTAGAGGTAAATCCGAGGGCCTCTCGAACCGTACCCTTTGTCAGTAAGGCCACTGGAGTACCACTGGCAAAACTCGCTACAAAGGTGATGCTTGGAAAGGGCCTTGACGAGCTCGGGTTTACAAAGGAGGTCTTTCCAAGGCACGTCTCTGTGAAGGAGTCTGTGTTTCCATTCAGGAGGTTTCCAGGGGTAGACCCAGTCCTTGGTCCAGAGATGAAGTCCACTGGCGAGGTAATGGGGATTGACGAGTCCTTTGGGATAGCATTCTATAAAAGCCAGTTGGCAGCAGGTATGGTACTGCCCACAGAGGGTAAGGCCCTCTTTAGCATAAGGCCCAAGGACAAGGAGGCCATACTGCCAGTGGCTGCCAAGTTATCAGAACTAGGCTTCACCATATTGGCCACAGAAGGGACTGCCAACTATTTTAACAGCCATGGCCTAAAGGCCCGGACCGTGTTCAAAGTCTCTGAAGGGAGGCCTAACATCGTGGATCTCATGATGAATGGGGAGATAGACCTGGTCTTCAACACACCAAGTGGAAGGAAGAAGACTAGGTCCGATGCCTATTTCCTCAGGCGTACTGCGCTGGAGTTTGAGATCCCATACTTTACCACTGTGGCTGGCGCCAAGGCAGCATGTGAGGCCATTTCTGCCCTCAAGAAAGGGGAGATGTTGGTGAGACCTCTCCAGGACTACTACAAGATGGCCTAATCGAGTTATTTTAAGGAAGGTTTTCCCATGGGCACTCCAAGAGAAGAATGTGGTGTTTTTGCAGTATATGGACACGAGGACGCGGCAAAGCTCACCTATTTCGGGCTTTATGCCTTGCAGCATCGCGGACAGGAGAGTGCTGGCATCGTTGCCTCTGATGGAAAGAATGTCGCTGAATACAAGGCAATGGGCCTGGTGAGCGAGGTCTTCAATGAGACCCGTTTGAAGAATCTAAAGGGGCATCTTGCCATAGGGCATGTGAGATATTCCACTACGGGCTCTTCTGTGCTCCAGAATGCACAGCCCTTCAAGGTGTGCCATGCTGGGTGCACGCTCGCAGTGGCACACAATGGAAATCTAATAAATGCCACAGAGATTAGAAAGGCACTGGAAGAGAAGGGCTCCATCTTCCAGACCACCATGGACAGTGAGGTGGTGGTCCACCTCATAGCAAAGTCCAGGGCAAGGGGGCTTGAAGAGGGGGTCAAAAACACCATGAGCCTCATAAAAGGGGCATATTCCATAGTACTCCTTACAGAAGAGGCCATTGTTGGTTTTAGAGACCCGTATGGCCTTAGACCCCTTTGTATAGGCAAGGTGAATGGGGCCTATATATTGAGCTCTGAGACATGTGCCTTTGATCTCATCCAGGCCGAATATGTGAGGGACGTAGAGCCTGGGGAGGTGGTGGTCATCGACAAAGGAGGGCTCAAGAGCTTCAAGGCAGTAGAGTCTGAGCGGCGGGCAAACTGCATATTTGAGTTCATCTACTTTGCAAGGCCAGACAGCAATATTTTTGGAAAAAATGTGTACGCACTTAGAAAGGCCCTGGGAGAGGCACTGGCAAAAGAGGTCTCCATCGAAGCGGACTTTGTCATGCCATTTCCAGACTCGGGCAACTATGCCGCCATAGGATTTTCACAGGCCTCCCAGATCCCTTTTGAGTTTGCCATGATCCGAAATCACTATGTAGGGCGCACCTTTATCCAGCCAAGTCAGTCCATGAGGGACTTCGGTGTGAGGGTGAAACTCAATCCGGTAAAGGAGATTTTGCGGGGAAAGAGGGTGGTCATAGTGGAAGATTCCATTGTCAGGGGCACTACCAGTCGAACCAGGATAAAAGCAGTGCGGGAGGCGGGGGCCAAGGAGATTACCATGTTGGTGAGTTGCCCACCCATTCGGTATCCCTGTTATTATGGCATAGACTTTTCCACAAAGGGGGAACTCATAGCCTCGAGGAATAGCATAGAAGAGATCCGCTCATACCTAGGTCTCGATGGCCTTCACTATCTCAGTATAGAGGCCATGATTGAGGCCTCTGGGAGGAGTAAAGATGACTTTTGCCTCGCCTGCTTTAATGGCGAATACCCCATGGAAGTAAGGGACTACAAGGGAAAATTCGTGATGGAGAAATAGGTTCCCCATGACCCAAATCGATATAGTTGAGAGGGCAAGAGAGGTACTGGATATTGAGGCACAGGGGATCGACCGCGTAAAGGCCCGGCTTGGAGACTCCTTTAAGAGGGCGGCAGAGCTCATACTCCAATCCAGGGGCCGTGTGGTAGTGACAGGGATAGGAAAAAGTGGCCTCATTGGGAGGAAGATCGCTGCTACCTTTTCGAGCACAGGCACCCCTTCTGTATTTCTCCACCCTGTAGAGGCACTCCACGGGGACCTTGGGGTGGTGATAAAGGGAGATGTAGTGCTTGCCATCTCAAATAGCGGAAATACCCAGGAACTCCTCCGACTCGTGCCAGTTCTCAAGGAAAGGGGGGTCCCGATCATTGCATTCACAGGGAACCTCGACTCAAGACTCGCCCATATGAGCGACTGTGTGATAGACACAGGGGTCGAGAAGGAGGCGTGTGGCCTAGGGCTCGCCCCCACTGCCAGCACTACTGCAACTCTAGCTGTGGGAGACGCCCTTGCAGTAGTCCTCCTGGAACTCAAAGACTTTAGTGAAAAGGACTTTAGGAGGAATCATCCCTCTGGTAGCCTTGGTGAGAGGCTGAAGATTCAGGTGAGAGAGGTGATGATTACTGGTTCGAAGATACCTGTGGTCACCACAGGAACCCTGGTGAGAGACGCCATAAGGGAGATGGACTCTAAGGGCCTTGGGGCAGTACTTGTGGTGGATGAGTCTGGAGGGCTCAAGGGGATTTTTACTGATGGAGACGTGAGGCGTACCTTTATAAGATGGGGTCTCGACGGATTGGCGAGGGAAGTGCCAGAGGCACAATCAATTGGAGAGATGAGGATAGATGAGATCATGACACAACAACCCAAGTTCATCTCACCAGATGTGCTGGCAGCAGATGCGCTTGCCATAATGGAGGAACACCTGATCACGGTCCTCCCTGTGATTGAGGTCGATGGAAGGCTTTGCGGTATTGTCCATCTACACGACCTCCTCGGCAAAGGCGAATTCAAGTTCTTGGTTTAAGGCCCTTAGCGACTAACGGCCTGGCTGTCTTCGATGTTTCCAGCTACAATTGCTGTAGTAGCGATTAGTCCTCAAGAAGATTTTTGATGTTTGCAATTTTGTTTATACGCTTCTTCAATAGATTTGGCGTTGACACAAACTAGGGCATATATACACTAAATATACTATAACGTCCCCTTGTGGAATGTTTTATAAGCTTATTGGATGAAGGAAATAATTTAAAATTAAAAAATGAATACATTTAGACATATCCATTTCTTAATCAGACATCACTATTGATTTAATAAATAGTTTGTTACAGATCAATTGATTGATAAAAGAAAAGGAGATACCAATGGAAAACAGTTGTGAATTTAATATAATAGATCGCTTGGATGAAGACGATAAATATAAAGTTAAATACTTTATTCAACTACTAATCCGACAGGAAAAATATAATAAATTAAAAGAGGAAATTCAATCAAGAAGAAAAGAAATAGCACAAGGTGAAATTCTTAGTCATGATGAGATATGGAATCACTTAGATGTTTAAACTCATTTATGCTAAAGGTGTGGCAAAAGATTTGCGGAAAATTGCTCCATACAGTTTGAAAAAAATAAAAGAGGGGATAGAGGAATTGGTGAACTTCCCTAATCTTGCTCAAATTAGAAGCTTGAAAAATCATCCAATTGCCGATTACAGGTTGCGAATCGGGAATTATAGGGTTCTTTTTGATGTCAATTGGGAGAAAAAAGAGATATATATTTTGAAAATTGGACATAGAAAAGATATATACTAAAAATCGCCTAACAAATAGGTGCACTGAACCGTTATTCCAAACCCCGAGCAACAAAAAAGATTGGGTGAAATCGCCCAATCCGAAGGGCTGTGAAAGGGGACAAAAAGAGATGATTTGTGGTTGATCCAAAAGGTGAATTTTCAGCAACAAGGCACCACATAAAAATGAGCCGATCTGAAGTGAAAAATCATTTTCCCCCTTTTTCGCAGTGCATAATATGGGATAAATAGTAACTACAGGACCAATTATTTGGCCTAGTAATCACGCATTAAAGGAGAAATTAAAATGGCAAGGGGTGTAAACAAGGTAATCTTAGTCGGGCGCCTAGGCGCTGACCCTGAGATCAGATATACGCAGGCCGGTACCGCTGTGGCAAACTTCAGGATTGCCACCAACAACCGCGTAAAGCGTGGAGAAGAGTGGGTGGATGAGCCAGAGTGGCACAGGATAGTGGCCTGGGATAGGCTTGCAGAGACTTGCAGCCAATATCTAAAAAAGGGTATGCTCGTCTACATCGAAGGTCAATTGCGTACAAGGTCCTGGGAGGACCAGGATGGGAACAGGCGCTGGACCACTGAGATACATGCCCGCGATATGCAAATGCTGGAGTCGAAGGGGGCTAGCGATTCCCAAGAGAGCGAGTTGGAACCACCACCTGTTGAAGAAGATGATGTCCCTTTTTGACGACATACAAAGGGATTGAAAACCATATCCTGCTCTACTCTACCAGGTGAACTAAGGACTATTCTAACGCCCCTCATAGAGGGGGCCATAAGGGACCAGATCTTTCCTGGTTGTTCCATAGGGGTCTGGATCAAGGGGCACGGCCCCTATTTGCTTTCATGGGGTCATATAGAATATGGTTATGCCTCGGTGCCTGTAACAGGGCATACACTATTTGACCTGGCATCCCTTACAAAGCCCCTTGTGACGGCCATCCTCACCCTAGACCTTGTGGCAAGGGGGAGGTTTAAACTAGATTCCACTCTAAAAGAGGTCACAGGCCTGGGGTCTTGCCCAAGAGAGAAGTCCTCCATAGAGATCTTGCATCTACTACACCACCAAAGCGGTCTTCCCTCCTGGCTACCTCTTTACGAGGGTTTTAGGGGAGTGGCCCAGGTGACACGGGCCATACTGGATACACCTCTAAGGTCTCCCCCTGGAACAACTACAGAATATAGCGATCTTGGTTTTATTTTGTTAGGGGCAATAATATGTGAGCTTGAAGGAAGAAGTCTCCCCACCCTGTTTGAAGAGCGCATCTTGACCCCACTGGGTGTAAGCACTACTGGACTCTCATTCCATCCTGCGATGAAAGAGGGTGTTGCCCCTACCCAGATCTGCCCCATAAGGGGACGCCTAATTCAGGGGGAGGTCCACGACCTCAATGCCTGGGCCATGGGGGGGCATGGCGGTCATACAGGGCTCTTTGGAAGCGCAGTAGGTCTAATGGATTATCTGATTAAATTATATGAGATCATGGCGGAAAAAGGATACAGTAAAAGAGAGGGGCAGACTGGCTTAGACCTGCTCACCCCTTTTCTTGCCCACTTTTCAAAAGGACCCTACAGGTTGGGCTTTGACACCCCGTCTCCCAGGGGCTCACAGGCAGGCACCCTCTTTTCCCAAAATACCATTGGCCATCTGGGATATACTGGGACCTCCTTTTGGATGGACCTTGACCAGGGCATAATCGTGGTATTTCTCACCAATAGGACATTTCCCCACGATAGCCCAGGCTCCCGTAAGGCCATAAAGGAGATTAGGCCCAGGGTACACGACCTCATATTGAGGACACTTTTTGAGTATCAACCTTCAAAGAAGGCCCTATAGGCCTTGTATGTCATGTAGAGGTCTATCTTGTGTGCGATCTCAAAAGGTGAGTGCATACTCAAAAGGGGTGGCCCTGCATCTACTGTGTCTATGCCAAGAGAGGCGATGTACTTGGCCACAGTGCCTCCACCCCCCTCGTCCACCCTGCCAAGCTCCCCTGCCTGCCAGACGACCTTCTTTCTGTCCCACACCCTGGTCACCCAGTTGACCATCTCTGCATGGGCATCATTGGCAGAGTACTTCCCCCTTGCACCAGTATATTTGGTGAGATTCACGCCATAGCCTATGTGGGCGTCGTTATGTTTTTCGTGGACCTCCATATAATCTGGGTCAATACCCGCAGTGACATCACCTGAGATGGCCTTTGACGAGTTGAACAGGCGAAGGATCGTATCAGGTGCCAACTCTGCCCCCTCTTGTCTTAGGATCTCATACAGGGCAAGCTCTATGAGCCTCGATTTGGCCCCGGTGTTACCATCACTTCCTATCTCTTCTTTGTCCAGGAAAAGGGCCATGATGGGCTGCTCAGGTGTGCGTGCATCTGTAAGTGCCTTAAGGGCGGCAAAGGCACACGCCCTGTCGTCTTGGCCATAGCCGCCAACAAAGGCCCTATCCAGCCCGACATCCCTAGGAGGCCCTTGGGGTACGATCTCTAGCTCTGCACTTATGAGATCCCTCTCTACGATGCCATATTCCCTCTTAAGGATCTTGAGGCAGTTGAGCTTTACCGCCTCTTTCGTATCCTCTGGACCCTTAATGGGATTTCCCCCAAAAAGGACGTTTAGCTTCTCTGCAGGAATGGCATCCCTTATCTTCTTCTCTCCCTGGACCTTTGATGCGAGATGGGGCAAGAGGTCATTAATGGTAAAGACTGGGTCGTCAACTTGCTCACCAATGGTGATGTCTACCCGCTGGCCATCCTTTAAAAGGACAACCCCATGGAGGGCAAGGGGTCTCGTGAGCCAGTGGAACTTCTTGATCCCGCCATAGTAGTGGGTCTTTAAGAACGCCATGTCGAGATCTTCATAGAGGGGGTTCATCTTGAGGTCCAGTCGCGGGGCGTCTATGTGGGTGCAGATGAGCCTTATTCCATCTTGAGCCCTCTTCTTACCAGGCCGGTATGCACAAATTGCCTTTTCCCTATATTGCCAAAAGGCGATATTAGAGTGCCCTAGGATAGAGGCAATCTCCCTTGCGGCCTCTCTCTCTGTCTTTGCCTTGGAGAGAAATGCCTTGTACTCGTGGCAATATCCTTCACATGCCTCCTCCTCTTTGGCACTAAGTGCCCTCATACCATGGACTCTCTTATGGAGTAGCTCTTTGCCCAATCTCTCCAGCTCTTTTTTGGTCAGTGTCTTTTCTGCCACTCTGTACCTCCTTCCACTAGCTCTTTTTCTTCTTGGCCCTTCCCAGCCGTACCACCTTTTTTCTTGGGTCTGTCTCCACCTTGGTGAGTTTTGGGGGCAAAAGGCTAGGGACCTTGATACAAGAGACCCTAAGCCTCTTGGCTATATCTTGAAATTCACACACCACATTTTCATCAACTGACATTATGGCCACGAAGATCTTCTTTATCCCATAGCGCTTTACTAGCTCTGGTATGTCATGGCGGTCGCCCAGCACCTTGACCCCGTGGATCACCTGTCCCCTCTTGGCCCTGTCGTCATCAATGAATCCCACTGGGAGGTAATCGTGGTTTTGATTCTTCCTGAGTTCCCTTAAAAAGAGATCGCCCCCATCACCTGCCCCTACAATGAGGATGGGGGTGGTGTGTCCCTTCTCGCGCTCCATGTCAAAATACTCTTTGAAGAGTCTCAAAAGGAGCCGGACACCTCCGATGAAGAGAAATGTCAATATGGCGTCGTTTACAAAGACTATCCTGGAAAACCCCTGGAACCTATAGAGAAAAAGGAATATGGTCATACAGACGAGGCTGCTAGCCATTACTGCCTTTATCAGTTGAAACAGGTCCCATATACCTACGAAGCGCCACTGCCCCCTGTAGAGACCAAAGGCCCAGAAGGAGACCACCTTGATCCCGATGATGATTGGGAGGGACTTTTCAATAAGGCCCATGTTCCACGCATCGATCCTGCCTTCAAACCTGAGCAGGTATGCTGCGATATATGCCAGGGAGACGAGAAGGGTGTCTAGGAGGGCCTGGAGCATCTGTTTTTTATTGAGGATGAGCCCTACTATGGAGTGGCCCCTCTGGAGGTCCTCCAGCCCCTTTGATTCACTGTAGATGTTTCTCGTCTGGTGGATGAGGAATATACCAAAGAACAGGGCGAGGATAGCAGTGAGCAGGAGTGCAACGAATAGTCCCTCTACGCTGTGGCGAGAGAGGACTATGGTGACACCAGAGATCACAGAGGCCCAGAGCATGAGGAGGAGGACGGTCTTCGGCTCTGAGAGCCCTAGGAGCACTAACCTATGAGATGTATGGTCTCGCCCCCCTTTGAATATGGAACGCCCATTTTGGGTCCTAGTAAAGGACACAAGGGCTGTATCGAATATGGGGACTATGAGTATCGAGACAGGGACAGATAGCACTAGGAGCAGATTTGCCGGACCGGCCAGGCCCGATGTAGAGATCGGGCCAGAGGCCTTGTGCCATGTGCTCATGATAGAAAGCATGGCTGCCACACCACCTATGAATAGACTCCCGCAGTCGCCCATAAAGATCCGGGCTGGGTTAAAGTTATAGATGAAAAACCCCAATACCGCACCGCCTAGAAGGGCCGCCCCCTTCATGACAAAGGGGTCTTGTTGGTTGAGATAGGCAAAGGCGAAAAACGAGGCAGAAGATACAAGGGATATACCTGCACTGAGCCCGTCCATGTTGTCCAGTATGTTGAAGGCATTGACCAGAGCAGTGATCCAGAAGATGGTGAGAATTATGGAGATCGCAGGGATGCCGAACTGGAGCCTAAAACCACTTGCAACGATGAGCGAGCTCACTGCAAGCTGCGCCAGGAACTTACCCTGGGGGGAGAGCTCTTTTATGTCGTCCACAAGCCCAATAAGGAATAGGAGAGTAGTCGATGTGATGAAGAAAATCGCCTGTTCCCCCTTCATCTCCAGGGCACAGAATGGGGCAAAAAAGGCGGTAAAAATAGCTATCCCCCCAAAGAGTGCTGTGGGCCTATTATGCCAGCGGTCCTCCCTTGGGTGGGCAACCAGGCCAAGGCGCCTGGTGATCCAGATTATGCATGGGGTGAGGGTCGCAGAAATGGTAAAGGCGAGCACGAAAAGGAGCCCACTTCTTGCTAGGTACTCTTCCATCTATGCCCTCTCCTCCACCAGACAGGAGACAACAATCAATCCGCCCTTGATCTAAAGTACTCTATGGTCTTTCGGAGGGTCTCATCAAGGGGTGTATTGGGGCTGTAACCAATGAGCGATTCCAATTTGTCGAGGCTGGGAACACGCCTCATCATGTCTTCAAAGTCTCTTCCGTATACATTGGAGTATGGCACCAAGGTGATCTCCGATGAACTCCTTGAGATCTCTTTTATCTTTTCTGCCAACTCCAATATGGAGATCTCATCTCTTCCGCCAATATTCACTACCTCGCCAATGGCCTCATCACAACCCATGAGCCTAACCAGTGCCTCTACTACGTCGCCCACATAGGTAAATGTGCGGGTCTGGGTACCGTCTCCATAAACGGTAATGGGTTCATCCCTCAGGGCCTGCTTGATGAAACGAGGTACTACCATACCATAGAGGCCTGTCTGGCGCGGTCCGATGGTATTAAAACACCTAAAGATCACTACCTCCAGCTTTTTGGTCCTATGGTAGGCGAGGGCCGTGAACTCATCCACTAGCTTGGCCGCAGCATAACTCCAGCGCATGGTACTGGGTGGGCCGTAGATGAGATTGTCGTCTTCTTTTAGAGGGGCGTGCATGTGTTTACCATACACTTCAGAGGTGGAGGCAATGAGTACCCGTTTGTGGTATCTGTTGGCAAATCTAAGGATGACCTCAGTACCCTTGATGTTGGTCTCAATGGATGTGAGGGGATTTTCCAACACATATTTGACCCCCACTGCTGCTGCCAAGTGAATTATACAATCAGTATCCCTTATGAGCCCTTCCATCCTCTCTTCATTGAGGATGGTGTCGTTTATATAGTGAAAATTCGAGTGTCCCAGGAGGTGCTGGATGTTTTCAAGGAATCCGGTGCTCAGGTTGTCTACTACTGTAACGGTCTCTCCATCTGACACAAGTCGGTCGCAGAGATTTGAGCCAATAAATCCTGCCCCTCCTGTGACTAATATGTTCATCTACAACTCCTCCACTCTTTTGGGGAACTCAAGTGTTATTATTCGTTTTTTTTTAAAATGGCAAGGAATAGCTTCATATTTTTTGAGTGAACACAAATACAAATAGATTGCACACCCAGATTGTAACATTATAATATTGGTGCTTTAAGCCCTGTTTTTGAATTTTTTGACATTGGAGGCACATATGGCACGCGTAACTGTTGAAGATTGCCTGGAAAAGGTGGGTAGCAGGTTCGAGCTCGTCCTTTTGGCAGTGGAAAGGGTAAAACAGTTCAGGAAGGGGGCAGAACCCCTGGTGAAATGCAAGAACAAAGAGATAGTCACGGCGCTGAGAGAGATAGCCAAGGGGCTGGTTTCCTTCGATAATATAGAAGAATTGGGAAAAGAGGCAGAGGAGCAACGTATCTTTAAGGCACTAGAGGAAGATGCCCAGGAGATACTGAGTAGATAGATTATGAGGCGAGACTATTATGAGATCCTTGGTGTCTCCAAGACGGCCAGTACCGAGGAGATAAAGAGGGCATATAGAAAACTTGCCCTAAAATATCATCCAGACCGAAACCCTGGAGACAAAGAGGCAGAAGAGCGCTTCAAAGAGGCAGCAGAGGCGTATGAGGTGCTGAGAGACCCAGAAAAGAGACGCCTATACGATGCGTATGGCCATGACGGGTTGAAGCAGAGTGGTTTTCAGGGCTTCACAGGGTTTGACGATATCTTTTCCTCTTTTAACGACATCTTTGGGGAGTTCTTTGGTTTTTCAAGACGAAGCTATAGGTCTTCTTGGGGGCCTGAGCCTGGGAGGGATCTACGTTTTGACCTCACTATCACGTTTGAAGAGGCCGTTAAGGGTGCAAAAAAAGAGATTGAGATCGAGCGATTGGAGTCTTGTAGTGGATGTAATGGGACAGGTTTAAAGGAGGGTACGCACCCCACTACTTGTAGGACCTGCGGTGGAAGTGGTCAGGTGATTAGGCAGGAGGGATTTTTCCGCATCGCCACCACCTGCCCAAGGTGTAATGGCTTTGGACAGGTGATAGAAAACCCATGTCCCTTGTGTGGAGGAAAGGGGCTTAGGCCAGAGAAAAAGAGGGTGACCATCAGGATACCTGCTGGTGTGGATAGCGGTTCTAGACTGAGGCTTCGCGACGAAGGTGAGGCAGGTAAAAGGGGTGGCCCAAGAGGGGATCTCTATATCGTGATTCATGTGGAGCCCCATGACTTTTTCGAGCGCAGGGGAAACGACATCTTCCTCACAGTGCCCATCTCCATGGTGCAGGCGGCCCTGGGCGATACCATAGAGATTCCCACCATATATGGTAAAAAGGAGATAAAGGTCAAGCCAGGTACAGAGACTGGGGATGTGGTGAGATTAAGGGGCGAAGGGGCCCCAGACGTCAGAGGGATCGGCCGTGGAGACCTTATTTGCCGGTTTTTCGTAAAGACACCCCAGGAACTCACAGCCAGGCAAAGAGAGCTTCTCGAAGAGTTCATGGCCATTGAAAAGGAGCGGCAACAGGCCGAGGACCAAGGGGAAGGGTTTTTCAAGAAATTTCTAAAAAGGTTCGATTTCCTTGAAAGGGAAAGTGAGAAGAGGCACTGATATGGAAGGTTCTACCTTGACCCACCTAGATAGAGAGGGCAGGGCCCAGATGGTGGACGTATCCCAGAAACCCTCTACAAGTCGTGTGGCTGTTGCCAGTTGCATGGTGAAGATGGGCAAAAAGGCCATGGATGCCCTCGTTGAGAAGAGCGTTCCCAAGGGTGATGTCTATTCCACCGCGAGGATAGCAGGGATATTGGCTGCCAAAAGGGTTGACGAACTCATTCCATTGTGTCATCCTCTGCCACTTAATTTCGTACAGGTCGAGTTTGAATTGTTGCCAGATGTGCAGACAGTAAAGATCACTGCCGAGGCCCGCACCGATGCTAAGACTGGGGTGGAGATGGAGGCAATGACTGCCGTAAGCATTGCAGCCCTCACCGTCTACGATATGCTCAAGGGGATAGAAAAGGGCATAACCATTACAGATATCCAGCTAGAATATAAATCTGGCGGAAAGAGTGGGGTCTGGAAAAGGGGTGACTGTTCCCCAACTCTTTAAAAACTGTTGGTTTTCGGAGGATTTCATGGATCAGAAACAGCTAGACCACTTCAAAAAGATCTTGGAAGACAAGCTCAATGAATTGCTGGGTGAGGCAGAGAGCACCCTAGAGGAAATGACAGATATGAATGGACACTATCCTGACATTACTGACAGGGCCACAGTGGAGTCTGATAGGAGTTTTGAGCTCAGAATAAGAGACAGGGAGAGAAAGCTCATAAAAAAGATCAAAAAGGCCTTGGAGAGAATAGAAGATGGCACCTACGGTGTATGCGAAGAGTGTGGCGAAGACATTGGTATAAAGCGTCTTGAGGCAAGGCCTGTGGCCACCTTGTGCATAGAATGCAAATCTCGACAGGAGAGGGAGGAGAAGCTGAGAGGCCTATGATATGACCCTCCATGTCGCCTTTCTATGGCACATGCACCAACCTATATATCTAGACCCCTATTCCAACCAGTTTCTCATGCCATGGGTGAGGTTACACGGGGTACGTGCCTATAGCGATATGATCTCACCCTTTGAAGATGGCACTGCTCCTGAAGAGTGTAAGGTCACCTTCAATCTCGTCCCCTCCCTGCTAGAGCAGATCAGAGATTATCCTGAAAAAGGAGACAAGTTTTTGGAGCTTTCCCTGAGGTCTCCTGGTGACCTGGGGCCCCAGGAAAAGGTCTTCATACTGAGGCATTTTTTCTCCTGCCACTGGCCCACTATGGTGGAGCCTTATGAAAGGTACAGACAGCTTCTTGAGAAGAGGGGGAGAGACCTCGAGAGGGTGGACCTAGAGGAGGTCGTGGGAAGATTCAGTGAAGAGGACATTAGAGACCTCCAAGTCTGGTTTAATCTCACTTGGACAGGCTTTTCCATGAGAGATCACCCACTGGTAAACGGCCTCTTTGCCAAGGGAAGGCTCTATTCAGAGGAGGAAAAAAGGAGCCTCCTTGATCTACACCTCGACACCTTAAGGGACCTCATTTCAAGGTATCATGCCCTATGGCAGAAAGGGCGCATAGATATCTCCACCTCCCCATACTATCACCCCATCTTGCCCCTCATCATAGACACAGAGTGTGCCAAGCGATGTATGCCAGATGTAAGTCTCCCTTCGAGGTTTTCATATCCTAGTGACGCCAAGGATCAGCTCATACGCGCCCGTAGATTCATAACTCAACTGTTCCAGCAAGAACCTTCTGGCCTTTGGCCATCTGAGGGAGGTGTCTCGCCAGAACTGATTCCGCTGGCCCAAGAGGCGGGCTTCAAGTGGATGGCAACAGACGAGGCCATCCTCCACAAGAGCCTTGGAAGCAATGCAGGGGCAGATTTATTTAGGCCATACACAGTAGAGAGTGGGGATGCATCCATAAATATGGTCT
>WGBU01000042.1 GCA_015494155.1 Deltaproteobacteria bacterium | reverse complement strand
TAGAGCGTGGTCAGGTAGTAGCGAAGCCTGGATCGATCACACCTCACACCAAATTTGAGGCAGAGGTGTATGTATTGACCAAGGAGGAAGGTGGCCGCCACACCCCATTTTTTGCAGGCTACCGTCCCCAGTTTTACTTTCGGACAACAGACGTTACAGGAGTAGTGCAGTTGCCCGAGGGAGTAGAGATGGTGATGCCAGGTGACAACGTGAAGTTCACAGTAGAGTTGATCCAGCCCATAGCCATGGAAGAGGGGCTGCGCTTTGCAGTGCGTGAAGGTGGCCGGACTGTGGGCGCTGGGGTAGTGACCAAGATATTAGAGTAATTTTGTAAACTGATAAGAGAGGAAGTCGGGGATGATGATCCCAACTCAAAAAATAAGGATACGTCTAAAGGCATACGATCACAAACAATTGGACCAGTCTGTGGGTGAAATTGTGGATACTGCTAAACGTACAGGGGCGAGGGTGGCAGGGCCGATCCCCCTTCCAACAAAGATAAGTAGGTATACGGTATTGCGCTCACCACACATTGACAAGAAGTCCCGCGAACAGTTTGAGATGAGGATACACAAGAGGCTGGTGGATATCTTAGAACCAACGCAACAAACCATCGACGCCCTAATGAAGCTTGAGCTATCCGCTGGCGTTGATGTGGAGATAAAGCTTTAGTTTCCAAAGGGATCAAGGATTCAGTTATGGCTAAGATAAAAGGATTGATAGGGCGAAAGATCGGGATGACCCAGGTCTTTGACTCATTTGGTCAAAGCCAGGCAGTTACTGTACTGGAAGTAGGCCCGTGTACTGTGCTCCAGAAAAAGACAGTAGATCACGAAGGTTACAATGCGGTACAACTCGGGTTTCTCAAGAAGAAATTCAAGCGTTTGAACATGCCTGAACAGGGCCATGTAAAAAAGGCAGGGCTTAGCCATGGTTTTTACGTTATTAAAGAGGTGCCTGTAGATGATCCTGAGGAATTTGAGCTAGGGCAAGAGGTCACATTGAGTGACCTAGATCTCCACGAGATCGTGGACATAGTGGGCACCACAAAGGGAAAGGGATTTCAGGGAACCGTGAAGAGACATGGTTTCTCGCGCGGTAGAATGGGGCACGGGTCAAAGCACCACAGAGAAATGGGTTCCATTGGCCAGAGTGCCTTTCCATCCAGAATAATCAAGGGGAAAAGGATGCCCGGCAGAATGGGTGGAAAGAGGATAACGGTTAAAAACTGTATGGTAATAGACGTACGGCCAGAAGATAATGTGATATTGGTCAAAGGTCCGGTCCCAGGAGCCAAGAATCAGCCGGTATTAATCCGTTGTAAATAGAGGAGATTGGCCAAATGCCTACTCTTGCAGTCTATAATGCGAATAAAGAAAAGGTCGGTGAGATAGAGTTAAATGATTCAGTTTTTGCTGTGCCAGTGAAACAGGGCTTGATACAAGAGGTGATTCGCTGGCAGATGGCCAAGAGACGTCAGGGTACTGCGTGTACCAAGACGAGGTCTGAGGTGAGCGGAACTGGAAGGAAGCCCTTTAGGCAAAAGGGAACAGGCCGTGCAAGGGCGGGAAGTAATACATCTCCTCTATGGCGACGTGGAGGAACAGTATTTGGCCCAAAGCCAAGGGACTACTCATATAGCCTACCAAAAAAGGTTAGGAAATTGGGTTTAAAGATGGCCCTGAGTAACAAGGTGCAAGAGTCACACTTTTGGGTAGTCAATGATTTTGGGATCGAAGAGATGAAGACCAAGAAGGTCAAGGAGCTGCTTGATAGATTTGGGTTGGAAAAGGCAGTCTTCATTACCTCTCAGAAGGACCCCGTGCTTGAAAGGGCTGCACGTAATATACCTTACGTAAAGGTCCTTAGGCAGGAAGGTGTAAATGTATATGATGTTCTAAGATATGATGATGTCCTAATACATGAATCTGCCGTTACACTCCTGGAAAAGAGGCTCATGTCATGAAGAGTATATATAACGTTCTCAAAAGACCAAGGATTACAGAAAAGGCCACGTTTCAAAAAGAAACAGGAAATCAGGTGGTGTTCGAAGTGGACCCATCGGCCAATAAGATAGAGATCAAAGAGGCGGTGGAAAAGATTTTTAAGGTAAAGGTCAAGGCAGTGAACACCATTAACATGAAGGGAAAGCCAAAACGTGTAGGTATGTATTTTGGAAAGAGGGCCGGCTTCAAAAAGGCCATAGTGACCTTGGAAGCAGGACATACAATAGACTTTATTGAGGGTGTATAATGCCAATCGTTAAATCAAAACCAACTACTCCGTCCAGAAGATTTATGACCTTCTTAAGGGACCCGGACCTTACAAAGAAGGCGCCGGAAAAATCCCTGGTAGAACCTTTAAAGAAGAGTGGTGGTAGGAACAATCTCGGGAGAGTCACCTGTAGGCACAGGGGTGGTGGTCATAAGCGCAAGTATAGGATCATAGATTTTAAGCGTAACAAGACGGGCATCCCCGCCAAGGTGACGGCACTAGAATATGATCCTAATAGGTCAGCACGCATTGCCCTACTTCAATACATCGATGGGGAAAAACGGTACATTATCGCCCCATTGGGATTGAAGGTAGGAGATCAGGTGGTCTCAGACGAGGTCACTGATGTAAAACCGGGCAATTGTATGCCACTGAAGAATATTCCTCTCGGTACTCTGGTACACAATGTTGAATTGAGGCCAGGAAAAGGCGGACAGATAGTCAGGAGTGCCGGAGCAGCAGCGCAAGTGGTGGCCAAGGAAGGAAAATATGTGCAATTAAAGCTTCCCAGTGGTGAGGTTCGCATGTTTCTGGAGACGTGTCGTGCGTCTATTGGTCAGGTGGGCAACCTCGACCATGAAAATGTGACTATTGGGAAGGCTGGCCGCAGTGCATGGCTGGGTCGGCGGCCAAAGGTCAGAGGTGTTGCCATGAACCCAGTGGATCATCCAATGGGTGGAGGTGAAGGAAAGTCCTCTGGAGGTAGACATCCATGTAGCCCATGGGGTTGGCCCACTAAGGGCTACAAGACGAGGAAGGCCGGTAAGCCAAGCGATAAGTTTATTGTGAGAAGACGCAAATAGTGAAGGAGTGATAAGGTGGCAAGATCCTTAAAAAAAGGACCATTTATAGATGACCATTTACTGAAAAAGGTGTTAAAGGCCAAAGAGACCAACGACAAGAGGGTCATAAAGACATGGTCGCGCAGATCCACTATTATACCTGAAATGGTGGGACTCACCTTTGCTGTGCACAATGGCAGGAAATTTATCCCAGTATTCATCACAGAGAACATGGTGGGTCACAAGCTTGGAGAGTTTGCCCCAACAAGAACCTTTTATGGTCATGCAGGGGACAAGAAGTCAAAGGTTAAAAAATAGATAGATCTCAGTACGGAGTTGATAAGATGGAGGCCAAAGCAGTAGCCCGAAATATCAGGATCTCGCCACAGAAGGCACGATTGGTGGCAGATGTAGTAAGGGGTAAGCCTGTAGACGAGGCGATGAATATCCTAGCAGTTCTACCCAAAAAGGCTGCAAGGATAATAAAGAAGGTTCTTGAGAGTGCCCTTGCCAATGCGGATCAGAATATGAGCCTAGACGTTGACTCACTTTATGTAAAGCGAATCTATGTGGACAAGGGTCCCATGCTAAAGCGCTGGAGGCCGCGTGCCATGGGAAGGGCATATAGCATCAAGCACAGGCTCTCTCACATTACAGTGATTTTAGACGAGGCTTAAAAGAAAAGAGGAGGATGCTTTGGGTCAGAAGGTAAATCCAATAGGGTTAAGACTGGGGATCACCAGGACATGGGATTCTAGGTGGTATGCTGAAAAGGACTTTCCTAGTCTGGTATTTGAAGACGCCAGGATCAGAAAGTTCATAAAGGAAAGGGTATATCACGCAGGCATTTCCAAGATCGAGATAGAGAGGGCTGCGCAAAGGCTGCGCATTATAATTCATACAGCTAGGCCAGGGATCATAATCGGAAAAAAGGGTGTAGAGATAGAGGCCTTAAAGAGAGGATTGGAAAAGCTCATTGGAAGGCCTGTCCTCCTCGACATTGTGGAAGTAAGACGACCTGAGACAGATGCCCAACTTGTTGCAGAAAATGTAGCTGGGCAACTGGAAAGAAGGATTGCGTTTCGTCGTGCTATGAAAAGGGCTGTTGGCCTTGCAAGGAAGTTTGGAGCCCAGGGTATCAAGATAAAGTGTTCAGGCAGATTGGGTGGTGCTGAGATGTCCAGTAAAGAATGGTACCTACAGGGAAGGGTGCCACTCCATACCCTCAGGGCTGACATAGACTACGGATTTGCTGAGGCAAAGACCACATACGGTGTTATAGGGGTAAAGGTCTGGATCTTTAAGGGTGAGGTATTCTCAGATAGTGAAATGGAAGATGTGGCCCAAATTGCTATATAAAGAGGAGCGCGTGATACACCATGCTTAGTCCAAGAAAAGTAAAGTACAGAAAACAACAAAAGGGCAGGATTAGAGGCACTGCAACTCGGGGCAACAGGCTTGCCTTCGGCGACTATGGACTTAAGGCCTTGGGTTGTGGCAGGATTACTGCCCAGCAGATAGAGGCTGCAAGGATTGCTATCACTAGGCATGTAAAGAGGCGAGGCAAGATCTGGATCAGGATCTTCCCTGACAAGCCGGTCACAAAGAAGCCTGCTGAGACCAGGATGGGCAGTGGAAAGGGAAATGTTGAGTATTGGGTTGCTCCTGTAAAGGCTGGACGAATCCTCTATGAGATGGAGGGAGTTAGTGAAGAGGTCGCCTTGGAGGCCCTTAGGCTTGCCCAGTATAAGCTACCCATACCCACCAAGATAGTTAAAAGGGGTGAGATCGTATGAAAAATGCCGATGAATTACGTGATTTGTCTGTGGAAGAATTGGAGAAAGAGGTTGAGGGTCTGAGGCAAGAGCTTTTCAATCTTAGGTTTCAGCATACGACACATCAGTTGGAGAATGTTATGAGGATCCGGCATGTGAGGAGACAGATCGCAAGGGTCCTTACGATAATGAATGAAAAGAAGAAAAATATTGCATAAGGGTTTAGGTAAGAGATGGACGAGAAAAAGGGACTAAAAAGAGTACTCGTTGGTAGGGTCACCAGTGACAAGATGGACAAGACAGTCGTTGTGACTGTAGTGCGTCGATTCAGGCATCCTATATATGGAAAATTCGTACAAAGGCGAAAGAAATATATGGCACATGACCCTGCTAATCAGTGTAGGAATGGTGACAAGGTTACTATAGAAGAGTCCAGGCCTTTTAGTAAACGTAAGAGATGGATGGTTCAGAGAATAGTAGAGAGAGCTGTATAGCTGGAGACTGAAAGATGATACAGCAAGAAACTTTATTAAATGTTGCAGACAACTCAGGCGCTAAGAAGGTGTGTTGTATTAAGGTCCTTGGAGGAACACGTAAGCGCTATGCCCGAATAGGCGATGTGATAGTCGTCTCCGTAAAAGAGGCCATGCCCAATTCCAAAGTAAAAAAGGGTGATGTCGCCAGGGCAGTTATTGTGCGGACAAAGAAAGAACAGTCCAGGCCAGATGGGTCGAGGATTAGGTTTGACGAAAATGCTGCAGTCATTATTAACCAATATGGTGAGCCTGTTGGAACGCGCATCTTTGGCCCAGTGGCAAGAGAGCTCAGGGCAAAAAGATTTATGAAGATCATATCTCTGGCACCTGAGGTCCTATAAGGAGTGTTTTTGCGATGTTGAAGTTTAAGATCCGAAAAAATGACAGGGTTCAGGTGATAACTGGAAAAGACCGTGGGAAAGTGGGCAAAGTGCTCAGAGTAATACCCCGTAAGAGCCGGGCGATTGTTGAGGGTGTCAATATAGTGAAAAAACACCAGAAGCCCACTCCTGGCAGTCAAGGTGGGATTATTGAAAAGGAATCTAGTATCCATATATCAAATCTCATGCTCATCTGCCCCAAGTGTACGGATCCTGTTCGGGTAGGATTCAAGATCTTAGAAGATGGTTCCAAGGTGCGTATCTGTAAGAAATGTGGAGAGGTCATACCAGTAGAGGCCAAGTAGTGCAAAAGTGGAGGCGTTAGATTAATGGCACTTTTAGAAAAGGTATATAGGGATGAATGTATCCCGGCCCTTATGGAGCGATTTGGGTATAAGAACCCCCTTCAAGTTCCAAAGATCACCAAGGTATCGCTCAATATGGGTCTAGGGGAGGCCATTCAAAATCCAAAATTGCTAGATAGTGCTGTGGAGGAACTGACTCTCATAGCGGGTCAGAGAGCTGTTGTAACTCGGGCAAAGAAATCCATTGCAGCATTTAAAGTCCGAGCGGGGATGCCCATCGGCTGCCGAGTGACCCTCAGAGGAAGACGCATGTGGGACTTCCTCACAAAACTTATTCACTTGGCGATCCCCAGAATAAGAGACTTCAGGGGCATATCCAGAAAGGCATTTGATGGGCGTGGTAATTACACCTTGGGTATTAAGGAACATATTATCTTTCCTGAAATCGACTATGACAAGGTGGACAAGGTTAAGGGCCTCAACTGTACAATTGTTACGACTGCCGACACAGACGAGGAGGCGCTAGTGCTTTTAGAGGCACTGGGAATGCCTTTTAGAAAAAGATAGGAGGAAGCTAGGTTGGCTCGCAAAGCATTATACTATAAGGCACTGAGGGAACCTAAGTTCAAGGTGAGAAAATACAATCGCTGCCCACTTTGTGGTAGGCCGAGGGCCTTTCTCAGGCAATTCGGTATTTGCAGGATTTGCTTTAGGACAATGGCATCCAGGGGGCTTATACCTGGAGTCACCAAGGCAAGTTGGTAAATTCAAGATAGGAGCTGGTCTATGTCCATGACTGATACGATAGCCGATATGCTCACTCGAATTCGCAATGCCTGTATGGCAAAACATGAAAAGGTGGATATCCCCGCATCGAAAATGAAAATTGGCATTGCAAAGATTCTAAAGGAAAAAGGCTATATCCAAAACTATAAATTGATTAAAGATGGAAAGCAGGGCATCTTAAGGATAACCCTCAGATACCACGATGGTAAGCCCGTAATCCTCGGACTCGAACGCATTAGTAAGCCAGGCAGGCGGCAATATAGGCCAGCAGATGAACTGCCCATGATTAGAAATGGTTTTGGAATGGCTATTATCTCTACCTCCAAGGGCCTTATGACAGACGAGGATGCTAGAAAGGCAAGGGTAGGAGGAGAGGTGATCTGTGCTATCTGGTAGTAATGTAGGAGAAGGTAGTTATGTCGCGCATAGGTAGGTTGTCAATAAAGATCCCTAAGGGTGTAGAGGTAAAGGTTCAAGATAGAAAAGTGATAGTCAAAGGGCCTAAGGGACAGCTAGAGAAGGATGTGCCAGAGCCCATAGAGGTTGAATTGAATGGTGATGAACTAATCTGTAAGAGGCCGTCGGATGAGAGACAGATCAGGGCCCTTCATGGGCTTGCACGTGCCCTAATAAATAACATGGTAGTGGGCGTCAGTGAGGGCTTTAGCAAAGAATTGCTCGTAATTGGGGTAGGATATAAGGTAGAAGAGAAGGGAAAGAGCCTCATATTTCACATCGGATATTCCCATCCAATTGATTTCCCACTTCCAGAGGGCATAAAGGCCAGTGTGGAGAGACAAAAGGAGATTAAGGTTAAATTGGAAGGATGTGACAAGGAGCTATTGGGGCTTGTGGCAGCAAAGATAAGGGCACTCAGGCCGCCAGAACCTTACAAGGGTAAAGGGATTCAATACGCAGATGAAACAATCATAAGAAAAGCAGGTAAAGCTGGAGCTAAGTAGAGCCATGAAGGGACTTAACAAGAAGGTGAGAGCGCGTTTACGTAGGAAGATGAGGATTAGAAAGAGGCTCCTGGGCACTGCTGATAGGCCCAGGCTTGCTGTCTTCAGATCTGCTCGACATATATATGCACAGGTGATCGATGACACCAAGGGCGTCACCATCTCCGCAGCCAGTTCTCTCAGTCCAGAGATTAAGGATCGATTGGCTGAGTGTAAGGGCAAGGTAGAAGTGGCCAAGATTGTAGGAGAACTTGTTGCCAAAAGGGCAATGGAAAAAGGCGTAAAAAAGGTCGCCTTCGACCGTGGAGGCTATAAATATCATGGCAGGGTCAAGGCCCTTGCCGATGGGGCGAGAGAGTCAGGACTAGAGTTTTAAGGGGTGAAAAATGGCCTTAGAGGATTCGAGAGTAGGACAGGAATTTCAATACATAGAAAAGATAGTCTTCATTAATCGCGTAGCCAAAGTCGTCAAGGGCGGGAGGCGCTTTAGCTTCAGCGCATTGGCCGTGGTTGGCGATGGCAATGGTAAGGTCGGTTTTGGCCTTGGAAAGGCAAAAGAGGTACCAGAGGCCCTTAGGAAGGCCACTGAGAAGGCCAAAAAGGATATGATTACGGTCCCACTGATGGGTACTACCCTACCCCATGAGGTTATAGGTCACTTTGGTGCTGGAAAGGTGCTTCTCAAACCGGCATCTCCAGGTACTGGTGTTATTGCCGGGGCAATCGTGAGGGCAGTTATGGAGGCGCTAGGGGTAAAGGACATTCTCACTAAGTGCCTAGGCACAAATAACCCGCACAATGTCGTAAAGGCCACCTTTGACGCCCTTAACCAGATTGCAAATACTATAGAAATGGCAAAGGTTCGAGGGATGGACATCTCACACATCACAATCCCTGAATAGAGTCGCAGTCGAGGAAAGCAGCTATGATTACGTTAAACAATCTCAGGCGGTTTGAAGGATCCAAGAAGAATCGTAAGAGGGTAGGTAGGGGCCCAGGATCAGGGCACGGAAAGACTGCATGTAGGGGCACCAAGGGCCAGCGATCGAGGTCTGGGGCCTCTATTCCTCCAGGGTTTCAAGGTGGTCAGATGCCACTATACCGCCAGCTACCCAAGCGAGGTTTTAAGAACCCGTTTAGAATAGAATATGGTGTACTGAATGTAGGTGTGCTAGACAGTCTGGAGGTCGATACTATTGATTTGGAGAGCGCAAAGCGCCTTGGGTTGGTGAAGAAGCGCTATAATTTCCTAAAGATTTTGGGTGAAGGAGAGATCACAAGACCAATATCTGTAAAGGCACACGCAGTGAGTGATTCCGCTAGGAAGAAGATAGAGGCATCTGGTGGAACCATTGAGCTCCTGAAGAAATAAAGGGGATACACAGCGTGATAGGCAATCTCGAAGGTATCGGCACGGTTCCTGAGCTCAGAAAAAGAATCCTTTTCACCCTTCTTATGTTGGCAGTTTTTAGGATTGGGGCACAAATCCCCACACCAGGGATAGATACCCAGGCCCTAGCTGCTTTTTTCGCCAGGGCGCAAGGGACCCTTTTTGGTCTATTTGACATGTTTTCTGGTGGCGCCTTGAAGAGACTGTCTATTTTCGCACTGGGTATCATGCCTTACATTAGCGCCTCCATTATCTTACAGCTTCTGACAGTGGCCATTCCCCAACTCGAGGCATTAAAGAAGGAGGGGCATGAGGGCCAAAAGAAGATAAGTCAATATACGCGTTATGGTACAGTGGCGCTCAGCGCCTTACAGGGTCTGGGCATAGCCATTGGTCTTGAGAACATGCATGCCCCAAACGGGGTACCTATAGTGGCAGTACCTGGTTGGGGATTCAGGTTATTGACCTCGCTCACCCTTATGTCAGGTACTGTATTTCTAATGTGGTTAGGCGAGCAGATTACCGAGCGAGGGGTTGGCAATGGTATATCTTTGATCATCTTTGCTGGAATCGTTGCCAGGATGCCATCTGCCATAATCGACACCTTCAGGCTCGTAAGGACCGGTGAGCTCCATCCTGCACTGCTACTAATAATCACTGTGGTGATGGTAGGTGTAGTGGCCTTTATATGTTTTATGGAGCGTGCACATCGGAGGATACCTGTACAATACGCAAGGCGTGTAGTAGGAAGAAGGGTATATGGAGGACAAAGTTCATACCTGCCACTAAAAGTAAATACAGCAGGGGTTATACCTCCGATCTTTGCATCATCCATCATCATGTTTCCTGCAACCATAGCAAATTTTATTCAGGTGCCCTGGATGCAGAGGGTATCGCAGGCCCTCATGCCGGGTAGTTTTGCATATGAGTTTATATATGTGGTGTGTATCATATTTTTTGCATATTTTTATACGGCAATCATCTACAATCCAGTTGATATGGCCGACAATCTAAAAAAATATGGTGGCTATATACCGGGCATCAGACCTGGAAGGAGAACTGCAGAATACATCGACCGGGTATTGAGTAGGATAACACTTATAGGCGCCATATATGTAGCTATTATCTGTGTACTACCTAGTATCCTGATAACACAATTTAATGTGCCATTTTATTTCGGCGGTACCTCGCTGCTCATTGTTGTTGGTGTAGGAATGGACACTATGGGTCAAATTGAATCGCACCTCCTTGCGAGAAACTATGAGGGGCTTATGCAGGGAGTCAGATTGCGTGGCCGCCGTTAGTTGAGTAACACAGGTGAAGATTAAAAGAAGGGCCTCTAAGGGGATTCTATTAAAGGCCCCTTGGGAGCTTGAGAGGCTTAGGACCGCAAATAAAATAGTTTGCGAAGTACTTGAACTGTTGCAAAACTCGTGTGAACCTGGTATCACGACCAAGGATCTCGACAGGATAGCATATGAGTTTATTTTGAGTCGAGGCGCAAAACCTGCATTTCTGGGATATAGGGGATATCCTGCCACTATTTGTATTTCTATAAATAATGAAGTTGTACATGGTATCCCCTCAGACTCAAGAATAGTAGAGGAAGGCGACTTGGTGAGTATAGATATTGGGGCCATATATAAAGATTACGTCGGAGATGCTGCACGAAGTTTTTCAGTTGGTACTTCTAACGATGCGGTGCGTAGGCTCCTTACTGTGACTGAACAGGCATTGTATAAAGGCATAGAACAGGCTATACCCAGAAATCGTGTTGGTGCAATTGGTGCAGCCATTCAGGAGTTTGTTGAGGCCCATGGATATAATGTGGTAAAAAAGTTTGTAGGGCATGGAGTAGGCAGAAGTCTCCATGAACCACCTGAGATCCCTAACTATGGCAATCCTAAACAGGGACCTATGCTTAAGTCAGGAATGGTCCTTGCGATAGAGCCTATGGTTAATGAGGGGACAGGGGATGTGGTAATCCTCGACGATGGTTGGACAGCAGTCACAGCAGACGGTAAGTTGTCTGCCCATTTTGAACACAGTGTTGCAGTCACTGATAATGGGCCAGAAATATTGTCCAAGAAGTAAAAAGGGGAGGTTATGGCAAAAGAAGACGCCATCCAGGTTGAGGGGACAGTTTTAGAGACATTGCCCAATGCAATGTTTAGAGTGGAATTGGAAAATGGACACAAAGTGCTAGCCCACATCTCGGGTAAGATGAGAATGCACTATATTAGGATTCTCCCAGGGGACAAGGTCACTGTGGAGTTGTCTCCTTACGACCTTACCAGGGGACGTATCGTTTACAGATCAAAGTAGTTGAAGAGGTGCAAAATGAAGGTTAGTGCATCGGTAAAAAAAAGATGTAAGGATTGTAAGATCATAAGGCGCAGGGGAATTGTCAGGGTCATCTGTAAAAATCCTCGCCATAAACAGCGTCAGGGTTAAAAGGAGGTTTTTCGTGGCACGAATTGCAGGAGTAGATCTTCCAAAAAATAAGCGCATGGAGATAGCGCTGACATATATTTACGGTATCGGCAGGACTACGGCTCAACAGATACTCGACAAGGCGGGTATTGATTGGAACAAAAAGACCGACGAGCTCACAGATGAGGACATAACCAAGCTTAGAAAGATTATTGATACCGAATACAAGGTCGAGGGTGATCTTAGGCGTGAAGTCTCCATGAACATAAAGCGTCTAATGGATCTGGGGTGTTACAGGGGGCTTAGACATAGGAAAGGTCTTCCTGTGAGAGGGCAGCGTACCTGTACCAATGCCCGTACGCGAAAAGGCCCCAGGCGCGCAGCAATCAAGAAAAAGAAGCGCACATAGTTAGGATCATAGGAGGTTATTGATATATGGCTTCTCCCAGAAGACGTAGAGGGAAAAAAGAGAAGAAGAATATACCTGAAGGGATTGCACATATTCAGGCAACATTCAACAATACCATAGTGACCATCACAGATAAGTTGGGCAATACCATATCCTGGGCCAGTGCAGGGACCCAGGGCTTTAAGGGTTCCAGGAAGGGCACGCCATTTGCAGCACAGGTTGCAGCTGAAAATGCCGCAAAGAAGGCGGCTGAGCATGGGGTAAGAACTATTGAAGTACATGTTAAAGGCCCAGGCTCTGGAAGAGAGGCTGCTCTCAGGGCCCTTCAGATGGCGGGTCTCCAGATAAAGGTCATCAAGGATGTCACCCCACTGCCACACAATGGTTGTCGGCCACCAAAAAGACGCCGAGTTTAATAAAACAACAATTGGAGGAGAAAATTGGCTCGATATACAGGACCCAGGTGTAGACATTGTAGACGTGAAGGCAGTAAGCTTTTTTTAAAGGGCGACCGTTGTTACACAGACAAGTGTGCCTTTGAGAGACGTGGCTATGCCCCAGGGCAACATGGACAGGCCAGATTGAAGCAATCTGATTATGGAATCCGCCTGAGGGAAAAGCAGAGAGTACGCCGTATATATGGTGTGCAAGAGGGACAATTTGCCAGATATTTTAATATGGCAGATCGCCAAAAAGGGGTCACTGGAATTAACCTGTTGGTCCTGCTTGAACGCAGGCTGGACAACGTCGTCTACAGGATGGGTTTTGCCGAATCCAGAAATCAGGCACGTCAGTTGGTCAGACACGGACACTTCCTAGTTAATGGTAGAAAAGTCGATATCCCCTCCTTTTTAGTAAAGGTGGGTGATGTTATAGAGGTAAAGGAAAAGAGCAGGGACATACTCCCCATAAAACAGTCAATAGAGACTTTGGCCCGCCGCGGTGTACCCGATTGGCTTGAGGTAGATGCAGAGGCCTTCCGTGGCAAAGTTAAGGCAATGCCGGAGAGGCATCATATAACAATGCCCATCCAGGAGCAGCTCATAGTAGAGTTTTACTCCAAGTAAAACGATGGTGCATGTTTGAAAGGAGGCGGGATCAAAAGTGCAAGACGATAAACAGAAGAACAACAAAGAAGAAAATGTCCCCTTTTACAGAAATTGGCGTGAACTCATCATGCCTAAGTCAATACAAGTGGATCCCGAAAGTCATACAGACACTTACGGTAAGTTTACATGCGAACCGTTGGAAAGGGGATTTGGTATAACCATTGGAAATGCCCTCAGGCGCATCCTACTTTCCTCCCTACAGGGTGCTGCCATTACCTCAGTGAAGATAGAGGGGGTCCACCACGAGCTTTCAAGTATACCTGGCGTAATAGAAGATGTGACAGATCTTGTCCTAAACTTAAAAGGGGTAAAACTCAAGTTGTTCCAGGACGATACACGGCGCTTAGTCCTGGAGAAAAAGGGCGGCGGCGAGGTGACGGCAGGCGATTTTACAGCCCCAGAAGGTGGCGTTGAGGTCCTCAATCCAGATCATTATCTAGCCACCCTGTCAAAGGATGGGGAATTGAGGCTTGAGGCCACAGTTAAGTGGGGCAAGGGGTATGTCCCATCAGAGAAGAACAAGGACCCCAATGCGCCCATTGGAACAATTGCCATAGATGCCTTGTTTTCACCCATCGAAAAGGTCAACTTTACAGTATCTCAGGCCAGGGTCGGACAGCAGACCGACTATGACAAGCTCATCATAGAGATATGGACAGATGGTAGTGTTCTACCTGAAGACGCGCTGGCGTATGCAGCCAAGATCTTGAAAGAGCAGATGAATGTATTCATCAACTTCGATGAGACAGAGGAACCAGAAGAGGAAAAGGAATC
>WGBU01000041.1 GCA_015494155.1 Deltaproteobacteria bacterium | reverse complement strand
CTCTTCTCAAACAATCTCTCTCCTTACGCATGAAATATTATTATTTTTTTCTTTTCATCTCCAAATATGCTATTGTGATTTTATATATGGGTTAATGGATTAATCTCCATTATGCCGGAGATATAACGTTCGATGGCGAACGGAAATGGCCCAAAAAAACAAAATGAGGAGGACTCTTTGTCATGGAAAAGGCAACTCATTTGTTTTTACTAATTTTTGTCTCTTTTATCTTCGCCCCCTTTTTGGCAAGGGGAGCGGTATTCACAGTCAACAACCCAACAGAATTTCAAAATGCCCTTAAAACGGCACAGTCAAACGGTGAAAATGACACCATCTACGTTACAGCAGGCACATACAATATCACATCTACCCTTACATACTCTACCGCAGACGGAGATGGTTCACTCACCATACAGGCAAAAGATATGAATAACCGCCCTGTACTTGATGGCGGAAATAGCGTTCAAATCATGTCTATCGAAAATGATTCTAACGACGATTACATGGGAGATGAAGATGACGATATTTTCATTAAGGGTATCGTGTTTCAAAATGGAAACTACACAATAGAAAGTGGAGGAGGGCTTTATGTAAAAGGAGGTATGGCAGATATAACTCTAGAGGGCAACACCTTCAGTGGAAATTCTGCATCTCGTTTTGGTGGTGGCGCCTATGTGTTTACATTTTATGGCACATCCACTGTTACAAATAATACCTTCAGTGAAAACTCTGCAAATTTTGGTGGTGGAGTCTTTGTGCAAACAAATTCAGGCGCCACTATAGTGACATACAATAGTTTCGACAACAACTCCGCCGACTGGGATGGCGGTGGTGCCTACGTGCTTACAGAATATGGCTCGGCTACGATCACCAACAACACCTTCAATAAAAACTATGCCGGTCAAGACGGTGGCGGCGCCCTGGTAAATACAAATTCAAACTCGGCTACGATGACAAATAACACTTTCAGCAGAAACTCTGCTCGTAAGTATGGTGGTGGCATGTATGTGGCACCATACTCTGACAAGGCGATGGCCAACATCTATAACAACATCTTATGGGGCAACACAGCAAACGAAGGGGGAAACGATGGAGATGACTTATATGTTTACTCAGATCAAGATAACAACAACATAGGCTCAATCATAAAGCTCTACAACAATGACCTTGGGCCAAATTGTGACTTTGACACAGGGCAGTCTGAAGACCTTTACATTACAGATACAGACAACTACAATCAGGCTTCAAACATAAAATCCGACCCACTCTTCGTTGATCCAGCACAGGGGGACTTTCACCTGAAGAGTGGTTCACCCTGTATAGACAAAGGCCTAAACAATGCTCCCCAACTCCCCTCAAAAGACTTTGAAGGTGACCCGCGTATTGCCGATGGAAATGGTGACGGCAATGCCACTGTTGACATAGGGGCTGATGAATACACCTCAAAGAGTAATACTTCGAACAGCCCAAATAGTGCAGATTCCCTGGGCGTAGTCATAGCCAAGGCGGAAGACGATGGAAATGTCTATCTCTATGTACCCTCTCTGCTCCTCTCTGGTGCTGGGGGAAAGAGCTCAGTCTATAAACTCTTATTCAAACTCGAAGACATCCAAAGCATTATGTTCCGAATGGAAGGTGTAAAGGCCTTGAATACGGCACCTGGCCCGATAAGCGCCTTTTTTAACCCTGGACAGGAGATCCTCTATACCCCGTATGTGGCCCTCATAGACGATAAGTCCAATACAACCATATTTAAAAATCTCACGTTCTTTGTTGCGATCGGTGAAAACGAGGTGGGTAAATACGAGGTCTTTATAATTTTGCGCGACCTTTTGGGAGACCAGGCGCCAACCATTACCGAATATATTGGTGGTACAAAACAGGTGGAAAGCGGAGTACCAGAGGAGGTATCCACATATTATCTCGATACGATGTCATATATTGAAAATCTTATAAAAGGCACCTCTTTCACCACACCACAACCCCCTGCTTCATCGAGTAGCTTTAAATGGGACCTCCAAGACTGGTAGGAGTACTTTTGGTGCAGATTAAAAAGGTCCATAAAAAACAACTTAATTTGGGAGGAGTATTCCACATGAAAAAATCAATGTATTTGTCCATACTTATTTTTGCCTCTCTTCTCGTGACACCTTTTTTAGCATGGGGAGCGGTATTTACAGTAAACGACCCTTTAGAATTTCAAAATGCCCTTACAAAAGCACAGTCAAATGGTGAAAATGACACCATCTATGTTACAGCAGGCACATACAATATCACATCTACCCTTACATACTCCACTGCAGACGGTGACGGCTCACTCACCATCCAGGCAAAAGACATGCATAATTGTCCTGTGCTTTATGGTGGGAACAGCAGTCAGATAATGTCTATAGAAAATGATTCTGACCAGGACCAGAAAGGGGATGCAGACAACCACATAATCATTAGTTGCATTGTATTTCAGGATGGGAACTGTTCATCAGAAAAAGGGGCAGGGTTCTATGTAAATGGAGGTGAGGCAGACATAACCCTCGAGGGCTGTACCTTCAGTGGGAACACTGCCAGGTATGGTGGTGGTGCTTATGTATATACGGCTGCAGGCATGGTTAGCGTTACACACAACATTTTCAATGGAAACCGTGCCGGTTTTGGTGGCGGTGTCCGTATTGAGACACAGTCTGGCATGGCCGTGGTTGAAAACAACACCTTCAATGAAAACTATGCCAGGCTTGGTGGTGGTGTCATTGTGGCTTCAGAGGCAGGTATGGCCGTCGTTACAGATAATGTCTTAAATGGAAATTACGCCATAGTGCTCGGTGGTGGCGCCTACACAGATACATCTTCAGGTATGAACGTGGTGACAAACAACATTTTCAGTGAAAACTCCGCCGGTTTAAATGGAGGTGGCGTCGGTGTAGTTACATATTCGGGCACGGCCACGGTTACGAACAATACATTTATAGAAAACTCTGCCACTAAGGCGGGTGGTGGCGCTATCATAATGCTTAACCATGACGCGGCAATTGCCAACATCTATAACAACATCTTTTGGGGCAACATGGCAAACAATGGAGGAAACGACGGCAATGACCTGTTTGTCAACTCAGATCTAGATGGTAACGGCACGGGCGCAACCATAAGCCTCTACAACAATGACCTGGGCCCAAACAGTGACCTTGGCACAGGACAGTCTGAAGACCTTTATATCACGGATACCGACAATTACCACCACGCTTCAAACATAAAATCAGACCCCCTCTTAGTTGATCCATCAAATGGAGATTTTCATCTGACCAGTGTCTCACCCTGTATAGACAAGGGTTATAACAATGCTCCTGAACTCCCTTCCAAAGACTTCGAGGGAGACCCACGTATTGCCGATGGAAATGGTGATACAAATGCCACAGTTGACATCGGGGCAGATGAATTCGTTTCGCAGGGTACAACCAGCAGCCAAAATAGTGCCGCTTTCCAGGGAGTAGTCATAGTTAGGATAAAGGCTGATGGAAATGCCTATCTCTATGTGCCATCTCTGCTCGTTTCCATTAAGGGCAATATTGCAATATATGAACTCCTTTTCAAACTTGCAGACCTCCATAGCATCATGTTCCGGCTGGAAGATGCGAGGGTCTTAAGTACAGTACCTGGCCCAATTAGCGCCTTTCTAAACCCAGGACAAGAACTCCTTTACACCGCATATGTGGCTCTCATAGACAAAAATGGAAGCACAACCTTATTAAAAAATCTCACATTCAATGTAGCAATTGGTGAAAACGAGGCCTTTATAATTTTGCGCGATCTTCTGGGAGACCAGGCGCCAACTATTACTGATTATTTGAGTGGCACGAAACAGCTCAGCAGCGGTATACCACCTGAGATTTCAGTGTATTATCTAGACATGATGGGATATATAGAAAATCTCATAAAGGGTACTTCTTTTACCACACCACAGCCCACTGCTTCATCAAGTACGTTTAGCTGGGACCTCCAAGATTGGTAATTTCCAGATCTATGCCGCATGGTATGTCCCCCTATGCCATGCGGCCCCCATCGATCTTCATCTCAATCGGAGCTCTATTCCGTGATTGCCCCAATATATTTTTTGATGGTATAATTTCAAAAAAAATAAAATTAGGAGGGAGTTATGTCTGGTTTTAGGGTCTATTTAAAACACCGCTTTTGGATCCTCATCTCTTTTATGCTTTTCACATTTTACTACATGTTAATGGGTAAGGCCATGTGTTCTCAATGCGTGAGTGACCCACCTTTTGGCGCAAGAAGGCTCCTTGTGGATGGTGAGATCGTGATGCTCGACGCATCACTGGACAAACTTCGGGGGTTCAAGAGAAATGAATCCAGTGGGGCCTTTTCAGAATTCACTGTTGGGGAGAGGGATGTTGAACACTATGACTCTATGGTGGTAGGCAACTTGGATGGAGAGGGTGAAGATGAGATAGTGATAGCCGATGCTAGTGACGACAAGATTCACATCTTCTCCCACGACCTAAGCGAGATCGGCTCCTTCAATGCAGGAATAGAACGCTATGACGACATCGCACTTGGAGATGTGAATGGTGACGGACAACTAGAGATCATCCTTGGAGACGCAAGCGATCCCAGTGGAAAGGGCATTCGTGTATTCGATTCTAGTGGAAATGAATTGGGATGGATCAAGATATCAGGAGGTTATGAGAGATATGACAGAGTAGATGCCGGGGATGTAGATGGAGATGGTGTAGACGAAATTGTCCATGGCGATGCATCAGACGACAACATCCACGTATATAAGTGGAACTCATCCACCCAGGGCCATTTTTCTGGTGTAACACAATTTAATGTGGACTATTCCAGGGAGGATGAGATAGCAGTTGGAGATGTAGACAGTGATGGCATAGCAGAGATCATCTTTGCAGAGGGTACTAATGGAGCCATCGAGGACAATCGCCACAGAATCGTTGTGTATGATAAGGATGGCAATGTCATAGCACGGTCTGTGGACATCGGATTTGAGGGGAGCGACACCCTTGCTGCTGGAGACATCGACCTTGACAATATGGCAGAGATCATTGTTGGCAAGGACTCTGATGGTACGATCCATGTGTTTGAGGTGGGTCAAAACGGAGTTGTAGCAGAGGGAAATTCCTTTTCAGTAGGATATGACAGCGGAGATAAACTGGCAGTTGGCGATGTGGATGGTGGATCTGTAATGGTGGGGGAGCCAGTGTGCAGGGGCCAACTGGTCATGGATGACGTGGTAGTAGCAGTTATAAATGCCCCACCAAAACATGATGGTGTAAACAACGATCCAGATGTATTCAAAGTGGGTTATGAACACAGTACCACAGAGACCACCACCAATATCATTACAGCAGAAAGCAATTTTTCCTTCACAGTGGGCGTCTCCTATGAACACAAATTTGCAAAGATCGTGAGTCTAGAGTCGAGCCTCAATTATACGTACAATCAGTCCACAAAGACCACAGAGGGCACCAAGATTTCAAAGGAGATCGGAGAAGGCTTAGTGGCAGACCAGCGGGATCGGCAGATCACCATAAGCACCACTTACGACGTCTATGAATACCCTGTCATAGACGAAGATGGAAACCAGATCTATGTGGATGGCGAGCCACAATTTTTGGCTGTAAATGTGCCAGTGAGCATGGATATACCCACAATTGGATATTACACTTCGTCAATTCACACCTTGGGCGACATTACGAGCTATCCACACGAGACATCTGATCTCATAAACTATCCTGGGGTCTCTATCTACGACACCAATTTCGTCATAGGCCCAGATCCGAGCTACGGTTACATCAAAAAGTCAGACAGCCACTTCAATTCCTCTAAATATTCCCAGGAACACAAGGTGGATTGGAGCGTCGCCGTATCTGCCTGGGGCGCTGGACTGAATCTGAAGGGCAATTATTCAAGCAAGGAGATTACCACCCACAAGTTCGAGTTTACCGATACCACTTCCCTCAAGATCGAATATGATGGCGGCATTACAGATGAAGACAAATATTATTCTGCCCACGCCATTGCCTATTACGACTCAGAAGATGGCCACTTTGTACTGGACTGGCTGGTACCCTCTTATGGAGATTACTATACTAGTTCATCCAGCTTCAATATTCCTGCGTCCATATTAGGTCCTCCTGTCTTTATACCCCCACTGGATGTACCATCCCTGTTCGCCATCTCTCTGCCAACGCCAAGTGGAGCGAATGCCTATGAAATTAGTGCCAATGACACCACTAGTAGGGATGAAGACCCATCCAAGTGCCGACCAATTGGTGTGACTGGAGACTCTGGCACCATGTTGACGGTGTCAATAGATCTCCCAGCATTTGCTGAACCAGCAGACATCTATTTTGGGATATATGCCCCAGCACTGGCACCAGGTGAGATATTCTTAATAACAAACAATGGAGATAATATCACCACCATATCATCCAGTGGCCTTGTGCCATATATCTCCTTTACATCGGGAAACATCAAGCAGGACGTATTGAGCAATATCCCCCTCTCACTCCTTCCGGAGGGAGACTATTACTTCTATCTCCTCTTGAGCCCTGCTAACCAGCCGCCTATGGAGGATTACTACCTCTGGTGGACCACATTTAGCCACAGACCATAGGCGATAGATTGGCCCTGTCCCCCACAGGAGATCCATTCAGGGGCAGGGCCATTTTTCCATTAAGATTCACTGGCCCTGGGCCTTTTGAGCCAGGGCGAAATCGAGCATACTAAAGGCCTGGGCACCCCTCACTGCAGCATCAATGGCAGCCAGTAGCATTATGAAAAAACAAAAAGAACCAATTGCAGAATTATAATTGGCAGAAAATATGAAGGAGACTATTTTCCAAAAAAAATAGTTACAAAGGGTTCCAATAAAGAAAAGGACCAGAAAGCGGTCAATCACTGGAGGCAGTACCCTCTTTATGAAAAATGCCATCTTCTCCCCATCACCATTTATCTGGATATTTTCTAGATCGATCCTGATATCCATGACAATTCTCCCCTGTTACTCACTTTTTGATTTTAATAACACATTTTATTCCATGATGCACTCACTTGGTTCTTCCCAACCCATGATCCTCGCCTTTTGCTTATTAGAGATCCTCAACTTGACATCAATATATCTGAAGACCGCTGCTGCCACATCTACACCACATACAGATTCAAGGCCTTCGAACCCAGGCGAAGAATTCACCTCCAGGACCCTGAACCCCACCTCGTCGTCATAGAGATAATCAAGGCCTGCCATCTCCATCCCCAGTGCCCGCATGGTATCTGCCACTGCGAGCCTGTTTTTGGGTCCACATTCAAAGGGAATCGCGCTCCCCCCTTGGGAATAGTTGGACTTAAAGCCCTCCCTTGCCTTTCTCTCCATGGCGGCCACAACGAGTCCACCAATGGACAGGACCCTCACGTCCCTTCCCCGGCTCTCTGGCAGGAACTGTTGTAGCATTAACTCTGCCTGGGGATTGTTCGCCTCCACGAACTGGAGTAGGTCCACCATGGACTGTCTGGACTCACAGAGATGGACACCACTTCCCTGGGTCCCCACCCGTGTCTTTACCACCACTGGAAAGCCCAACTCCCTCTCTATGTGGTCAACATCCACTGGAAAGCGGACCAAGATGGTCTTTGGGACAGGTTGTCCAGAATTGGCCAGGACCTGGAGTTGATAGAGCTTGTCTTGTGCCAGTAGAACAGCATGGGAACTATTTAGACTGTATACACCCAGCCTTTCAAGATGCCTCAAGACAGAGAGGGCAAAGTAACTGGTAAGAGACCCCATGCGCGGGATGACAAAGTCTGGAAGTGGGTCCACTGGCCTTCCATTCCTAAATAGGTCTCCTTGCCCTTCCATCCCTATGACAAAGGACAATTCATCTGGATTGACCACTTCCACTTGGTAGCCATACCTAGGCGCGGTTTCAAGGAGCCTATTCACCTCGTAAATCTCTTCTTTTATGAGACTTGGATCTGGCCTGTAAAGTATCCATCCCCGTGCTACTACTGGCATAATGTATCCCTCTTTTTTTAATCTTTTGTCCAACCAAGGACATCTTTTATTATAGACCAACGGGACTCGCCATGTCCATTAGATTCGCCTAATATCCAGTGTCTGTAGGCCCTGTCCCCTAGTCCAGCATCGATCTTTTGCTTGAGCCAAGTATTTATGAAAAGGCGCCACTCATACTGTCCATTGGGCAGCGCAAAGGCCATAGGAGACTTATATCTCAGCCCCTTTGGCACCACAACAGTCCATCGGGGATATACAAGGGTCCATGCCGCCGCAGACTCAGCAGTGAAGATGAGCGCATCTACCCCCTTGATCTTGCCCCTGAAGAAATCACGCACCTCTTTCACCTCCACTATCTTGGCATTGGGAAAGAGGATCTCGCCTGCCCCTTCTTTATATCTGAAGGTGGTAGCACCCAAGGTGAGCCCCTTCATGGCGAGTATCTTCTTGTAGGAGGAAAACTTGCTTCTAAGATGGTCTGGTACCACAAGCCCCAGGTATTCGTCCCTGTAGCTGTTTGAAAAGGTGAATCTAAGCGCCCTGTGTGGGCTTATGCTAATGCCCCCTACAACTATATCGATCTTCCCAGAATCGAGCGCCCCTTCTGCCTTGTCCCACTCTATCTTTGCAATCTCTAGAGTTACGCCAAGGTCTCTTGCCAGGGCATGCATAAACTCTAGGTCATAGCCCACCACCTGCCCAAGACTGTTTTTGAATGCAAAGGGCAGTCTATCCTTTGGGTATCCCACCCTTAACGTCCCCCTGGTCCTTATAATCTTCATCCGAGGTGTCCTTTGTTCATCTGGTGTAAGTGGTGGAGGGGGAGATTCACTATATTTGACCTTTACTGTTGGTCCCATCAACTTGAGGTTCACAAGCTCTTCATATCCAGTGTATTTGTATGGGATGAAATTGGTGAGCAAAAACCCTAGCCCCAGCATGACCACAGCAGTGATGCCAAGGCTCATCCCCATGACCTGAAAGAGCCTATGCCAACGCAACTTCTTTGCCATGGCACAGGCAGTAAGTGTGCAGATCACTGTTCCATGCAAGGCCGCCATGGCTGTAGCAAAGCGCATGGTAAAGACGCTCCCCAAGAGATAGAGCTGGAACATGTCTGAAGGGAGCTTAAAGTAGTCCAAGAGGAAGGGTATTGCCACTGCCATAGATCCAAATGCAGTGAGTACCCCCATGATGCAAAATGGCGGATAGTCACTAATTCCCAATGGAGAACCATTGAACCATGCAGCGAACAAGACAAACCCAATGCCAAGGAGTGTTCCTACACTTGGAAAACTGTATGCTGTGGGCACCATGACGTCCACTGCTGCAAGGGCGTCTGTGCTCTCTATGGAGCGGCGTGCCAAGAGTTCCTTTACCTTCTCTGCAATCATGGGCAGCACCACAAGCACAGTGCCAGTGGCAAAGGCCGTCACCATGGCAAGACGCGCCTCTTTGAATACCTCGCGATATGCCAATGGGGTTGCCCTGGCAACCAACATGGGCAGTGAGAAAAAGGCTAGTATGAGCCATGCAGCAAGATATACCCACAAATAGACCTGTAACTTGCTCAACTCTTGTATATGAAGCGTACCAGAGGCAGAGGCAGAGAGGGCAAAGATACCTATGGGAGCAGTCTTTGCCACCCAGGAGGCCATCTTCATAAGTGCATCAGTAAGGTTCTGCATACTCAGGATAAAGCCCTCTTTGTTATTCACTGTGATCATGGCAACGCCTAGAAAGATGCTAAAGACCACTATTGCTGGCACAATGGTATTGGCCATGGCATAGAATGGATTGGCAGGGATATAGAGGTCCAGGAGGTTGATACCCTTCTTTTCCACTACGAGGCTTGAGCTGAAAAAGGAGGCAGAGGTCCACTTGGGATATGCCAAGGGGAGAAAGAGGAGGGTGAGTACTGCCAGGGTCCACAGAAAGAGGATGAGGCCACCACCTCTAGTGCCAACATAGCGCGCCATCTTCATGTCGAGTCTCCCAAGCCCTCCGATCAAAGAGACCAGGATATAGGGTATGACCGTCATCTGAAGGAGTTTTATGTAGATATTACCTAGGATGTTAAGCTTGCCTGCTGGCTCACCCAAGAAGATCCCTGCAAATACGCCCAGGACCAGACTCAAGATCACCTGTTGGAAGAGACTGAGTTTTAAGGGATTAACTGTCATGGCACTTTTTAGTGTAACTTTTCACCATTGTAGCAGATATTGTCACGGGG
>WGBU01000040.1 GCA_015494155.1 Deltaproteobacteria bacterium | reverse complement strand
GTCCTACGCTCGAGGAGCTCTACAATCCTATCCAATTCATCCAGGTCTCCATAGTAGATCTCCACCTTACCCCCACGCTTTTTGGGCACCACCTTTACGCGGAAACCAATCTCAAAGGTCAACTCATCTGATAAGCGCTTGATATTTGGGTCTTCTTTTTTGGGGATACGGGGTTCACTTGGCCCTTTCTCAAGGAGGGCCCTGGCCATTGCCTCTGCCTGCCTGACGCTCAACCCATCCTTCTTTATGCGATCCCTTAGGGAATACATGGCCTCCTTTAGCCCTTCGAGCATGAGAAGGGCCCTGGCGTGCCCCATGGAGATATGGCCCTGTGCGATATCTTCCTGGATATCACTAGGCAATTTCAATAATCTCAATGAATTCGCAATAGTGGACCTGTCCTTCCCCACCCGCTTTGAGAGCTCCTGTTGGGTAATACCATACTCCTCGAGGAGCCTCTTATAGGCAAGGGCCTCTTCTATAGGCGTGAGGTCCTTTCTCTGGATATTCTCTATGAGGGCGAGTTCTAAGACCTCCTCTGGGCTTACATCTTTGATTACCACTGGCACAGTGGCCAGCCCTGCCATCTGAGCGGCCCTGAATCGTCTCTCTCCTGCGATGATCTCATATGCTCCATCTTGCTCATCTGCCTTTCGTACCACAAGGGGTTGGAGCACCCCCTTTTCCTTTATAGAGGCGGCCAGGTCGCTCAGGTCTTGTTCGTCTATGGACTGTCTGGGCTGCCTGGGATTGGGCCTCAGTCTATCGAGAGGACAGAGAAAATAGCCAGGGCTCCCTGCCTCGAGGATCTCTTCCTCGCGCAGGAGTGCACCCAGCCCCCTGCCCAGTGCCTTCTTTGTATCCATCTAGCTCTTTCCCCCCTCTCTCTTCAGGAATTCCCTTGCAAGTATCATATAGGCCTCAGCACCCCTTGAGTCTGGATCGTACAGAAATATGGGCTTGCCATGGCTTGGTGCCTCGCTCAGTCGTACATTTCTGGGGATGGTGGTCCTAAAGACGAGATCCCTAAAGTGGACCTTTACCTCCTTTGCCACCTGGTAGGTGAGCCTGGTCCTCTGATCGAACATGGTGAGAATGAGCCCGCCAATATAGAGTAGTGGATTGAGGGTCTGTTTTACCTTTCTTATGGATTGGACGAGCAGGCTCAATCCCTCCAGTGCATAGTATTCACACTGTAGGGGTATTACTACAGAGCGGGCAACAGACAGGGCATTTATAGTGAGCATGCCGAGTGATGGCGGGCAATCGAGAAAGACATAGTCAAATTCGCCCTGTACCCCCTTTAATGCCCGCTTGAGATAAAAATACCTCTTTTCCCCTTCCATAGAGATCTCCGCCTCAACGCCTGCGAGATCCATACCAGAAGGGAGGATCGAGAGCCCATCTATACCAGTATCAAAGATGGCCTCAGAGGCCCTGCTCTGCCCTATCATAACGTGGTAGAGCTGTGGGTGTGTGCCATTGGGCGACAGCCCCACCCCACTTGTGGCATTCCCCTGGGGATCACAGTCCACCAGGAGCACCTTTTTCCCAAGGAGGGCCACTGCACTGGCGAGGTTGACTGCAGTAGTGGTCTTACCCACGCCACCCTTTTGATTTGCAATGGCGATTACTCTCGAATTCATATGGAAATGCTACACAGAACAAAGGGGTGTTGCAAGCACTGAAAAAACAGCACAAGACAACCAAGAATCTCAAAAAAACCTTTTGAAAAGGCGGCTACGAGGGCCTTCTTCTTAAGGAAGTGGCATTAGACTATATAAAACTTTTTATGATCTCTGGGGCCTCCTTTAAGGCGCGCTCAAGGTCCTCTGGCCGGTTGCCACCCGCCTGGGCCATGTCTGGCCGACCTCCGCCACGGCCACCAACCATCTGGGCGAGTTCGTTTATCACCTTGCCTGCATGAATCCTCTTGGCAAGGTCCTTAGTGACCATGACGAGCAGGAGTGCCTTGTCCCCATTCTCGCCCCCTAAGACCACTACACCAGATCCGAGCCTGTCTCTGATCCTGTCTCCAAGCTCGCGCATGACCTTTGGCTCACTGCCATCTACCTTGGAGGTGACGACCTTTATGCCCTCCACTTCACGGGCAGAGTCTATGAGTGATTGGATGTCGAGCCCGCCGCCTTTTACCTTCAATTCCTCTATCTCCCGTGTGAGGGCCTTGATGCGGGCAGTCAATGCCTGGACCTTGGCCTCCACTTCACCCTGCGGGCACTTTAGTGCCTCTGCAATGCGGTGGAGCTTGAGCTCATGGGCCTGCACATGTTCTACCGCATATCTCCCTGTAACTGCCTCTATGCGCCTGATCCCAGATGCAACACTGGTCTCGTTCACGATCTTAAAGAGACCTATTGAACCAGTACGGTCTATATGTGTACCTCCACAAAGCTCCATACTCACACCTGGTATCTCGACCACTCTCACCCGATCCCCATATTTTTCTCCAAATAGGGCTATTGCCCCCAGTTCCTTTGCCTCCTCCAAAGAGGTAACCTGCGTCTTTAGGGGGATATTACGCCTGATCTGTTCATTTACTACTGCCTCTATCTTGTGCAACTCTTTTAGGGTGGGACGCGAAAAGTGAGTAAAGTCAAAGCGAAGCCTCTCTGCCTCCACCAGTGAACCAGATTGCTTCACATGGTCTCCCAATACATCTCTCAGGGCAGCATGAAGCAGGTGTGTGGCGGTGTGGTTTCGCGCTGTATCAAGACGCCTGTTTTCGAACACCTTGAGATCATATTCATTTCCAACTCTGAGGCTCCCCTCCCTGAGTTCTATCCTATGGCAAATGAGGGTGCCTTTCTTATATGTTGTCCTGCATAGAGCACGGGTCCCCTCTCCCAGGATCTCCCCTGAGTCTCCCACCTGGCCGCCTGACTCTGGATAAAATGGAGTCTCGGAGAATATTGCCTCTCCAAACCAACCTGGGCCCTTGGCCTCCTCCACCTCTTCCCACGCCTGCTCGTCCTGGGTATTTCCGCCAAAGAGGGCCAGGAGTTGGCCGTGGGACTCCATTGTCTCATATCCCACGAATCTACCACCAAGTCCCCTCTCCACTAGGGACTGATAGGCCCCTGGAAGCTCCTTTGTGACCACCTCCTTGTGTGCAGTCTTTGAACGCTCCCTCTGGGCCGCCATCTCCCTCTCATACCCTTTACGGTCTACTGATAGGCCCCTTTCTTTTGCAACGTCTTGTACGATGTCTATAGGGAACCCATAGGTGTCGTAAAGCTTGAAGGCAAAGGTACCAGGGATTACCCTCGTTCCGCTCTTTTCCAATCGCTCGAGCTCCTCTTCGAGGATCTCCAGGCCATGTTCCAATGTGCGGAGAAACCGCTCTTCCTCTGTCTTGAGGACCCGTGACATAAATT
>WGBU01000039.1 GCA_015494155.1 Deltaproteobacteria bacterium | reverse complement strand
CCGACTATGACAAGCTCATCATAGAGATATGGACAGATGGTAGTGTTCTACCTGAAGACGCGCTGGCGTATGCAGCCAAGATCTTGAAAGAGCAGATGAATGTATTCATCAACTTCGATGAGACAGAGGAACCAGAAGAGGAAAAGGAATCTGATGGAATAGAGAGTATCAGAAAGTATCTGGATAGGCGCATAGACGAGCTCGAGTTCTCTGTGAGGAGTGCTAATTGCTTAAAAAATGCCAATATCCACTACATTGGTGAGCTGGTCCAAAAGACAGAACAAGAGATGTTAAAGACAAAGAATTTTGGTAGGAAGTCCCTAAAAGAGATCAAGGACATATTGTCGAGTATGGGCCTTGATCTGGGAATGAAGCTAGAGGGTTGGGAACCTCCCGAAGATAACTACGATCCAATAGATATAGGTAAGGGGAAGTAGGACAATGAGGCATAGGAGACGTACACGAAAACTTGGGATGAAGACTGCGCACAGGGAGGCCATGTTCAGGAATATGGTCACCTCCTTGTTCGAACATGGGAGGATCACTACTACCCTCCCTAGGGCAAAGGAGTTGAGGCGTATTGCAGACAGGATGGTAACCCTGGCAAAACGTGGAGACTTACATGCACGGCGTCAGGCCTTGGCAGTTATTAGAAAAAAAGAGGTAGTTGCCAGGTTATTTGAAGAAATAGGTAAACAGTTTAAGGACAGACCAGGCGGCTATACAAGGGTCCTTAGGATAGGGCCTAGGCGGGGAGATGCCGCCATGATGGCCTTAGTGGAACTGGCCTATGAAAGCCTGCGCCCCAAGGGAAGGCCCAGTGTTGAGCGTGCTGAAAGGGAAGAGACGGATGTAATTCCCAAAGCTGTGTCTACAGAGAAAGAGGGCGAGACCTCATCACAGGTGGGCGAAGAAGAGGCAGTCACTGAGACAGAAGGTCTACAAGAAGAGACAGATGTGAGTCTCAAAGAGGAGATAGAGACGGGAGAGGCCGAGTCTGCTCAAGATGAACAGTCACAGTCTGAGAGTGACGAAGGCCCCACTGATGACAGTGGCGAGGCCAGTAGCAATATACCAGAGACAGCATCTGGTACTGATGAGGCCACCACTGAGGGGGCTCAAGAAGCTCCAAAAGAGGGGTTGACAAACAAGGAAGAGCAGGATAAATAAAGACAGACAACTTAATATTCCCCGGCCATGACAGCCTTCAGGTTTTTAGACCTGAAGGCTTTTTTTTTGAAAAAAGGAGTGGGGGCTGGGGGGTCGTCTTTACCCAGGCCTTGTGGACAGCCTGGGTTTTTTTTGCCATTAAAATGGGATATAGCGTTCGCTATGCTCCTCTGCCTCTCTCTTTATCTTATCTATCTGTTTGTTGTAGAAGTCAATCACCTCTCTCCTAGAGATCATTCCCAGGAACTCCCCTGGGTCATCGTCACTTACCACTGGGATTGCATCTATATTTCTAATAGTGAACTTTTTGAGTACGCTGTTTATGTCCTCTGAAGGGGTGGTTTTGATGACGTCCTTTCTGGCAATGTCCTTCATTATGACCAACTGACCAAGGTCTTCTGCAAAGATGCACTGCCTTATGTCGTTTATGGAAAAGATGCCTGACAGTTTTCCGTTTTTGTCCACGACTGGAAAGTAGTGTTGTTCTGTCTTGGGAAAGAAACGGCAGAATTGGACAAAATTCATATCTTCTGGGATTACGGCATGGACCTTATTGGGATTAAAGATGTCTTTGACCCTGATATTTTCCAAGACATTTGTAAAGAACTCGCCCCTGTGGGCAGGAGATGCAATTTTATTGGGCTCCTGTGCCCTATACAGGTTCCACCGCTTACAGAGGAAGAAGGAGAGGCTGCATACAAGCATACTGGGCAACAATAGGTGATATGAACTAGTGATTTCACTTACCACAATGATAGCGGTGATGGGCACATTGGAGCTCCCCGCCAGGAAGCCGGCCATGCCAACAATTACAAAAGGGGCGGGTTCTGTTACTATTCCAGGCATGAGTTGATGGAACGCCATGCCCACAGCGCCCCCCACGCTCCCTCCAATCACTACACTAGGGCCAAATACGCCGCCGCTCCCCCCTGATCCTATGGAAAAAGAGGTGGCGAGTATCTTGGCAAAGGCCACAAGGAGGAGTAGGTAAAGTGGTACATTGTGGTTGAGGGCCTCTTGTATAAAGCCATAACTAAAGCCTATGACATGGGGAATGAGAATACCCAGGGCACCAGTCAAAACGCCACCCACAGCGGGTTTGATCCAAAGTGGTATGTCAAGCCGTTGAAAGAAGTCGTGGAACCCCCAAAAGACCTTTACGAATAAGAATACAAATGGCATGAGCACCAGGGCGAGGACCGTATAAGGACCCAGTTCAAGGACATTGTGAAATGGATAGTCAGGGGCCTTAAAGAGGCTACCCCAACCAAAAAAGGAACAAAAGAGGCTATAGCCAACCACTGATGCAATAGCAGTGGGTATGATGACATCTGCCTCAAACTCAGATTCCCTATAGAGGATTTCAGATGCAAACAGCGCGCCAGTGAGTGGTGCCTTGAAGATACTTCCTATACCTGCCCCAAGACCTGCTGCCATGAGTATCCGCACTTCTCGCGGGCTCAAGTTGAACTTCTGGGCCAGATAAGAGCCTAGACCTGCCCCGATCTGACAAATGGGCCCCTCGCTACCACCTGATCCACCGGTACCAAGGGTGAAAAATGAGGCTATGGTCTTTACAATAGGTACCTTGATGTCGATCCGTCCGTCGTGGTGGTGATAGGCATTGATTGCTGCATCAGTGCCGTGCCCCCCTGCCTCTGGACAGAATCTCGCAACCAACAGTCCGCTAAAAAGCCCACCTAGAGTTGGTATTATGACCAACATAAAAGGCGAAAAAGGGCGCTCTGGGAAATGGATGAGATGGGGTTCTCCAGCGGGTTGAGGAAGGTCTAATCCAATGATATAGCTAATGAAAAATGAGTGCCCTACATTTAGGAGCGTGTGGAGTATGATGGCCCCGAGGCCAGCCAAAAGGCCTGTGGCGATACAGAACAGGAACCATTTCCCAGCCCTAGTTGCAGGGTCCTTAAATTTAATCTCGTCGAATCTGACCATGGGGCTATTCATATACCTAAAAATACATTAAATCAATCTTCGTTACTGGACTATTGACATTATCAAGGTAGGGAAATAAATATTATTTTCATTTTTTCGAATAGGAGTGACGTAATGGCAAGGTTGACCGGAAAAGAAATGGTCGTAGAGGCCCTAAAACGTGAAGGGGTAGAAGTGATTTTTGGATTTCCAGGGGGGGCAATTATTGATGTATATGATACCCTCCACAAGGACGGTACGATCAAGCATGTACTCGTCCGTCATGAGCAGGGTGCCACGCACGCTGCCGATGGTTATGCCAGGGCTACTGGTAAGGTTGGTGTATGTCTCGTGACCTCTGGTCCTGGCGCGACCAACACAGTTACAGGCATAGCCACTGCATATATGGACTCTGTCCCAATGGTCGTCTTTACAGGCCAAGTGCCCACAGGCCTGATTGGTAATGATGCATTCCAGGAAGTTGATATCGTGGGCATTACGAGGCCGTGTACAAAGCACAACTATCTGGTCAAAGACGTCAAGGACCTGCCGCGCATATTGAAGGAGGCCTTCTATATCGCTAGGTCTGGCAGACCTGGACCTGTATTGGTGGATCTACCAAAAGATGTGCAAAATCAAGAGGCAGAGTTTGAATATCCAGAAAAGATCAAGCTGAGATCGTACAATCCTGTGATAAAGCCTCATGCAAAACAGATAGAGCGGGCCTATCGGATGATCGAACAGTCCAAGCGCCCCATTTTGTATGTGGGGGGTGGAGTGGTCATCTCAGGTGCCCACAAGGAACTCAAAGAGCTTGCAGAACTCATCAATGCACCAGTGGCCATGACTCTCATGGGCCTTGGAGGCTTCCCTGGCACACACCCCCAGAGTCTTGGCATGTTGGGTATGCATGGGACCTATGCAGCCAACATGACCATGGCCAACACAGATCTCATCATCGCTGTGGGGGCCAGGTTCGATGACAGGGTCACTGGCAAGATCGACGCCTTTGCTCCCATGGCAAAGGTGATACACATAGACATCGATCCCACATCCATCCAGAAAAACGTCAAAGTAGACATCCCAATCGTTGGGGATTGTAAGATTGCCCTGCGGAAACTTGTGGACGTGGCCAAGAAAGAAGGGAGACCCAAGGATGTATGGAAAGAGCGTCTGGCACCCTGGTGGGAACAGATTAGGGCCTGGCAGGAACGTCATCCCCTGGCCTATAAGTATGACGAGAATGTGATAAAACCACAATTTGTCATTGAAAAGCTCTATGAGCTCACTAAGGGAAAGGCTATCATCACCACAGAGGTGGGCCAGAATCAGATGTGGACTGCCCAATTTTACAAGTTCGATGAACCCAGGACCCTACTCACCTCTGGTGGACTTGGCACCATGGGATATGGTTTTCCTGCAGCCATTGGTGCCCAGATTGCCTTTCCAGATAAGCTGGTCATTGATGTGGCAGGGGATGGAAGCATCCAGATGAACATCCAGGAAATGGCCACTGCCATGGAACAGAAACTCCCTGTAAAGATCGTTATATTGAATAACCAGTTCCTTGGTATGGTTCGCCAGTGGCAGGAACTCTTTTATGAGCGTCGTTATGCCGCCACAGAGTTTCACGTGGTGCCCGACTTTGTGAAACTGGCAGAGGCTTATGGTGCCAAGGGCTTTAGGGCCACTAAACCGAGTGAGGTAGAAGACACCCTCAAGAAGGGCCTGGAGACAGAAGGGCTTGTAATTATGGAATTTGCCATTGCAAGGGAAGAAGGGGTATTCCCAATGGTTCCTGCTGGCAAGGCAACAACAGAGATGCTTTTGGTGTAAGGAGAAAGGCCATGAAACATACACTTTCTGTACTCGTAGAAAACAATCCCGGGGCGCTGTCTAGGATTGCAGGACTCTTCAGTGGTAGGGGGTTTAATATAGAATCTCTCTGTGTTGCACCCACATTGGACCCGAGCCTTTCCCATTTGACCTTGGTGACTACAGGAGACGACTTCATAATCGAACAGATCATCAAGCAGCTCAATCGCCTTATAGATGTGTACAAGGTTGTTGATGTCAGCGAAGGGGAGTTTGTCGAACGAGAGATGGCACTCATCAAGGTGAAGGCAGAAGACGAGACAAGGGCCGAGGTCTTGAGGATGTGCGACATATTCAGATGTAAGGTGGTGGATGTCAGCCCAAAGACCTATACTATAGAGGTCACAGGCCCTGAATCCAAATTGAAGGCAGTGATCGAGCTCTTGAGACCTATTGGGATAAAGGAGATCGCCCGTACTGGGACCATTGCCATGGTGCGTGAGAAAAAGACACTTTAAGAGGGGAGATACAATAAATGAAAATATATTATGAAAAAGATGCACCCATTGACGTAATAAAGGATGAGACCATTGCCATAATAGGCTACGGGAGCCAAGGGCATGCCCATGCACAGAATCTGAGGGACAGTGGTCTAAATGTCATAGTGGGACAGAGGCCAGGCTCACCCAACTATGATCTCGCAGTAAAGCATGGTTTTGAGCCAGTAAGTGCCGAAGAAGCGGCCAAACAGGCCACTATTATCATGGTGTTGGTGCCGGACCATGTACAGGCATCGCTCTATGAGTCTGCCATTGCCCCACATCTAACAGAGGGTAAGATGCTCATGTTCTCTCATGGATTCAATATCCATTTTGGCCAGATAAGGCCACCAGAAAATGTGGATGTGACCATGGTGGCACCCAAGGGGCCTGGTCATCTCGTAAGGCGTGAGTATGAGATTGGTGCTGGGGTCCCAAGCCTTGTGGCCATGTATCAGGACGCCACTGGCAAGGCACTCAACAGGGCGCTTGCCTATGCAACAGGGATCGGTGCCTCCAGGGCAGGGGTCATCGAGACCACCTTCAAAGAAGAGACAGAGACCGATCTCTTTGGTGAACAGTGTGTGCTTTGTGGTGGCGTAAGCGAACTCATTAAGGCTGGATTTGAGACACTGGTGGAGGCTGGATATCAGCCGGAGATAGCTTATTTTGAATGTTGCCACGAACTCAAGCTCATAGTGGACCTCATATACGAAGGTGGTCTATCTCGAATGAGATATTCCATAAGCGACACAGCAGAATATGGAGACTATACCCGGGGCAACAGGATCATAACCGATGAGACGAAGAAGGAGATGAAAAAGATCCTCAATGAGATCCAGACAGGGGCCTTTGCCCGTGAATGGATGATGGAGAACCAGGTCAACCGGCCCGTGTTCAATGCACTTAGACGCATGAACCAGGAGCACAAGATAGAGGAAGTGGGGCGGAAGCTCCGTTCCATGATGAGCTGGCTTGAAAAGAAGGAATAGATCGGTCCCTGTTTTGAAGGCGAGACAAGATAGTTGAAAAAAGACACCATTCCGGTCTGTAGAGAAGGGGTCCCGTTCATCGGGACCCTTGTATTTTGGGCCGTCCTGACCGCCATTCTCGGTATGAAGTGGTGGGCGGTGGGATTCGGACTCTTGGCCTCCTTCACCCTCTATTTTTTCCGCGACCCCGAAAGGGTGACTCCAGTGGAGGATGACTTTGTGTGCGCCCCAGCCGATGGACGTGTGATCAGGGTAGAAGAGGTAAAAGAGGGGCCTTTTTGTCAGGGAAGTCGCGTGCGCCTCAGCATATTCATGACCATCTTCAATTGTCATGTGAACAGGAGTCCAGTATCAGGCACAGTTGAAGGAGTAAGGTATCAGAAAGGGCAATTCTGGCCAGCAGATCACAGGAAATCCTTTGGGCAGAATGAACAAAATGGTTTAGTGATCCATACAGAGTGTGGTAAGATTGTGGAAGTAGTACAGGTCGCAGGCCTGATCGCAAGACGGATCGTATGCTGGGTGGAAAAGGGCGATGAGTTGACCAAGGGACAACGCATTGGGCTAATCAGGTTTGGATCAAGGGTGGATGTCTATCTGCCTTCTGATTCCCACATACACGTAAAGATCGGGGATCGAGTGAGGGCAGGCGAGACTATCATTGCGAGGTTATAGATGAAGACCATGAGAGAGAAACGGCAAAGGGGACTCTCCCTATTACCCAATTTTTTGACTACCATGAGCCTCTTTTGTGGCTTTTACGCCATGGTTTCTGCCATCAAAGGGGGGTTTGTCATTTCGGCCTGGGCCATCATTGCAGCAGCATGTTTTGATGGGCTGGATGGTAGGGTGGCTAGGCTCACGCGTACCACCAGTAAATTTGGTGTAGAGTATGATTCCCTTTCTGACCTAGTGGCCTTTGGTGTAGCACCAGGCATTTTGGGCTACATTTGGGGGCTCCAGGGGTTTGGCAGATTGGGGTGGCTTGCCGCATTTCTCTATGTTGCCACCACGGCGCTCAGACTTGCCAGATTCAATGCCATTAGCCACAGCGGGGGTGGGAGTTCCAGGTATTTTCTGGGGCTTCCTTGTCCGTCGGCAGCGGGCATTGTGGCCACTGCTGTCCTCTTTAGCCAGCATATTGGAATCAACGGGCCAGTAAGACATCTGGGCTTTTTAGTGCTGGTATACATTGTATCCTTTTTAATGGTGAGTAACGTAAGATACTACAGCTTTAAAGAGGTCAAGTGGTTTGAACGCCATCCCTTTTCTAGCCTCGTCATACTTATATTGTTTCTCACAGTCATTGCATCTGAGCCCAGGGTAACACTCTTCATACTTGGAATTGCCTATGGTATATCTGGACCAGTTGCCATCGTGTATAGAAGTGTCTTCAAGGCAAAGGCCAACGTGAGGGTAGAAAGAAATGAAGAAGAACATCATCATATTTGACACCACCTTACGTGATGGTGAGCAGTCACCAGGTGTTTCGCTCAATATGGAAGAAAAGCTCCAGATAGGCCGAGCCCTGGAAAAGATGGGAGTGGATGTCATTGAGGCCGGATTCCCTGTGGCCTCTCCAGGGGACTTCGAAGGGGTGAAACGTCTCAGTGATGAATTGCAAGGCCTTCAGGTTGCAGCACTTGCAAGGGCAAATAAAAAGGACATAGACACTGCATGGGAGGCCATAAAAGGGGGAGCAAATCCCAGGATACACACTTTCATAGCTACTAGTGACATTCACCTTAGGGCCAAACTCAGGAAGAGTAGGGATGAGGTTTTGGAGATTGCAAGAGAGGCAGTGAAGTATGCCTCTCAATATACGTCGAATATCGAGTTCAGTGCTGAAGATGCATCGAGGAGTGACTTAGATTACCTGTGCAAGGTGTTCGAGGCAGTCATAGATGCAGGGGCAACCACGGTCAATTTCCCAGATACAGTGGGCTATGCGATTCCATGGGACTTTGCCAGGATGATCAAATACGTAATGGAAAATACGCCAAACATAGACAAGGCTGTACTAAGTGTGCACTGTCACAACGATCTTGGGCTTGCCACTGCCAATGTGTTGGCAGCGGTCTCTAGTGGGGCGAGACAGGTGGAATGCACTATTAATGGTATTGGGGAACGCGCAGGCAATACAGCCATGGAAGAGGTGGTGATGGCCATCAAGACCAGGCGCGATCTCTTGCCCTATGAGGTCTCTATCAATACCAGGCACATCACCTCAACCAGTAGGCTGGTGAGTCAACTCACTGGAATGCCCGTCCAGCCAAATAAGGCCATTGTAGGTGCCAATGCGTTTGCACACGAGTCTGGAATACACCAGGACGGTGTACTCAAGGACAGGCAGACCTATGAGATCATGAACCCAGAGGATGTTGGCCTGGACAGTGGACAGTTGGTCCTGGGGAAACACTCTGGCAGACATGCCATAAAATCCAAACTGGAAGAACTGGGCTATGAACTAAAACCAGAGGAGATAGATAAGGTCTTTAACAGCTTTAAGGCACTCTGCGACAAGAAAAAGGAGGTCTTCCCAGAGGACCTAGCAGCCATTGTGGCGGAAGAGGTATGGCGTATACCAGACAAGTTTTCGCTATCATACCTCCATGTGGCTGGTGGTAGTGGCATCCGTCCCACTGCAACTGTCGCCATTGAGATAGATGGAGAGGAACATGCCACTGCCCAGATGGGGGCTGGGCCCATTGATGCTGCCTTTAGGGCCGTTGCCTCCTTGACAAAGACCAAGAGCAAACTCTTGCGTTTTCAAGTGAGTTCTATAACCGGAGGGACAGATGCCCTCGGCGACGTGAGTGTGAGGTTGGAGGAAAACGGTCTTGTGGTTACTGGCCAGGGGGCAGACCCAGACATCATCACAGCGAGTGTTAAGGCATACCTAAATGCCCTAAATAGGCTTGAACGCATGAAGGCAAACCCCAAGCTCACCAAGGAGCGGGCGACCCTTTAAAGGATTTTATCACACATATTATAGTCAGCCCACCCAAGGTGGGTAGGCCCCTCTATTGTGGTAAAGACAAAATAAAAAATTGTGACAGGAGTAGAGAATTATGCCTAGGAAGATGACTATTGCTGAAAAGATACTTGCAGCCCATGCTGATCTGGAACAAGTAAGTCCAGGGGAGCTCATACAGGTAGATGTGGACATGGCCTTGGGCAATGATATCACAGCGCCTATTGCCATCAAGATCGTGAAAGAAACTGGCATAGATACCATATTCGACAAGGCCAAGATAGCCCTAGTTGCCGATCACTTTACGCCAAATAAGGATATAAAGAGTGCCGAGCAGGTAAAGGTCCTAAGGGAATTTGCCCAGCAATATGGCATTATCCACTACTATGAAGGTGGTGATGTGGGCGTAGAGCACTGTCTATTGCCTGAGAAGGGCATAGTGTTACCTGGAGACGTGGTCATCGGTGCCGATAGTCATACATGCACTTATGGTGCCCTTGGCGCCTTTGCCACTGGCGTGGGTAGTACAGACCTTGCTGCTACCATGATCACAGGAAAGACGTGGTTTAAGGTCCCAGAGAGCATCAAGTTTGTCTATAAGGGTGAACTGGGGCCATGGGTCACTGGTAAGGACCTTATCCTCTACACCATTGGCGACATTGGAGTAGATGGTGCCCTCTATAAGGCTATGGAATTTACTGGTCCTGTTATTGAAAGGCTTGCAATGGCCGAACGTTTTACCATGTCTAATATGGCCATAGAGGCAGGGGGTAAGGCAGGTCTTATCAACCCCGACTCCATTACCCTTGACTATGTGAAGGGACGTGCCCAACGGGATTTTAAGGTTTATAGGAGTGATGATGGGGCAGAATATGCAAAGGTAGTGGAGTACGACTGTTCTAAGATAGAGCCTCAGGTGGCATTTCCCCACCTGCCTGAAAATACCCGCGGCATATCAGAGGTGGGCAATGTAAAGATAGACCAGGTGGTAATTGGGAGTTGTACCAATGGCCGCATAGAGGATCTTAGACTGGCAGCCCAGATTCTGAAGGGCAGAAAGGTGAAAAAGGGGGTGAGGCTCATAGTGCTTCCGGCTACACCCCAGATCTATAGCGATGCCCTTGACGAGGGTCTCATAAGGGTCTTTCTGGATGCAGGTGCTGTGGTGGGGCCACCTACTTGTGGGCCATGCCTTGGCGGTCACATGGGGATATTGGCCAGTGGAGAAAGGGCAGTGGCAACTACCAACAGAAACTTCGTGGGACGCATGGGCCATCCAGACAGTGAGGTGTATCTGGCAAATCCTGCAGTGGCAGCGGCAAGTGCTGTGCTTGGCCGTATAGCTTCACCAAAAGACCTATAAGTCTGGAGCTAGGACACTCGAAGGCACATGTGGAGGAAGGGCTATTGACCAAGTGCCTCCTTTAGGGCCCGGGCTAGGTCCTTTTCACTATAGGGCTTTAGAATGAACTGATAGCCCATCTTTAGGATCTCAGACCTTAGTCCCATTTTGTCTATGTACCCTGTAGAGAATATAATGGGGCATTTTAAGCCCATGTTGCGTAGGAAATAGAATCCGTTTCCATCGGGGAGTACCAGGTCTGAGACGATTATGGATATGGAGTCACCATGCTGATCTATAATTGACTTGGCCTCCTTGAGGTCCTTGGCCACCAATACCTTGAATCCCATACGCTCCATGTGGTGTTGTACCACGTCTCTCACCTGATCTTCGTCTTCAATAAAAAGGGCAAGGCGACCTCCTCCATGGATGACCACGCGGTCTTCTTCTACTAGGCTCCTGGCGATCTCCTTGTCATTCTTCGCCACTGGAAAGTAGATATTGAATCGTGTACCTTCACCTATATTTGAATGTACCTCGATCCAGCCACCATGTTGTCTCACTATGCTGTACACAACGCTTAGTCCTAGACCTGTCCCCTTGCCAGGCCCTTTGGTGGTGAAAAAGGGGTCGAAGATCTTAGGAATGACCTCCCTTGGAATCCCACAACCCGTGTCTTGAATGGAGAGTTTTACATATTTTCCTGGTCTTAGGTTCTGTACCTTTTGTATCTGTTGTACATGTTCTAGGTCTACAACATCGGTCTCGATGATGATTTCTCCCCCTTTATCCATGGCATCTTTTGCGTTGATGACTAAATTTACAAGGATCTGCTCAATATTTACTGGATCGGCAAGGATATCTGGTAGGTCTGGCTTAGGCCTAAGTATGATCTTTACATCTTCACCAATGAGTCTATTGAGCAGCTTGTGGAGTTCGTCTATAGATGTGTTTAGATTGATCCTCACCCGTTCAGAAGATTCTTGCCTGCTAAATATGAGTAGTTGTTTTACGATGCTAGCGGCCTTTTTACAGATGGAAAGAATTTGTTCAAGGTTGTATCTAATGGGGTCACCTGGAGCGGTCTTAAGGAGCCCTATTTCTGCATAACCCTGTAGTCCAGTGAGAAGATTATTGAAGTCGTGTGCAATGCCTCCAGCTAAGGTCCCCACTGCCTCCATCTTTTGTGCCTGTATGAGCTGGCGTTCAAGCATCACTTCATTCGTGATATCCCGTTGAATACAAATATATTTAATCTTTTCGTTTTCATCTAAAATAGGAAATATGGTGACGTCGGCCTCATAGAAGGAGCCATCTTTTTTCCGGTTTGTCATCCTACCATGCCAGGTACGTCCCTTCTTTATCTGGCGCCAGAGGTTCTTGTAGAATTCAGAAGTGTGAATAGTGCTCTTTAATATTCGTGGGTGGTTGCCAATGAGCTCTGCCCTAGAGTAACCAGTTATGTCACTAAATGCCTTGTTGACATATTCGATCTTCCCATTTTCATCTGTTATGAGTACGCCTTCGCTACCCTGTTCTATTATCGAGGTGAGGAGATATTCAACGCCTTCTGCCCTCTTACGCCGGTCCTTTTCTTGTTCTAAGCAGTAGGCCCATTCCCTGGCATGGAACCATCTGAGCCCGGCAAGGATCAAGCTCACCATAAGGATAAAATATGCTGCCAGATAGCCCCAGGCCCTGGTGAAAAGGGTATTGCATGGGATGAGTCGTGCGAGTGACCACCCAATCGGTTCAATGGGTACTGTGATGAAGAAGTACTTAGTCCCCATCCTATCTACTACTATGTCGTTTTTGTCCCTGGAAAACCCTAATGATACAGGTCTGGTGTCTCCTAGTATCTGTTCACGTTGTAATTTCCTTATCAGGTTGTCCGACACGTCAAACAAGGTCTTTTCAACAAATGAGGGAGGGCCCAAGAGTACAGCACTATCAGGATTGATGAGCATGATATTTAATGAGTTGATATCATTTATAACTATGTCTGATATGGGCATTTTCATCACGAGGACATGGCTTATATAACCAGTTCTGTCCAGGATGGGTCTTGCAAAATATGCCCCTACTGCATTGGTAATAGGGTCTTTTGCTAGGCTGATATTGGTGTTACCCTGCAGGGCCTTTTTAAAATAGGTCCTATCTCTCAGATTTTGCCCCAGGATGATGTCGTTTGAGGCTGCTATGACTTTGCCATCCCTGTCTACAATGTAGATCAAAGAGGCATCCAATTCCATTTCTAAGAGGGACATTTCAACCCATCCATCTGTCTTTTGTTTGATGACATTTTCAATGGCAGGATGCCAGGAGAGTAGTTTAAGTTCTTTGAGACACCTGTCTTTGTATTCATCAAGGCGTTCTTTAAGGATGACGAGGTCGTTTCTTGCCCCCATAATGAAATTTTTCTTATAGTTCCCAATCATATGGTTCATGAACAGAAAATAGAGCCCAGTTACTATGATAGTAAAACATAGGAACAGATAAGACTCCTTGCCCACATCCTCGCTATAGAGCCTATTAGCCACATACCAGCAGCCAAATAAGACCAGGAGTAGTTCCACAACAGAACAGACTATAGGTAGCCAGGGGGCAATGTCACTGCCTAAGATGTCAAGGCCAAGTATTACAAGGAGTGTCCCACCAATAGCAGAGAGGACATTTGATTCTTCCTTGCGACTGACCACTGTGCGTTTATGCCTGTAAAAGGCCCATGTCACTCCAATGACCATAAGACCCAAGGAACTTGGCCAGGGATTGTGGGTGTAGGCCATTAAAAATGGTAGGAATGTAGCACATAACAGGATCAGGACTATGAGGCGGTGCCCTGATCTCCTGATATATACATGTAAGATGGCCAGCGCCACTACTGGAATCCCTAGAATCACCAGACAAAACCGATGATCACATGCCCAAAAGGGGTTGAATGTCCAAATCACCTTTTCAATAGAGAAGAGAATTACCGATACAATAAAGAGCCAGCCCCTGTACTGGAAGGTGTCTGTACCATAAAATCTAGCAATCCCGTGGAGTAGTCCTGCCAATAAAAAGGCCAGACTTGCTACCAGAAGGTCTATGACTATGGGCAGAAACTCTGTCATCATTATTCTACGAAGTTGTCCACCAATCCCAGGATAGATGGTGGGAGGTTGAGCCCTAACTCACGATTTCTCTTTAGGTTTATAGTAATAATGGATTTATCTGCATCTTTTATCTTGAGAGAGTGGATGTCCGCGCCCTTTAAAAGGAGCAGTGCCATCTGCCCTGCATCATAACCCATCTGGTAGAAATCCACTGTGACACCACCCCAAAAGCCCAAATTCACATAGGTGGAATTGACAGTGAGGTCTGGTTTTTTGATGGTGTCGAGAAGGAGGGGGGCAATCTCCTTTAAGGGGATTCTGGTGGGGTCTCCACTCTTTTTGTACACTGCTATAGTAACTGGAAAGTATGCCTTGGCCTCATGGTCCGATTGAATATCCAGAGCCTTTTTTTTGACTTCATCTAATGTAGATACCTCCATGGGGACAATTTTGTATTCATACTGGGTCCCCTTGACCTCGTTTACGATCTGTCTAAATACCGTCTTTCCGATGGGGTCAGAAGAGTATAGGACAGGTATCTTACTTAGATTTCTCCCAAATATGAGGTGTATGAATCGCAATTGTTCTAATACGAATAGTTTTTCATAGACCCCTGTGATCCTGGCCGTGGGCCACCTCTCTTTGTGAAAATGGAATCTCTTATTGTAATCTTCAGGGGAGATATTGGTACCCGTGAATACTAGGTCCCCCTTTCCTTTTTTCTTAAGGAAAAAAGGTGCCATTAGCTGGAATGCCGGATCATCTATCGCTACTGTCACATCTGGCCTAAATGACCTGTAGATAGAAATCGCCTCCTTGGTGCGCTTTTCGAAGAGGTGCCTGGGCAACGTCTTTGATCTCAGGAAATAGCTTTTAATCTCCAGGCGCTGGAGACCTCCCAGCTTGAGCGCATCAATTACTCCCCTATACTGTGGACCACCACACGTGTCGCATTCTCGATAGCTCATTAAGACATATACCTTGTGGGCATATGCTCTTACAGGCAAGATTGAGGTGATGACAATAACCAAATATAAAATCCAAATTATACCACGCATTTTTCAAGTTTTTATATTAATAATTTTCTACAATTTCTTTTCTAGAATAAAAAAACATGTACTAGTACTGTCCGTCAAGCACGCTAAGGGATACGTTTTTTATAAACACAATACTTTAACGGACATATCGGCAGATTTTCTCCAACTATTCATATGGTAATCTGCTTGATCGACTAATTCTCAAAAATGACGAGATCTTGCCTTATCCATCCATGGCGCACCATGCCCTTGGAATCAAAAACTTTGATCCTTATCCAGCCGTTTCTCTTCTCTTCCACAGAGAGCCTGTCTCCCATAGCGACCATAGTGAACCTGGGATAGTGGAGGCCTGGCCCCTCACGTACAAATGCCCTTTTTGTTCTCACAATTGCATATAGCT
>WGBU01000038.1 GCA_015494155.1 Deltaproteobacteria bacterium | reverse complement strand
TACAGCTTTATTTGAAACATCCCCTTAGTTCAATGGTTCCAGCACAAACAACAGTTGGTTCTCCACCACTGTGTCGTTCAGCTTTACACATATCTCCTTTACATGGGCGTCAAAGGGAGCGGTAATGGCGTTTTCCATCTTCATGGCCTCGAGGTTTGCGATCTCTTCGCCCTTGTGGACAATGTCTCCCACCTTTATGGTGCCGCGCTTCGGATTTCCAATCCTCCAGACATTGCCATTTATTGGTGAGCCGATCTCGTTTGGCCCCTTGGCCATCCTGATCTCTTTCTTCTTGGCCCTGGGGGTCTTGACTGTGTAGACCCTGGTCTTGTTGTTCACCTTCATGACCACATGGATCTCGCCCTCGTGCTCTGCACCTACAGAGACCAGCTCTATGCAGTAGGGCTTGCCCATGAGGTCGAATTCCACCTTGTCGCCAGGCCTCCTCAGCCCATTTCGCCAGACATCTGTGGGCAGCACCATGGGGGCCTCGCCATATTCTTCCACGAATTCAAAGAGTCCCAGTGCATCCTTTGGATGCATGAGGTAGAGGATGAACTCCTCTTCTGTTGGCGCACGGCCCAGGTTTTCCGTAAGGTCCTTTCTGATCCTCTCCAGGTCGTCGTCTTCCAGGGAATCCAGTGGTGAGAGCTCCTTTCTCTCTTTGAGCTTCTCCTTCCACTCGTCGCCAAAGGCGCTCTTATAGACCCATTCATCGGGCCACCCCATGGGGAGCTTCCCATATCCGCCCAGGAGGAGATTCTTAAAGTCACCTGGTGCGGTCTTAAAGAGGCCTAGGAGCTCCTTTTGCTCTACCTTGGTCATGGCGTCGAAATTCTGGTTCTTCTCCTCTACAAATTTTGTGAGGAGCTTTATAATGTGGCGCACCCCACTCTCTCCCTGCTCCTTGGCGTACCGGTTGACTATGCCAGAGCATGTGACCCAGGTGATCTGGGAACCAGGGGTAACGTCAAAATAGCGCACAATCCTGTTATAGAGGCTCATCACCTTCAAGATGGCTGGCATGAGGTGGAGGAATCCGCCCTTTTCTGCCTGTTCAAAGGAGCTTGGGAAGGCGCCACCAGGCATCTTGTGGAATGTCACCATGTGATCAAAGCCCTTGAAGGGGGACTCGGCCCAGTCGTAGTGGCCGATCCACTCCCTCACCTTCTGTACTGCGCCCTCTGCTGCCTCCCTGTTTAGGTGGACCTTGATGCCAGACTCTTCCAGGTAGGCCTGCACTGCCAGGATCGGTGCCTGGCCATAGAACCTGGTAAGGGAGTCTTCCTCTGCATCCACGATCTTGGCCCCAGCCTGTACTGATGCGAGGAGCGCTGGCAGGGCAAGGCCGTCTGTGGCGTGCCTGTGATATTGGACCACCATGTCTGGGTAGGCATCGAGGATGGCAGAGACAAGGCTCCTTATACGCTCTGGGCTCCCAACACCTGCCATGTCCTTTATGCAGAGGATGATCTCGTCTGTACCGCCACAAAGATCCACGATCTCCTTTACGCACCCGAGATAGTATTCATTGGTGGTCCAGTCTGCCTGGGTAAAGGAGATGGCAGGCTGAAAGAGTCTCCCCCTCTTCATCACCACCTCTGCCACAGCCCTCATGTTTCTGATGTCATTCAAAAAGGAGAAACAGCGCCACACATCTATGTCCACATTGGCCACCACATACTCGATGACATTTTTGGGATATGGCCTGTAGCCCCAGAGGTTGGTCTCGCGGATCAGGGTCTGGAGCATGACATTGGGCATCTTCTCCCTGAGGAGCCTGATCTCGTCAAAGGGGCTCTCCTTCCTGTTCATGATACCCACGTGCCATCTGGCCCCACCGTGACATTCGGCACTAAAGAGGTTCATCTTGTCGTAGTATGGCGCCAGGGTAGCCAGGTCAAAGATCCTGTGGCGATTCTTATAATCTGACTGGCCTGCGTCCCTCATCCCTGTTGAGGTTATCATGACCCCATCCAGGGACCTCAGCTTCTTGACTATCTCCTTTGGGCTCATGCCCGGCCTGATCAAGATCTCGTTTTTTCCCTTGCTTTTCTTCTTCATGGTCCTACATCCAATCCTGTGGTCCTAGTGCTGATATCCTTGCCACGAATTTGGCTATCTTGAGTGCCTCGTCCTCGCTACTCTTCTCCTTGAAGCGAGAGACCAGCTCGTCCATATGTTCCTCTATAAAACGAGTGGAGAACTCGCCCCGCTTGAATGCCTCGTGCCGTATGATGCTCAAGAGTAATGGGTGCAGGGTCTTTACCCCTTCTATCCTCAGGTTCCGACTAAGGGTCCTGTCCATCACTGCAATGGCGCCGTCCCTGTCTGGCCCTGAGGTCATGATGAGCATGAAGAGCGAGTCGTAGTAGGGCGGTATGTCAGCCCCTTCATATACCCCTTGGGAGATCCTCACCCCAGGACCCTGGGGCACCTGAAGCCTTGTGATGGTACCAAAGGAGGGGCTAAAGGTCCTTGGGTCCTCTGCGTTCATTCGCACCTCTAGGGCCCACCTGTTGGGGCTTATGGCGCTCTGGCGGAACTTAAATTCTTCGCCGTCTGCTGCATCCAGCATGAGCCCCACTATGTCCATACCAGTGATGAGCTCTGTTACACCATGCTCTACCTGGAGCCTTGTGTTCACCTCGAGAAAGTAGAACTTCTTGGTGTTAGAGTCGAAGATGAACTCTACCGTACCTGCTGTCTCATATCCGATCTCCCTCATGAGCCTGGTTGCGGTGTAACAGATCTCGTGTCTTAGGTCGTCGTTGAGACTTGGTGAAGGTGCCTCTTCGATGATCTTCTGGTTACGCCTCTGGATGGTGCACTCCCTCTCGTAGAGGTGATATACGTTTCCAAACTTGTCTGCCACCACCTGCACCTCTATGTGGCGACCCTTTTCGATGTACTTTTCAGCGAGAAGCTTGTCGTCTCCAAACGCCTTCTTTGCCTCGCTCTTGGCCTGGGCCAGTGCCTGGGCCAACTGCTCCTCGTTTTCCACCTTCACCATCCCCTTACCGCCACCACCAGCAGCGGCCTTGATCATGATGGGGTACTCTACTTGCTCTTCCTTCATCCACCGTTTTATCTGATCCACGTCCTTGACATCTGTAATGCCAGGGATGGTGGGGACATTGGCGCGCATGGCCAGCCTCTTGGCCTCGATCTTGTCGCCCATGGCCTTAAGCACCTTGGGTGGGGGGCCAATCCATATGAGCCCTGCATCCATTACCATCTGGGCAAACTCTGCGTTCTCTGCCAGGAATCCCCAGCCTGGGTGGATGGCATTGGCATCTACCTTGAGGGCAGCGCCAATGATCTTCTCCATATTGAGGTATGACTCTGCTGGTGGGGCGTCTCCAATATGGATCGCCTCATCACTCATCAACACATGGTAAGACAACCTGTCTGGTGTACTGTAGATGGCTGTAGTGGGGATCATCCGGTCTCTACAGGTGTGCATCACCCGCACTGCCGGCACCCCCCTGTTCGCAATAAGGACCTTCTTTATTTTGGGATCGCGCTTTTTCTTCATCTGAATGCTCCTTGGATAGAAAAAGAGGGTTCGCTTTTTATGACACAAAATTCACGATTTTTCAAGTTCTGGGAGATTGGCCCGACTTCAATGAAGTTGATGGAGAGGCTGAAATAGGCTATATAGCGAAAATTGGGAAAGGAGGTAGCTCATGGAGTGCCAAAAGGAGAGGAACAAGGAGCATTGTAACTGTACCTATGAGCCGTGCCCCAGAAAGGGGATCTGTTGTGAGTGCATAAGGTATCACCTAAAGATGAGGCAACTTCCTGGCTGCTGTTTTAACAAAGAGGCAGAGGCTACTTTTGATAGGAGCTTTGAACACTTTGCCCGGCTGGTTCAGCAAGGGGTCCTTTGATCCTCCCTAGCAGTTCATAGTCAAAAGAGTCTCTTATCTCCACATTGAAGAACTTCCCTGGCTCGCCTGTACCCTCATTTATATAGACTGCACCATCTACACCTGGTGCCTGAAATGCAGTGCGGCCCTCCAAGAGGAGATCGGTCTCCTTGCTATAGCCTTCTATAAGGACCTCTAGGCACTGCCCCACGTACTGTCTAAGATGCCTCCTCGAGATACTGTTCTGGAGCTCCAAGACCTCCATTTGGCGCGCCCTGGCCGTGGATTTCGAGACCTTGTAGCGAAAGGCATGACTCGGTGCCTCCTCTTCGTCCGAATACCGGAAACAGCCCAGGTGGTGGAATTCTACCTCTTTCATAAAGGCGAGAAGCGTCTCTAGGTCGTCGTCTGTCTCACCTGGGAATCCAACCATTACAGTAGTCCTTAGCACAATCCATGGATATTTCTCGCGTATCCAACCGAATAGGCGCCTCAAAAAATCGAGGTCATAGGGCCGTCCCATCCTCTTTAAGATCGTTGAAGACGCATGTTGAATGGGTATGTCGAGATAGTTCAAGATCCTCTCGCCACTAGATACCGCTTCAAGCAGCCTTTGATCCACACCAGTGGGATGCAGATAGAGGAGCCGTATCCAGGGTATGTCCACCTCCATATCCACCCGCTCTACGAGGTCTGCGAGCCTTAGCCCCTCCCACTCCCAAGAAGTCAGGTCCTGCCCCACCAGGGTGACCTCTTTTACACCACAATCTGAAAGCCCCTTTAACTCGTCGAGGATCTCTGGCAAAGGCCGTGGCCGCCTTGGCCCCCTTATGGTGGGGATCAGGCAATAGGTGCACTTGTGAGAACACCCTTCGACGATCTTTACATAGGCCCTCCAGGGTGGCGTTGTAAGGATTCGCCTTCCACAAGATGGGGGCATCACGCTATCTTTTGTATGAGGGGGAGGGACTTCGAAGAGTGGAGCAAGGTCCCCCTCTTTGACCTCATTACCCAGGAAGATATCCACCTCTGGGAGTTCCTTTTTTAGTTCCTCGCCATATCGCTTGTACAGGCAGCCCATTACAGCGATCTTCTGGTGGTCGGCCTTTTTGAGTGCGAGATCGAGGATGGTCTCAATGGACTCTTCCACTGCTTCCTGGATAAAGGAACAGGTATTGACGAGTATTAGGTCGGCCTCTTCCTTCTTCTCCACGATCTCAAGCCCTGGGTCCAAGGTCTTCAAGGTACCCAGGGCGGCCTCTGTATCAGTCCGATTCTTAGGGCAGCCAAGGCTCACTACATATACATTCATCTACCTATACCCCAGGGCTCGCGCCTTATCTCTTTTATCAAGTTTCCCTCACCCATGATCAGGATCACAGAGTGGTTTTCATCCAGTTCACCTGGGGCATAGAGGGCATAGGAGGCCACGATGATGAGATCGCCTACGCTTCCCTTCCTTGCTGCTGCCCCATTGAGGCAGACCTCCTTTGAGCCGCGCCTTCCTTCTATCACATAGGTGTCGAAGCGCTCACCGTTGGAGATATTGTAGACCTTTACCTGCTCAAAGGGCCTCAAGTCTGCAAGCTCCATAAAGTCCTTGTCCAGGGTGAGACTGCCCTCATAGTTTAGGTCTGCCCCTGTGACAGTGGCCCTATGGATCTTTGATTTTAACATGTGTCTAAACATTGTCTCTCGCTAATTCCTGGCCTTAGAGATGGTCCACCACCTTGTAACAGGTGGACCTACTTAAGAAAATACCTTGGTCACTCTAAGATGTTAAGTCAAAAGTGGTGAGAATGAACCCAAAGTACCCATTAACCCAGATTAGAGGAGCACATTGTCTATGAGCCGCGTCTTTCCCACCCATACCGCCAGTGCAATCACAGAGCCAGGCCCGAGTTCCTCTTCCTCGGTAAGGGTCTCACCACTACCCAAAAAGCAATAGTCTATCCTGGTGAGGGGCGTTGAGCGGATGATCTCCTCCACCTCTTGCCTTAGCGCCTTGGCAGAAGTGACTCCCCCTTCATAGAGCTCTTTTGCCCTCATGAGTGCCTTGTAGAGGCAGAGGGCACTCTTTCTCTCTTCCGCTGATAGATATGTGTTCCTGGAACTCATGGCCAGCCCGTCTGGCTCCCTTACTATGGGGTGAGGCACAATCTCTATAGGGATGTTGAGATCCCTTACCATCTTCTGGATGATTTTTAGCTGTTGATAGTCCTTTTGGCCAAAGACCGCCACATGTGGTGCGACGATATTGAACAGCTTTAGTACAACCGTGGTGACACCTCGAAAGTGGCCGGGCCGAGATGCACCACAGAGCCCCTTTGCAAGACCTGGCACCTCTACCCAGGTATCAAAGCCCTCTGGGTACATCTCTGATGCCTCTGGATAGAAAATGCAGTCCACCCCTACTGAGCTGGCGAGGTCTATGTCTCGGTCGAGGTTGCGTGGGTATCTCGCAAAGTCTTCGGTTGGCCCGAACTGGGTGGGATTTACAAAGATGCTCACCACCACCTTGTCGCCGAGCTCACTGGCCCTTTTCATAAGGGCAAGGTGTCCGTCATGGAAGTAGCCCATAGTGGGCACAAAGGCGATTTTACGCCCCCTTTCCCTGTGGCTTTTTGACCAATCTCTCATCTTGGATATGGAACGGATGAGTTCCACTGCTCACTCACACTCCTTCTCAAGGCTACAGACGCCACCCTCTTCCTGGAACTCCTGCTCTATCCCTTCGTCCAGTGAGGGCAACTGGGCAAAGCAGTACTGCTCAATGTAATTTATTATATCCCTTTCACCCTTTATAAATAACATCCCAGTCTTACTCTTGTCTATGAGGACCGGGATCTCATCGATACCCAGGATCTTTAGTGTGGCAATGTTTATGTTGGGGTCGTAGTCGCGCTCTGGGACTATGCCAGGGAGGATGGCCTCGTCTATCTGCTCTATGGGGTTAAAGTGAAACTCGCACTGGCTACAGCCGCTCAACACCTTCAAGACCCTCTTACAGTGTGGGCACTTTTTGGAAAAGATGAGATAGAGGTCCCTAGTAGGAGCCGTACACGTCTTTATGGCATAGGTGCCCTGGTCTAGGTTCTTTTTCGCAAGAAAAATCCCTGGGTCGTAACGTAACAAAGAAGATGCAATAATGGCTGCTGCCACCACCGATGTACCCAGGACAAATTGCCTCCTTCCCAGGAGGAGGTTGATGACAAAAAGGGCTGTAAATAAGGTGAGGCAATAGGAACAGAGGTGTCCAGCCACATAGAGCTGGTAACTTATAAAGACCCCTTCAGCAGAGAGGCCAGAGAGCAACATGAGCCTCAAGAGGGTATAGGCCCACTTTTGGCCTAGCCTTTCCCAGAGTATGAGGAGTAAAAATAGGGCGAGGAAGAAACAAAGGCCCAAGGCGTTAAAGACAAGCGGCGTGGGCCTTGTAAGGGCCTCCACCACCTTGCACCCCTCATTTAGGCAGTAGGCTTCGCCAGTCTTCCACAAGAGAAACATCTGGACCATGATCCCAAGGGAGGCCAGGAGGGCCACTATCTGAGAGATCCTGATTGAAAGAGCACTTCTCGTCATCTACTTTCACCCCCTCATACTAGAGATTCGTCTTTACCAGAACTTCTACTGGATCAATCCACTGCCCACTTGAACACAAAGGGCGTCCAGTGCCCTTTTATCTTTACGGCAACGGCAAATGGAAGCCTTTTTGGCTCACGCCAGGCATCACTCCAACCTTCGATATCGGTATCGTCCTCTCTTTTACTAAACCTAAATTCCACATCTCCAATCCCATTCACTAGAGTACAATCCCAGCCCTCGCCCCTCAGTTCCTCGATCCGCTCTTGGGTAACCTCTTCTGGTGCCGACCCCCTGAGATCTATTGCCCTGGTCACGATCTTTTGGCAATAAGAGAGCGCGTCCTCGTCCTCATTGTAGCGATAGGATACCAGGAGTACGCCCCCTCCCCCTGTCCCCATTGGGCCTCCTGTAGTGGTAAAGAGTATGGAGCGTTCTTTTCCCTCAAAGCGCATAAAGGGGCTTGTAAATGGGTTCTTGCCAGAGACCACCATGGCAAACTGCCTATCCATGAGATTTAAGACAGAAGAGACAAGCAGTGCCTGTCCACCAAGGTCCTTTGCCCGTTCATAGGCCCTAAGACCTGAACGCATGGCCATAGAGAGGAGGAGCACCACAAAGGAGACGAGGGTGATGGAGATTATGAGTTCGATGAGCGTAAAACCACGCCGATCCACTACCATGCCTGCCCCTGTGCCTCACTGCCACATAAACATAGAATAGGTACGCCCCTTTGGGTCCACCACCTCTACCTTTAGTTCTTTTAAGGCCTCGTCTTCGATGGTCTCTTCTTCCATCTCACCTGTCCCCTCTCCCTCGTCGGTATCTTTGGCCTCGTGAGTGAGTTTAAGGCTAAGGGGCCCCACTTCCACACGGTATTCCCATCCTTCCATGCCTGGGACCTCTCCCTCCAGGGCCACTCCCTGGTCCAGGTCTTCGTCTTCCTTTGAGGCCAAAGCCAATAGCGCCATCTGCATGGCCCTCCCTGCACGCTCAATGGAAAGGGCCCGCTCTGTGGCCCGATGGCCCTGGCTCAACCCAGAAAGGGCAACCCCAAGGGCAATGCCACATATGGCCACGGCCACCAGCACCTCCATGAGGGTAAAGCCCCTATTGCCACCAGTGGCCATCTAACCCTCGCCCCCCTCTAATCTGATGGCGCCAAAGAACTTGTCTATCTCAAAACGATACAACTTTCCATCTGGCATGGAGAGGATGATAGCGCCGCCACTAGAGCTTCCATCTGGAAAAAAGCAGATGGCGTAAACACCCTCGTCATAGTCTTCCACCCCTTCGCCTCGAACCTCTACGTCCTCTGGGATCTTCTCGCGCCCCCTTCCCTCTATACCAAAGGCGCGCTCCTCCCCGTATATGAGGAAATAGACTGGTCTACCTTGGCCCACACTCATGGCCCTGGCCTCTGTAAGCTTCTTGGAAAATGCCTTTAGAAGCCCACGGTCCCGTGCCCCGAGCATCCCCTTTCCCACTGCCAAAAAGACCATGGCAGATGCAATGCCCAGGATTATCAAGACCACAAGGAGCTCTATGAGGGTAAAGCCCTTAGAATTGGACATCGTTTATCCCGAATATGGCCAAGAGCATTGAGAGTATGATCCCACCAATGACCACCCCCATGAACACGATGGTGATGGGCTCTATTAGGGAGAGTAGCATCTTGGTCCTTGACTGGACCTTTTCATCAAAGTCGTCTGCCACCTTTAGGAGCATCTCGCCAAGCGCCCCTGTCTCCTCCCCTACGGCCACCATGTGGACCATGAGCGATGGAAAGAGTGGGTCTCGCCTCATAAGGAGGCTCATGCTCTTTCCCTGGCGCACCCCCTTATAGATCTTATCGAGGGCGGACCTGAGCACTGAATTGGCCACTACTTCCTTAGAGAGGTTGATGCCCTTGAGGATGGGGATGCCGCTCTCTATGAGGGTGCCCAGGGTGCGTGCCATCCTGCCAAACTCTATGAACCTCACCATGGTCCCAGCAAGGGGCATCTTCAAGATGTAGGTGTCAAAGAGGCGCCTTCCCTCTGGGGTCCTGAGCTTTATGCGCAAAAAGAGGTATGCGGCCACAAAGAGGAGAAAGAATATCCACCAAAAACGCTGTAAAAAGGTGCTTACCTTTACGATCACAAGGGTCATGAATGGCATTGGCTGGTTGAGATCGTAGAATATCTGTCCAAACTTGGGCACCACAAATGTCACCAGTATGAACACCGATATGATGCCAACGAGAAGGAGTATGGATGGATAGATAGAGGAGGTGATGATAAACTTCCTCACCTCCCTCGACCTCACCAAAAAGTCTTCGAGACGCCTTAGCACCTCTGGGAGTACGCCTCCCATCTCCCCCACCCTCACCATGTTTACGTAGAGGGGGGAGAAGATATCTGGGTACTCTGCCAAGGCCTCGGAGAGGTTCTGGCCTGTCTGGATGGCGTTTCTTATCTCGATGGTGACCTCTTTTACAGTAGGGTCTTCAGAGGCATCAGACACGATCTTTAGGGCCCGTTCAATGGGGATTCCTGCTGAGAGCAGATCTGCCAATTCCTTGGTGAAGTATATGAGGTCTTCAAAGGAAAAGCGCCTCTTTTTCCCTGAGAAGAGTGCCTCTATCTTCTGCACCCTCTTTATCTTTATGGGCTGGAGCCCCTTTTGGGTGAGGGCGCGGATGACCTCTTTTTCGTTCCTTGCCTCCTCCAGGGACTGCCTTCTAATCCCCTTCGGGTCGAGATACTCGCATGCGTACTTGGGCATGGTTAGTTGGATACTCTCAGGACCTCTTCAAAGGTGGTCTGGCCGAGGAGCACCTTCTGAAGGCCATCTTCCTTGAGGGTCCTCATTCCGTTGGCCTTGGCGCTCTGTTTTATTGATGCGCTGTCCTCTCCGCGCACGATCTTTCGCCTTATCTCTTCATCCACCTTTAAGAGTTCGTAGATCCCAGTTCGGCCAGAATAGCCTGTATTGGCACAGTGAGCGCACCCCCTGCCCCTATAGACCTCTTCGGGAAGCGATCTTGGCACATCTGCCCCAGACATCTCGTCTATGAGCTCATTGTAGAGCTCTTCATCCATGGGGTAGGGCTCCTTACAGTGCGGACAGATCACCCTAACTAGCCTTTGGGCCAGGACACCTAAAAGACAGGATGCCAACAGATAGGCCTCGACCCCCATCTCCTGGAGCCTTGTAATGGCGCTAGGAGCATCGTTGGTATGGAGGGTGGAGAAGACCATGTGCCCTGTGAGGGCCGACTGGATGGCGATCTCGGCGGTCTCGGCATCCCTGATCTCACCCACCAGGATGATGTCTGGGTCCTGCCTCAATATGGTCCTAAGTGCACTTGCAAACGTGAGCCCTATCTTGGGCTTTACCTGGATCTGGTTTATGCCATCCAACTGATATTCTACTGGGTCCTCTACGGTGACGATCTTTTTGTCTGGAGAGTTTATGCGGTTCATCACTGCGTATAGGGTGGTGGTCTTTCCACTACCTGTGGGGCCTGTAACGAGGACCAGTCCATAGGGCCTCTTTATGATCGCCTCAAAGTCAGAGAGTGTGTCTGGGGGAAACCCAAGGCTCTCTAGCTCTAGCCTCACCTCTTCACGGTTTAGGAGCCTAAGAACAATACTCTCTCCAAAGAGCGTTGGGAGTGTAGAGACCCTGATGTCTATCTCCCGCCCCCTGTCCTTGACCTTGATCCTGCCGTCTTGCGGGAGCCTCATCTCGGCTATGTTCATCTTCCCCATGAGCTTTATCCTGGAGGTGATGGCCGGCTGGAGCCTCTTCGAGATGGTCTCCACCTCGTGGAGGACCCCGTCGATCCTGAACCGGACCACAAACTTGTCCTTGTAGGGTTCGAAGTGTATGTCAGATGCCTTCACCTCAAGGGCCTGGCTGATGAGGTGGTTCACAAGCCTTATGACAGGGGCCTCGGATGCCATGTCCTTGAGTTGCTCAGGGTCTTCCCAGAGCTCATCCAGTGCCCTTTCGTCCTCTTCCTCCTCGGCCTCTCCAGAGATGTCCATCTCTGCCTCATACCACCTGTAGATGGTGGCCAGTATGTCGTCTTCGTTGGCCCTAAAGACTTTGAGCGGGCGGGAGTAGATATTTTCGAGGATTTCAATCAGATAGAGGTCCTCGGGCCTCGTCATCGCCACCTTTACAGCATCGTCCTCTACACTTATGGGCAGCACCTTCCACTGCCGCATCTGTTGAGGGGTGAGCCCATTGATGAGTGGAGGCTTTTCAGGAAAGTCCGTAGGCTGTATCTCTTGGAACATGACCTGTTACTTCCAACTGACTATGTCTGCATCCTCGCCTTCACCCCCTGGCTGGCCGTCTCTTCCGTAGCTCATGAGGTCGTAGTCACCATGTTCACCAGGGGATTTGTACACATAGTCATGGCCCCAAGGGTCTTTGGGGATCTCTTTGGGGAGATAGGGACCTGCCCAGTTTTCGAGGCCCTCTGGCTTCTTTCTAAGTGCCTCAAGTCCCTCTTCAGTGGTGGGATACCTGCCGTTGTCCAATCGGAATTCATCCAGGGCAGCGCCAAGGAGCTCTATCTGTGCCTTGGCGGTCTTCATCCTGCTCTGAGAGAGCTTTCCAAAGAATTTTGGTGCCACAAGACTTGCCAAAAGACCTATGATGATCACTACAACCAGGAGTTCTATGAGGGTAAAACCCCTCTCACTATGTCTTCTTGTTCTCTTTTCCATCTCTTACCTCTGTAGAAAATTTATGGACTTTTCCACCAATAACAAATATATCCACATCCATGAAAAAGGCAAACACCTTGTGGGCCATTGACCTACTTCCTCACCTCCCAAGCCCTTTAAGGAAAGTTGTGGTGGCGCGCAGCTATGGAAGGTGGGGCGGGGTTAGCCCCCCACCCTTTGACTCGCTCAATCTCGGCCTCTTTTCTGGAGACCGGCTAGAAAATGTAAAAGAGAACCTTGAGATCGTAAAACATGATCTTGGCATAGACGGGCTTGAGATCGCCGCCCTCGAGCAGGTCCACGGAAATCGCGTTTTAGTGGTAGATAGGGAGGTATCGCTTTTGGCAGGCAGAGGTGATGCCCTAGTGACCGGTCTAAGGCGTACTGCACTCCTCGTTCAACATGCAGATTGTCAGCCAGTGGTACTCTTTGACCAGGAGCGCCGTGTTGTGGCGTGTGTACATGTGGGGTGGAAGGGGCTTGTGGCCGACGTATTAAAAGAGACCATCTCCACCATGAAGAAGCGCTTTTTAACGCCCATAACAGCAATATGGGCAGGGGTGGGGCCTTCTATTGGGCCTTGCTGCTATGAATTCAAGGGCTGGGAGGAGCGCCTTCCCAACTGGATCCACGCATATATAAACAAGGGTGATACCCTGGATCTTAAGGCGGCCACCCTACACAGGCTCACCTCCCTGGGGATCTCAGAAGATAGAATCTTCTACGACACCCCCTGTACCCACTGCTCACCCCATCTCTTTTCTTATAGGCGCGAAGGCAATACTGGCCGCCTGGGCACTGTCATTGCCTTAAAGTAGCCTCTAAAAAAATTTAAGGATTACCCCCTTCATACCGATGAAATTAATGGCATATCTAAAAATAAAGGAGGTCGTCTATGATAATGAGACTTATTAGCAATTTATTCTTTGTCCTGCTCCTTATCGTGTCATTTTTACACCCATCTTTGCTCTTTGCAGAGCAACCCATAAAGCTTGGGGTGCTCGCCAAGCGCGGCGCAACAGTGGCAAAGAAAAAATGGGGGCCACTTGCAAAGTATCTCACTGAAAAAAGTGGTACGGAGGTGCGACTGATTCCGCTATCCTTTACTGGTATTGAGCCAGCAGTGAAGGGTAAGAAGATAGACTATCTCCTGGCAAATCCCGGATTTTTCGTAGACTTAAAGAAAAAGTATGGCATCTTCGCCCTTGCTACCATGTTGAACAAGCGCCAGGACAAGGCCCTGGACCGCTTCGGAGGCGTCATTTTTGTAAGGGCTGATAGCACTATAAATTCCGTAAAAGACCTAAAGGGCAAAAAATTCATGTGTGTAAAAAAGACGAGCTTTGGTGGGGGGCAAATGGCCTTTCGCCACATGATAGAGAGGGGCATAAATCCCTTTAAAGACCTAAAGCTCCTAGAGGGCGGAAAACATGACAATGTGGTCTACATGGTGAAAAAAGGCAGGGTAGATGGTGGCACTGTACGTTCAGATACCCTCGAGAGGATGGAGGCTGAGGGCAAGATCAAGATCAAGGACTTCAAGGTGCTTGACAGGGTGGATGATGACTTCCCATTTCTCCATTCTACAATTCTCTATCCTGAGTGGCCATTTGCTGCACTAAAACACGTTGATTCCACTCAGAACCAGAAGATAAAAGAGGCGCTCCTTGCCCTAAAAAAGGACGACCCAGCAGCCAAGGCTGCGAAGATTGCTGGGTGGATCGAGCCATTAGACTACAGTCCAGTGGCCACATGTCTTGAAATAGTTAGAGAAAAGGCCTCCAAATAGTAAAAGGGGGACATGCCATGAAGATTAAACTAGATTCCATGTCCACTAGGATTCTCATTCCCGTCTTTGGGATCATTGTAATCTTGATCGGGATTCAGACGTGGACAGCATGGCAAAATGCCAATAGCGAAAAAGAGCGCCTAATAAAGCGCATCTCTTCTGGACACGACCGCCTCATGAACGAGGCCCAACAAATCGCCAAAGAAAACCTGCAACTGGCCCTTGCCCTGAGCGCCATAGACAGCGTCAAGGAGGCAGTGGGCCTAGAAGACAGAGAAAGGCTTATAGAGATAGTCACCCCCATTGTAAAGTCTATAAAATCGCACTCCGATCGTGTGTTGAAGGTCCACTTTCACCTACCCCCAGGCCGATCATTTGTAAGATTGTGGAAGTTAAACAAGTTTGG
>WGBU01000037.1 GCA_015494155.1 Deltaproteobacteria bacterium | reverse complement strand
ATTGAAGGACTCCCTGCCTCATGCGATACCCTGGTGTTGACTGGTGTAGAGACACACATCTGCATCCATCAGACTGCCATATCAGCTGTAACGAGGGGGTTCAATGTAGTGATCCTGGAGGATGCAGTGTCATCCAGGAACAAGAGACACAAGAAGGCCGCCATCGAAAACTTCAGGTCATGGGGCCTCAAGGTGTGTCCTGTGGAGACACTGATCTTCGAATTTCTAAAAAAGGCAGGGACAAAGGAGTTTAAGGCCCTCTTACCTTACATAAAATAAATTGTGGTCATCTCTGCCGCAAATAACAATTACTGACCATTAAAGATGGAGCTAAGCTCCTCCAAGATCATCTTGGACCTATCAAAGGTCTCTTTGAGGGTGATTTCGTCTATACCTGCCCTGGTCCCATACTCCAGATAAAGTTCGAGGTGAGAGGGGTCATCCTCCAGTTTGTCCATAGGATCAGGGGCTCTGGCGGAAAGTGCCACAGCACCAATGGCACTCCTCTCCACCTCCATATCTTTCAATTCATCGAACTCCCTTGCATGGAGGCCTATGGCACAGACCAGTACATCTGGGAACTCCCACTCCCTAGCGATCCATGCCCCTGCCTCGCAGTGATTCCAGGAAAATCGCTCTGTCTCCAGTTCATGGAGTGGTCTCCCACTTTTGAGATGTTCCTCAAAGACTGGGCCATATATATCGAACCAGTCTGTGAGAAGGGTGGGAATGGCGATGTCCTGCATCAATCCACCAGTAAATGCCTCTTCCCGCTCGGCGCTAAAGAAACTGGCCACCTCTCGTGCAATTATGGCCCTAAAAAAAGAGGTCTGTATAAAACGATCCAGATCGAACCCTTTCACCTTGGGGTCCTTGAGCCCTTTGGTTATGGCGTAGCACACGGCGAGATTCTCTATCTCTTTGAGCCCGACCAAGTTCACGGCCCTCACGATACTGCTCACCGTATTGGGCAGACCATAGAGAGAGGAGTTGACCATCCTGAGGAGTTTACTCCCCAGTCCAGGGTCCATCTCAAGGATATTGGCCACCTTGTCGATAGTTACATCAGGGTCCTTTGTGGCATTTAGGAGTTCGGTCACTACCTTGGGACAAGCGGGCACCTCAAAGTCCTTGAATATCTTCTGAAAGTCCCCAGTGGCCATTGCTGCATATCTATTTAGCTTTTTGAAAAATTTCATTTAAACACTCCCAGAAAGTGGGGTCTCAATTATGCAGAAGGAAAATATTACAAACAAGTTACTTTGGCAATTAGCAAAGCTCGCGAGACTGCGTTTTTGGTATCTTGCGTCACACAAGGATTTCCACATTATAAGTGCACTCTATGTATTTTTTGCAGTATCAATTAGTATGTCGATCCTGGGCATAGCTGCCTACTTCACCTCATGGCCAATGATCTTCCCCTCCTTGGGACCGACTATATTCCTCATGTTCTACGCACCTTCGTCTCCTCTAGCAGCACCTAGAAACGCCATCTTTGGTCACATTGGGGCGTGCCTAATAGGCATGGCCGGATATTCGATACTCACATCCCTCGTACAAAACGGGATAATTCATGGCACATTAGGGCCATCGAGCTTATGGATCATCTTGGAAAGTGCCATCTCTGTGGGGGTGACCAGTGTGTTCATGACCATTACTGGCTTCGTACATCCGCCAGCAGCATCGTCGTCTCTAGTAGCAGCCCTTGGCCTCATGCCAGACTGGCACAATGTACCTGTACTTATCTTCGCCCTTAGTTTAATATCACTCCAGGCATGGATCATGCATAAACTTAATGGTGTAAAGTTCCCCTTATGGTCTCCATTTAAGGAGACCAAGGGCCTCAGGGTAGAGACTAAACTCGGACACTTGAACTACACTACTGGAGACAGAGAAGGTAAGATGCAGGCCCTTGCCAAGGCCCTGGCAACAAGGCAGAAGCTAAAAAAATAGGATGTTCGACACAATAGTAACCTGGTCACTTACTCTCTTGAGTATAGTGGGCGCCATACTTAACATAAAAAAGAGACGATCTGGTTTTGCCGTCTATACTGTTGCGAATATCGGCTGGATCATAGTGGACATCTACCATGGAATATATGCACAGGCGGCCCTTTTTGTGGTCTTTACCTTTCTCTCCACATGGGGATGGATAGAGTGGGGGCGAAACAAGTGGCAACTTTAGGGACTAAATCTGGATATGAGACCTTTGAACACGGTGCAGACATTGGGATAAGGGGTTATGGAGAAAGCCTCGAAGAGGCCTTTTCCAATGCTGCAATGGCCATGTTCTCTATAATGGTGTCGGACCTCAATTCTATTAGGCCAGAGAGGAGTGTGGAGATACAGTGTGAATCCTTTGATCTTACTGGCCTATTGGTGGCGTATCTTAACCAACTCCTGGCAGAATCTGACATAAACGGCCTCGTCTTTTGTAGATTTTCTCCTCAAATAGACGCCGAGAGATTCGTCATTCGAGATGCGCCCAAGGGAGGTCCCATACCCCACGGGGGCGAGGCCTTAGGCGTAGAGGTCAAAGGGGCTACCTTCACCCTGGCAGATGTCAGGAAGGAAGGCGATCGCTTCTATGCCCAATGCGTAGTGGATGTCTAGGACATTGGAGGAGGCCATGGACAAGGAGAGACTCGAACGGCTCGGTGAATGTCTCTGGAAGATACCTGTCCAAGGGGCAATGAGGCTCCCAGCATATATCTTCGCCACTGAAGAGCTGGTGAGCGAGATGGATGAGAAGGTCTACGAACAGTTGAGCAATGTTGCCTCACTTCCAGGACTGGTAAAGGGCGCAATGGCCATGCCAGATGCACACTGGGGCTATGGCTTTCCCATAGGTGGTGTGGCTGCATTTGATCCAGACGAGGGTGGCATAATCAGTGTGGGCGGAGTGGGCTACGATATCTCGTGCGGTGTGAGGACACTGCTCACTGGACTCACAGTAGATGATGTTTCACCCATGATTGGGCCTTTGATAGACAGGCTATTTGAGCATATTCCAGCAGGAGTGGGGTCTGAAGGCAGGATCAGGCTCACCCCTGAGCGGCTAGACGAAGTCTTGGTGGGAGGCGCGGTCTGGGCAGTGGAAAAGGGCTATGGAATCCAGGAGGACCTTGAGCACATAGAAGAGAATGGGAGGCTTCCAGGGGCAGACCCTGGATGCGTGTCGGACACTGCCAAGAAACGCCAATACCGCCAGGTGGGTACCCTCGGTTCTGGAAATCACTATCTGGAAATACAGGTAGTAGAAAGGGTCTTTGATCAGGAAAAGGCCGCAGGATTTGGACTTAAAGAAGGTGATGTAGTGATATCCATACACTGTGGGTCAAGGGCCCTTGGCCATCAGATTGGCACAGACTATATCCAGCTCTTGGCCAAGGCTGCGAACAAATATTCCATCCCCATCAAGGAAAGGGAGCTCGTCTGCGCGCCCATTAGATCCCCAGAGGGAGAGAGATATTACAAGGCCATGGCATGTGGCGTCAATTGTGCTCTGGCCAATAGACAGGTCCTCACCCACCTTGTGCGCGAGGTATTTTCTGAACTATTGCCAAGGGCTGAGATAAGGACCCTTTACGACGTCAGTCACAATACATGTAAGATCGAAAAACACCTTGTAGATGGTAAAACGAAGAGTCTCTACGTACATAGAAAGGGGGCTACAAGGGCATTTGGACCAGGACGCGAGGAACTCCCAAAGGCGTTTAGAGACCTCGGCCAACCAGTGATCATTGGTGGCACCATGGGGACCCATTCATACATACTGGTCGGGACCGATACCGGGGAAGAACTCGCATGGGGTTCTGCCTGCCATGGGGCAGGAAGGGCCATGAGCCGTAGGCAGGCCCTCAAGCGGTGGAAGGGCAAAAAGGTGATCCAGGGCTTGGCCCATCAGGGTATCCTGGTGAGGGCAGCGAGCTACCGGGGGGCAGCAGAGGAGGCACCAGAGGCCTATAAGGACATCACCAAGGTAATAGACGCCACAGATAGGGCTGGACTGGCCAAAAAAGTGGCAAGGGTGAGACCACTTGCCGTGATCAAGGGCTAGTAGAATCGCAGTGCATCCAGGCCCTTGTAAGGGGTATCTCACCAGTGTCTCCCTTCTCAAAGAGAAACTGGCTCACATACATCCCACCTTCACTAAAGCTCACCCTGGAGCCCACTAGATAGAGACGCCACATCCGTATAAACTCCTCACCCATCATCTCAGAGATCTTCCCCTTAGCTGCCTCAAATCGTTTTAACCATGCCATTAAAGTCAGGGCATAGTGGCGCCTGAGGTCCTCTATGTCTACAAGCCTAAAACCCGCATCGTGTGCCGCCTCTAGCACCTGCCCTATTGAGGGTATGTAGCCCCCTGGGAAGATATAAGTACATATCCAGGGGTCTGTGTCTTGGGGTTTGAGTCTTGAGATGGTGTGCAGGAGAAAGAGACCATTTTCTTTTAGTAGTTCATAGGCCCGCCTGAAGAATACTTTGTACTTTTCGCGACCCACGTGTTCAAACATCCCAACTGAAACGAGCCTGTCATAAGTCCCCTGCTCCCTTCGAGGTACTTCCCTGTAGTCTTGAAGCCTTATCTCACACCTATCACCCAGGCCCTCATCCAAGATCCTCTTGTCACCAAGGGCCTTTTGTTCTCGACTCAGGGTAAGCCCCACTGCCTCTACCCCAAACTTAGTAGCTGCAAGCCTTATAAGCGCACCCCATCCACAACCAATGTCTAGCAGCCTGTGCCCTGGTTTCAATCTGAGCTTTTTCAAGATATGTAGGTTCTTGTTTTTCTGTGCTGTCTCCAGGTCCTGATCTTCTCTTTCAAAGTAGGCGCATGAATAGTTCATCTCCTTATCGAGCCATAGCCGGTAAAATTCATTCCCCTTGTCGTAGTGCCTTTGGACATCTCGCTTGCAATGGCTAATACTGTGTTTGCCGCTAAACTTGAGCCAACAAAACCTGGTCTTTTTACCCAGAGAGAGCCGTGAGAAAAGATCGCGCCTATATGCAATGCTCAAAATGGCGCCTAGATCTCCATCAATATCTATATCCCCCCTCATATAGGCCTCTCCAAAACCAAGGGATGGTTCCTTGACGATTTCGTCTATCACGTCTGGCCTTTTGATATGGACAGTCGCCTCGAGTTCATCCCCACCAAGGCGCTGTGTGGAGCCATCCCAATACCTTATTAGGAGCCCAGGGTCCTCTTTAGTGATGAGTTCCTGAAACAACTGCCTTGCACCCTTTATGTCCATATCCCACTCCCTAGACTACTGTCTCAATCCCTGAATGGATATTTCACGATATCGCCATCTATGGTCCTAAAGATTGCCTCGCCCCCATCCATTGAGAGGAGGTATGTGGGCATCAGTTGTGCCTTACCCCCGGCGTTGGGAAGATCGACAACATAATGGGGGATACAAAGGCCGCCTATCTTGCCCCAGAGCCTTTCCATAATGGCCATCCCCTTGGAGAGAGTGGTCCTGAAATGGTCTGTACCCATCACAGGATCACAGTGAAAAAGATAATATGGCTTTACACATATGGCCTGAAGCCGCTGAAAAAGCTCCTTTAATATCTTAATATCATCATTTATACCCTTAAGCAATACTGCCTGGTTGCATACGGGGATCCCGCTGGTTACCAATCTGTCCACTGCCAGCTTTGATTGCGGGGTGATCTCCCTAGGGTGATTAAACTGGGTATTGACCCATATGGGCCGATAACGTCTTAACATGGAGCAGAGATCATCGTCTATCCTCATGGGTAGTGTGACTGGGGCCCTGGTCCCAATCCTGATCACTTCCACATGTGGAATTGACCTTAAGCGCCTCAGCACCTCTTCGAGTATAGAATCCCTCAGGTAGAGGGGGTCTCCCCCAGACAAGATCACCTCCCTCACCTCGAGGTGCGATTCGATGTATCTTAAGGCGGCCTCCCTTACGTGGCCCATTGATAGGTTTGGTACGCCCTTTTTAGACCAGTTCCGTTTTCTATTGCAGTGCCTACAATAGACGCCACAGAGGGTGGTGGACATGAGTAGGACCCTGTCTTCAAACCTGTGTATGAGACCTGGCACAGGCGAAAAGTGCTGCTCCAAGAATGGGTCCTCCACGGAGCCGCCTTTTCTATGGAAGAGCTCTCTAAGATCTGGGACGGTCTGTTGCCTTATAGGATCGTCTGGGTCTGAAAAGTCTATGAGTGAGACATAGTAGGGGGTGGCGGCAAAGTGGTAAAGCTCCAAAAGGTCTTTATAGTCCCCTTCTTGATTTCTGGGGATTGGGATGAGTTTCTTTAGACCATGTAGCCCCTTAAATCTGTTTCTGAATTGCCAGCGCCAGTCCTCCCAATCTCCAGGCCTAGGACTCAAATGGATTTCTGAGGACAATTGTCTGCTCACGCCCTGGTCCCACAGAGACGATGTCCACGGGCACTCCAGCAAGATCCTCTATGTATTTGATATAGGACCTTGTCTTCTCTGGCAGTGCCTCAAAGGAGCCAATTTGAGAGATGTCCTCCTGCCAGCCAGGGATCTCTTGGTAATTGGGTCTTAAGGCAGCCACTTCTCGAATGGTGCCTGGCATGTATTCCCACCTCTTGGTGCGCCCCTCATAGCTTGTACAGACCTTCAACGGATCGAGACCACTCAAGACGTCTAGCTTTGTAATGGCAAGCCCATCCAACCCATTTAGGCGGACGGCATCTCTCAACACAACTCCATCGAGCCATCCACACCGCCGGCGCCTGCCAGTGGTAGCCCCAAATTCCCCTCCCCTCTCCTGGATCATGTCTCCGATCTGGTCGAAGAGCTCTGTGGGGAATGGGCCTCCTCCAACGCGTGTGGTATAGGCCTTACATACACCTATTACCTTGTCTATCTTGGATGGACCTATGCCAGCCCCAGTACACGCTCCACCTGCCACTGTATTGGAAGAGGTGACAAAGGGGTATGTACCGTGGTCAATATCCAACTGGGTACCCTGGGCACCCTCAAAGAGTACATTTCTCCCCTCCTTCAAGGCCCTGTCTATGATAATGGAACAATTATCTACATAGGGGGCCAGACGTTCTCGATACTCCTCGTATTCCTTGAGGATCTCCTGGAAATCCACAGGCCCTGACTCTAGTTGCCTCTCCAAGATAAAGTTCTTTTCCTCTACATTTTCCTTCAACTTCTCTTCGAAGAGTTCTGGATCCATGAGGTCGGCAACCTTTATCCCACACCTCACTATCTTGTCTTCATAACATGGGCCTATGCCGCGGCCAGTGGTACCGATCTTCTTTCCCTTGCTCTTCTTGGCCTCTCTCGCATGGTCAAGTGCCCTGTGATACGGCATGATGAGGTGTGTATTGGGGCTGATCTTCAATCTTTTGGGAGCGACCTCCATGCCCTTTTCCTTGAGGCCATCCAACTCCTCTATGAGCACCTTTGGATCGAGTACAACCCCGTTACCGATGAGGCACAACTTGTCTTCATATAATATGCCAGATGGTATGAGGTGAAAGATGAACGTCTCACCCCCAACCACCAGAGTATGGCCCGCATTGTTACCACCCTGAAATCTCACAATGACATCTGCATACCTTGTGAGGAGATCAACGATCTTTCCCTTCCCCTCGTCTCCCCACTGTGTGCCAACTACTACAACAGCAGACATAGTTCCTCCTCCACTTTACTTTTGAGCCCACTCAGGATACTTAAAGCAGGATAAAATGTAAAGGGACGCCAGATGAAAAAGAAAGAAGAGGAGCTGTACATTATTGATGGGAGCTCCTATCTGTATCGCGGCTATTTTGCCATTAGGCAAAACCTCACTACATCCAAGGGCTTTCCCACAAAGGCCATCTTCAATGTGACCAACATGGTCTTAAAGGTCCTTAGGGAAAAGGACCCTGCCTATTGCGTTGTGGTGTGGGATGCAAAAGGACCAAATTTCCGCCATGAGATCTATCCCCAGTACAAGGCAAACCGTCCCCCAATGCCAGAGGACCTCGCCGTACAAATACCCCTGGTAAAGGAGATCATAGGGGCACTGGGCATACCGCAGTTGGAGGTAGAGGGGGTAGAGGCAGACGACACCATAGCCACCATCACCAAGGGTATCAGGGGGATCAAAAAGGTCATAGTCTCAGGTGACAAAGACCTGCTTCAACTAGTGGACGACGAGTGCATTATATGGGACCCGATGAAGGACGAATGGATCGATCTTAAGGCCATAGGGGACAGATTCGGCATCCCACCAGAGAGGCTCAGGGATGTCCAGGCACTCTCTGGCGACTCAAGCGATAACATCCCAGGGGTTAAAGGGGTTGGACCCAAAAAGGCCCTTAAACTCATACAGGAGTTTGGTAGCCTCGAAGATCTCTTGGAGCGATTAGACGAACTCCCCAAGGGAAAGCTCAAAGAGGCCATCTTGAGTGAAAAGGAGAACATCCCCCTCTACTTTAGGCTAGTAGGGCTAAAGGCAGACGTACCATTAAGGCTTGGACTCAAAGGATTTGAGAGAAAAAGGGTAGAGACAGAAAGGCTCAAGGAACTGTTTGAAGAACTGGAACTAAAGAAATTCTTAAATGAGCTCATTGAGGTAAAAAAGATAGAGTATAACCAATATAGGCTCATTGAAGACCATAGGGGCCTTGAAGAGATTTCACGCCTTGCAAGAGAGAAGGGCGAAATCGTCATAGATACAGAGACCAATAGTCAAAGCCCTGTGGGTGCCGAGCTCGTGGGGATATCGATTACCTTTGAGCCCCCTGTCGCATATTACATACCCATTGCCCACAAGGGTTATGGACAAAATGTAGGCATCGAGGAAGTGCGGTCCAGCCTAGGCCCCATACTAAAGGATAAAGAGATCAAGAAGGTGGGCCAAAACATAAAATATGATCTCATAGTCCTGGAAGGGGCTGGCATAAGTCTTAGGGGCATCTCTGGCGATACCATGATCGCATCGTATCTCCTCGATCCCTCCAGGCGGGCCCACAACCTTGATGCCCTTGCCAGGGAATACCTTGGCCACAAGACCATTACATTCAAAGAGCTTATGCGCGGAAGGAAGCTCAAGGACTTTAGTGAGGTAGAAGTAAAAGAGGCCATGCAATATGCGTGTGAGGACGTCCATGTGACTGCACTTTTAAAGGATATCCTTTATGAAAGGCTAGAGAAGGCAGGGCTCTTT
>WGBU01000036.1 GCA_015494155.1 Deltaproteobacteria bacterium | reverse complement strand
GGAAAGAACCCATCCATCAAGATGGCATTTAGCGTGTCTCGCTTGATCACACACCTGATGGTGCCTCCCACAAGGCCTCTTCCAGGGCCTGGTATGGAAAAGGCCGCCTCCTCGAGATTGGGGTCTGCCAGGAGGGCCTCTTTTGCAGACCGCACATTTTGTACCACAAGATTGTATTGCCTGCGGCTAAAGGAGCGCTGGGCCTCGGGCATCTCGCTCAATACCAGTTCTGTGAGGGCGAGATCCATGTTGTCACCACCCAGGAGCAGGTGACGACCCACTGCAATGCGCTCGAGCCCTAGCTCTTTCTCCTCTGCCTTTACCTGTATGAGACTAAAGTCAGTAGTGCCACCGCCAATATCCACCACAAGCACCGTATCTCCTGGACCGATGACAGAGTCCCATCCCTCCCTGTGGTGGTATAGCCACGCATAGAACGCCGCCTGTGGCTCTTCCAGGAGGGTGACGTCCTCTAATCCAGCAGATCGTGCGGCCTGCATGGTGAGATCCCTAGCCACTGCATCGAAAGAGGCTGGGATGGTGACCGTGACTGGGATCTCGCTCAGTTGTCCAAGGTCCTTACCATGTTCATAGTTCCAACCACTTCTAAGGTGCCTGAGATAGGTGGCCGCTGCCACAACCGGCGATATCTTGGGACAATCCTCTGCCCCATCCTGTGGCAGTATGGGCTTTGTACGGTCCACAGCAGAGAAGCTCAACCAGCTCTTGGACGAATATACGAGCCGCCCCTTGGTCTCTGCCCCCCTCTTTCGTGCAAATTCTCCCACCACCCTCTCGCCAATGGGGTCCCATGGGAGGCGCAGGTCTCCTGTCTCCCGCTCTGCCTTGGTGGGGAAATAGATGAAAGAGGGCAAAAGCTCCCTTACACCCACCTCTCCAAGGGCTACCAACTGGGGGCAAGGAAATACCTTTATCTCCTTCTCCTCATTCCCATAGGCCAAGACACAGTTTGTGGTGCCAAGATCGATACCGACTGGTGGTACAAATCTTTCTTGACTCATCACCCTACCTCGATCTCTGCCTGTGTGATCACGTCGTGTCTAACGTTTTCTGCAAACTGGGGCAGTCTCAGTTCTTCTACCTTCCATCCTGGGTGGATTAATACGCCCTTGTAAGGGGGCTTACCCACCAGATTGCCAGTGAGCCTTATGCTACGCGGATCGTAGTCCTCGTCTACCTCGATCTCTGTCCCCTCCTGGGCGTCCACCACAGGGCTAAACTTGAGTACATCCTTGATGGCCTGCCGAAGTCCCTGGTGGATCTCGCGGCATGCAGCACCGATCTGGGCATCGTCATAGGGAGAGATGTCCTCCTGGATAAAGTCCACGAGCCGCCCCTCCCTCTGAAACACAGATAGGAGCCAGAGGGCCCCTTCTTTTCTATAGTCATTGGCATGCTCTTCAATGTCCTCTACTGTGATGGTGGGAGTAGGGGCTCCCTTGACCTCTCGACCAACCTCTTCCCCACCTGTCTCTTTGGTCTCCTTTTCCTCCAAAGCACCTTTGGCCTCCTCTTTTTTCTCCCCTACATCTCCCTTTCTCCTCGACCTCTGGGCAGCTATGGCAATCAACCACGCCAGGAAAGGGGCACCAACCATGGCTGGACCAATCCATGTATTCAACAGGTCCTGGTCCACATAGACTACCGCTGCCCCCATGAGTGCGAGCATCAAAAAGAGGTATCTCTCTGTCATTATGAAAACCCTCCCCATTCAAATTTGAGATTATTTTCCCTTGGATTGACCTTCTTTATCCTTACATTTACCTCCTGGTCAAGGTGGTAATCCATCTTGTGCTCCTTGGGTATCTCTATGGTAAGGAGATAGTCCTCCAGTACCAGCAAGAGCTTTGTATCCAATATGTCCAAGACCCATGCCTTGAGGTCTTCGTCCTGCCTCGTGGCAAGGTGTTTGAGTAGCCAGTACCTGAATCTGGCATTTCTGACCCCTGCAGCGCGCATGAGTCCATCCTGAAGGGTGATAGATAGCTGTTCCAGCTCTTTTAAACTAAATTTTGGCGCGCCCTTGGTGATGAAGTCTTCTAGCTGGATCTGCATGACCAAGTCCAAGGCGCGCCTTATGGGCGATGTGATAGTGGTATAACACTCAAGACCAAGGCCTGAGTGAAATTCTGGTTCTGGCCCGAGGATACCTCTTGAGATGAGCCGCCTCTGTCTGTAGTTTGATCTCAGATCGCGCTCGGTCCCCTCTATGATCCGCTCCCTTGGCTCGGGTTGACTCCTGTAGAGTGCGGGGATCGAATTGTCCCTGAGCATGGTGGCCGCCACCCAGTTGGCCAGGATCATGAGTTCAGACACAAGAAATCTGGCAGGCCCTGGCTCATCCAGCCATACCCTGATCTCACCATCCTCCACACGGATGTTTAGCTCTGGGATAGGGAGAGGCAGGGCATTGCCCTCCACTATGCGCCTCTTTTGTAATTTTAAGGCAAGATCGTACAACTGCTTTATGGCCCCCTCCTGCCTAACAGCCTCGTCTGCCTCGTCATAGCTCAACTTTCTCTTGGACGAGATTATGGTCCTCTCTACCCTTTTTTCGAGGATATTTCCCTCCTCGTCGAGGAGCACGAAAAAACTCAGAGCAGCCCTCTTTCTTCCTGGGAGCAGGCTAAATGTATTGTTGCATAGGGTTTCTGGGAGCATGGTGATGATCTCATCTGGTAGATAGATGCTAGTAGCCCTCTCCACTGCGAGGTCAAAGAGCTTCATTCCTGGCCTTATAAAGAGCCCAACATCTGTTATGTGTATGCCTACCTCAAATCTTCCGCCTTCAACCGATCTAATACTTAGGGCGTCGTCTAGGTCCTTACTCTCTGCTGCATCTATGGTAAAACAGTCCAGGGCCAGGAGATCTTGTAAAAATGGCGAGTTCTTCAACACATCCTCGTAGGATTCTTCTATCTCCTTAGCCTCATTGAGCGCCTCGTCAGGGAAATTGCGCTCGATCTCTGCTCGCAGAAGCTCTATGTTCTCATCCTCACTCCAGACCCCTGCACGCACCAGTGTCTCAAAAGGGGCAGAGGGTGAATTCAACCCGATCTTCCTGAAGAGGTCCTTTACCTCAGACGCCCTTTCCGACTCGTCACCGAACAGGCAGAAGGATTTGATGGCCTCTATCCAGTCGCTGGCAAGATCACTATTGAGCTCAGATTCGCCCGCCCCCTTATCCCAGATGGCCTTGAGCAGCCTTTGTCCCTCCTCGATGCGTTTTAAGCGCTCTTCCTCAATGCGCCTCTGCTCCAAGAGCCTTTCCACGTTCTCCCTTGACTGTGCCCTGATGAAACCATCTTTAAACTTAAAGTGGGTGCGTTCGTTTAGTACCGCCCTGATCACTGCTGCCTCGTGGTCTGGTGAGACTTTGGCCCCAAAGATCGTCTGGGCAAATTCCCTCGGATTCCACACCTGACCTTCCCCTTCCAAGAGCTCCCACACCTCTTCAATATCCACTTCATCCTTTATTGAGTCGCGGGTCTCGTGGATCTCCTTGAGCCTTGCCACAGCCTCTGTCCGTGGACTCAGTGGAATTTGCTGGGAGGAGATGTGGATCAGGCGATTCTTCGAAAGATTTGTCTCTCGGCCCAGATGGGTCAACAGGTGTAACCGCGACCCCTTGGTCCCAAGGACCACAGCAACAGTAAATCTGCCTCCCTCCAGAAACTCTACCACCTGGCCTTCTTTAATCTCCATTGTCTAGTGAAGAAGCGCTCTAGAATCTCTTCAAAAGGTCGTCTACTGCCCTTTTGAGTCCTATCTCGCCAAGCTTGCGCGCTGTAACCCACTTCATACCAGCCTCTTTGAAGAGTTTGAACTTGAAGAGATTGCTTGTGAGGGGCCTCTGGGTCTCGTCGAAGTTATACTGCCAGAGCACCTTGCCATCCCTTACCCTTATGAGATATAGGGCAAATGCCACGGATGCAGGCCTTTCCACACTATAGTCCTTCCCCTGTCTCTCACGGTACCTGTAGATGATGCCATACAAGACCGCATCTGCACCAAGTTCCTTCCCGAACGCCTGGATGAGCCTTATCTGAGATGCCTTGACATCAGACTCAATTATTGCATTCAAAAAGCCAATACACTGGCCTTCTGGCACTGGAAAGAACCTGGCCTTGTTCTTTAAGAGCCCCCAAAGCACGTCTGACAACGCCAGGGAGGCCTCTTTGGGTACCTCGCTTACGTCATAGACTGTATCTACAAGGGCGCATGTGGCCTTGTCCTGACCTGGCTTGATCCTGGCCCTGTCGAGGGGCAACACCGCGATCTTTCTTATGTCCGATAGGTCTCCATAAGAGACGCCTTTAGTTGGTGAATATAGTGAACTACAAGCTGTAAAATTTAAAATCCCCACCATGGTGATGAGGATGATTGTCAAAATTCTCATATTGTAGAACATTTTAACCATGGCTACTCCTACAATACTCCTTTCGTAGTTGGCTGCCCTCCTACCCGTGGGTCAATGGCCGTAGCAGTGTCCAGAGATCTCGCCAGGGCCTTGAATATCGCCTCAAGGATGTGGTGAGAATTCTTTCCATATATGAGGTTCACATGGATATTTGCGAGCAGGTGATTGGAAAGGGCACGCAAAAACTCCTCTGCCAGTTCCACGTCAAAGTCACCAACCTTGGACGGGCCAACCTCGCAGTTATAGACAAGATAGGGGCGACCACCCAGGTCCACAGTGGCCATGGCCAGGGCCTCGTCCATGGGGACCACTGCATGGCCATAGCGCCTTATTCCAACCCTGTTTCCCAGGGACTCCAAGATGCAATCTCCCAGGACAATACCAACATCTTCCACTGTATGATGGTAGTCCACCTGGAGGTCTCCCTCGGCCATTACTTCAAGGTCAAAGAGGCCGTGACAGGCAAATAGAGTGAGCATGTGATCAAAAAAGCCTATTCCAGTGGAAATATTCGCCCTTCCCGTACCATCGATGTCAATACTCACCTTGATAGAGGTCTCTTTTGTAATCCTCTCCTTTTGTGCTGATCTATTCATGATCACCTCGCCATTTAGGTAAAAAAAATAAAGACTAAAGGGCCTCCCATGACCTTCCGATTAATACCATAAAGCTACTCGTTAACACAAGGATAGTAAAGGACTTTGAAGAAGGTCAGAGAAGAGCTCCCGGACATAAGAGAAAGACTGGCTGCCCTGGAAGAGAAGTTGAACTGCCGCTACTTTTCCCTCAAAGAGATCCCCGATGCAGTCACCTGGGCAGAGAGGGGCAACATCTCCATACATGAAAACTACCACACAAGGAGGAGACAATCATACCACGTGATCAGCGGGAGCAAAGAGGCTATCGAGGCCTTTTGTAGGCTTGTGGGCATCTCCACAGACAACATCAGGGCATCAGAATACTACAGATTCTGGCATGTCAACTGGGTGCCCTAGTCCTCCCCCCTATGGCCGTACATACACCCATCCGTCCTGCTGATACTCATAAAGCGCCATGATGGCAGCTGGCACTGTGCCAAGATAATCTGCAAGACTCTCCTTGGGTATCCCGAAGGCATTCAATGAATTTTCACAGAGATAGATCTTCCCGCCGTCTAACACCAGTTGTTTCATCCTGTCGAAGAGCTCTCTTTCACAACCGCACTCCTTTACCCTGACTACAGAATCTGCATTAGCTATGATCACCACCTTGAGCTCCTCTCCAGGTTTTGCTGCCTTGAGGAAGTTAATGGCATTGGTGATACCTACTTCCCAGCGTTCCTTTTGCCCAACGTGTATTAGGAGTTTCTTTACTGAAGCATTCATCTCGCTAATCCTCCAAAATAGCTCCTTTTGCACCGCTCGACACAGACCTTGCGTATCGGGCAAGATAACCAGTCTTTATCCGTGGTTCAGGTGGAGTCCAGGCCTCTTGGCGCCTCTTTAACTCTTCTTCGTCCACCAAGAGATCTAGCCTCTTTTGAGGGATGTCTATTAAAATTTTATCCCCTTCTCGTACAAAGGCAATAGGTCCCCCTTCTGCTGCCTCGGGTGAACAGTGACCAATAGCCGCCCCTTGTGTACCGCCACTAAAGCGGCCATCTGTAATAAGGGCAACATATTTCCCAAGCCCCATACCCACGATCGCAGATGTGGGAGACAACATCTCAGGCATCCCTGGTCCACCCTTTGGCCCCTCATAACGGATAACAATGACATCTCCCTTCTCGATCTTGCCAGCCAGGATGGCATCGTAGGCCTCTTTCTCCGAGTCGAATACCCGTGCTGGCCCTTCATGGCGTAGCATTTCTGGAGCAACGGCACTCTGTTTCACCACTGCCCCATCTGGGGCCAGCGATCCATGGAGAATGGCAATACCACCTTCTTTGTGATATGGATCGTCACAGGGTCTTATGACATCCCTGTCTGCCACTTGCACCCCTTCAATATTCTCTCCAACAGTCTTTCCTGTGACAGTTATGCAGTCACGCTCTATGAGTCCCTTTCCATCCAGTTCACTCAACACGGCCTGTATACCACCTGCGAGGTGCAGGTCCTGGAGGCTGTGTGGGCCAGCAGGGATGAGATTACAGAGGTGTGGTGTCCTCTCGCTCATTTCATTAAAGAGATCTAGGTCTAATGGCACCCCTGCCTCGTGGGCAATTGCAGGCACGTGAAGCACTGTGTTGGTGGAACAACCAAGGGCCATGTCCACTGCAATGGCATTTCTAAATGCCTTTTCAGTACAGATGTCCCTGGGGCAAAGCCCCTCTGAGACCATTTCCACAATGCGTTTTCCAGTGATCTTGGCAAGCCTTATCCTCTTGGCACTCACAGCGGGTATGGTCCCATTCCCTGGGAGTGATAGGCCTATGGCCTCTGAAAGGCAGTTCATGGAGTTTGCAGTGAACATGCCAGCACAAGATCCACAGGTGGGGCAGGCCTCATCCTCCAGTTGGCAGAGCTCCTCTTCTGTCATCTTGCCAGACCGGACCTCGCCAATACCTTCAAATACAGATATGAGGTTGACCTTCCTGCCATGCCAGTTACCTGTGAGCATTGGTCCGCCCGTGATCACGATGGAAGGTATATTTAGCCTCAGTATGGCCATTATCATGCCAGGAGTAATCTTGTCACAACTTGGCACCACCACAAGGCCATCAAAGGGGTGTGCCTGTGCCATCACCTCCACGGAATCTGCTATCAACTCGCGTGATGCAAGGGAGTAGCGCATTCCGATGTGATTCATTGCTATCCCATCACAGATCCCAATTCCACCAAACTCAACTGGTGTCCCGCCGGCGAGCCTGATGCCAGCCTTTACTGCATCCACTATCTGGCGCAGGTGGATGTGGCCTGGGATGATCTCATTAAATGAGTTGGCTATCCCAATTATTGGACGGTTGATTTCGTCGTCTGTGTAGCCCATGGCCTTAAAGAGAGACCTGTGTGGTGCCCTCTCTATCCCTTTTTTCATGGTGTCACTTCGCATCTCTATACTGCCTCCTGGTATGACAAAAGGTAGGATAAAAGTGTTAGAGGTAATATCCCTTTAATGGGATTAATTCAAGGGAAAAGTCACAGTGTGATGGAATTAAAATCCGTCTCATTGCCAAGATGGAGATACTGAGATAGTTTTTTTTTATGGAAAGGTCAATCAAAGAGCTCGAAGAGACCCTGGGATACACATTCAATAATCCACAACTCTTAGAATGCGCCCTCACCCACCGCTCTTTTGCAGCAGAACACAGTGATATTTCAGAGGACAACGAACGGCTCGAATTTTTAGGAGATGCGGTGTTGGAGCTGGTTATGACCAGGCTCCTCTTCGACCTCTATGGAAATGCATATAGCGAGGGCGATCTCACCCGCATGAGGGCATTTCTAGTAAATGAAGCTCAATTGGCAAAACAGGCAGAGGGCATTGGTCTGGGACACTATATTAGGCTTGGAAAGGGCGAAGAGAGGAGTGGAGGAAGGAGAAAGAAGAGCATCCTAGCAGACACCTTCGAGGCGGTTATGGGGGCCATATATCTGGATGGGGGGCTTGAGCCCTGCTTTAGCTTTGTTAAACGCCTTTTCAATCAGGTACTCAGCGAAATTACAGATCATTTTCTCATCGAAGACTATAAAAGCGCATTACAAGAGTTGACACAGGCGCGATTTCATGTTGTACCAACATATAGAGTGGAGAAGATCAGTGGCCCAGACCACAACAGGACTTTTGAGGTAGCCATAATATTGGATGGCAAAGTGCTTGCCCGGGGAGAGGGCTCTAGTAAGAAGAAGGCAGAACAAGACGCAGCTAAGGAGGCGTTGAAGAAACTCAAAGATGGATAGCGATCCCCATCGATCACTGTTCAAGTCGGGCTTTGTAGCCATAATTGGTGCGCCAAATGTTGGTAAATCCACCCTGCTCAACCAGCTATTAGGGGAAAAGGTCGCCATAGTCACACCAAAACCGCAGACCACGCGAAAGCAGATTCGCGGCATACTGTCTGGTGAAAATTTTCAGATCGTCTTCTTAGATACCCCAGGGATACACGATTCAAAACAGCTCTTAAACAAGATGCTCGTAAAATGGGCTACTTCTGCCCTGGAAGATGTGGATCTAATATTGTTTGTAGTAGATGTGACAAAGAGGAACAAGGCAGACGAACTGGGCATTCTCGATCTTCTGAAACGTGTCAGAAAGCCTGTAATTTGCGTGATCAACAAGATAGACTGTGTGGCAAAAGAGTCACTTCTACCCATTATAGACTCGCTCAAGGAGGCATACCCCTTTGAGGCCATTATCCCCATATCTGCAAAGTACAACGATGGGATAGACCGCGTCTTGGACGAGATACTGAGACTCCTTCCAGAGGGACCCCGCTATTATGAGGAAGACATCAAGACAGACCAGATGAACGAAGAGCTCGTCTCAGAACTCATTCGGGAAAAGATATTTCTTCTTGCAGAAGAGGAGGTCCCCTACTCCACTGCTGTTGAGGTGGAACGCATGGATTTTGATCCAAAGGGAGATGTGGTCAAGATCTTTGCCACCATCTATGTTGAACGGCCTAGCCAAAAGGGGATAATAATAGGTAAGAACGGGAGATTCATAAAAAAGGTCGGGCAATTGGCCAGGGAAGAACTAGAGAGGGTCTTTGGAAAGAAGGTCTATCTGGACCTATGGGTCAAGGTCCTAAAGGATTGGTCAAAGGATGCAAAGAGTCTAAAACGTCTCGGTCTGTCTTTTAATTGATGAGTCTTTTTAGTCACATACAGCGATCGCCCCAATGGGTGACCCATCGCGACCCTAAAATATATAGCAATAATTTCAGCAAGTTATCATAGTTCAACCTCCACCATCCTATTTCTGGTATATTTCTTGCTTTCTAATTTTGAAAAAAACTAAGAGGGGTCAAAAGTGCACAGAACATATCAACACACACTCAAGAGGGCGGTAAGACTGGCTGGTATTGGGCTTCATACAGGTAAGTTGGTGGAGATGACCATAAAGCCAGCACCTGAAGACTTTGGGATCTGTTTTAAGCGTCTGGACGTAGAGGGCGATACCCTCATCCCTGGTCACTTCGAGAATGTAGTTGCCACTAAGCTCTGTACAACAATTGGACAAAGGTCATCGCAAGGCCTGATCGAGGTTGGTACTGTAGAACATCTCATGGCCGCATTCTTTGGCCTCGGTGTAGACAATGCCTTGGTCGAGATCAATGGACCAGAGGTGCCCTCTATGGATGGAAGTGCTGCCCCATTTTATACGGTGATGAAAAGGGCTGGTTTAAGCCGGCAGAAGGCGGCAAGAAGGGCCATCAAGGTCACAAAAAGGGTGAGCGTAGAGATCGATGGAAAGGAGATTACCATTGAACCCAGTGACTACCTCACTGTAGATTTCGAGATCGACTTTGACCACCCACTCATTGAAAAACAAAGATACCATGCCAGGATCGACGAGGTGTGTTTTGAAAGACATATTGCCAAGGCACGCACTTTTGGTTTCCTCCACGAAGTAGAATATCTCAGGGCCAATGGATTTGCCCTAGGAGGATCGCTGGAGAATGCCATAGTCGTTGGGGATGAAGGCATTTTAAATGGTGAGGGGCTGAGATTTCCAGACGAGTTCGTGCGACATAAGATACTAGACCTCTTAGGTGACATCTATCTCTTGGGTCATCCACTTATTGGCAAGATCAAGAGCAAAAAGAGTGGCCATGCGCTACACAACCGTATCCTTAGAGAACTAATGGCACAAAGGGACGCCTGGGAGTTTGTGGATCGCCTTGGAGATGGAAAATTGGTACCAGAGTTGGTACAGCCTTCGGTAATTGGTGGGCCCCAGGCCATTAGGACCCTTGTGACTCCAGCCGCTTAAACGGCCAAAAAAGAAGGCCATTCTTTCAATACGTAAAAACTTTAAAAGAATAGTGCCCTTATAGCTAGTGTAGAGCTGCCAATGACCAACGAGGCAGAGAGGATAGGGTCGTTGGTAGATTGCCGGTTCATTACAGATTCTACAGAAAAAAACATTGCCACTAGTGTAAAGAAGAAGATAGACACCACCCTTGCCTGCTCTCTTTCCATAGGAAATAGTGGTATTGCAATTGCCACCAAGACCACTAAGACGTCGAGTGGAGTGATCTGAAATGTGGTGGCAGAAGAAAACTTTATATATGCACCCAGTAGAATGACCAGGACAAAAAGGGCTCCATAAAATATCATGGCAGTGAGGGAAGAACTCCCTGGCAGGACCTGGACAAAGTTATATGTCAATATGCTGAGATAAAAAAAAGCAACGATTCTATAGACAACGTTGAGATAGCCTGTAAACATGAAACGATTTGCTGCCAAAAGTATTGGTACTATAAGTAAAATCGCACAGTAACCCCCCACTTTTAAGTATGGGTACATTGGGGCAGCCACCATATAGGTTATGAGGATTGCCTCTATTGACATCCTTGGTATTTCCACAAGCCACTTTTGGTACCTCTCTTTTAGCCTCCTCTTAAACCACGTCTCCAAGACCCACGTGCGCTCAAAACGCCAACCTAGCTTTGCTGCCACAAAAAAGACAGACACTATGGTGACTGCAATGGCTACAAAGACACTTAGTACCATCCAGTCGGGCCTAAACATGAGTTCAATTACCATGTAGATCAGGAGTGCCTGGAGGGCATAGAGGATGATAACCGCCTCCTTGTGAGTAAAACCGAGCTTCACCAATCTGTAGTGCAAGTGGCGTCTGTCTGGCAAAAAGACCGGATTCCCTGTGATCAATCTCTCCAACATCACTTCCATGGTGTCGATGAGGGGTAGACCAAGGATCAATAGGATTATGGAAGGGGCCACAGAACTCTGGGGGATCTGTGTTACAAGAATACTAAAGACTGCTGCACTGAACCCCAGGAGATAACTTCCTGAATCTCCCATGAATATAGTTGCTGGGTATGTATTGTATCTCAAAAATCCAGTAACTGCCCCCATTATGGCACACAGTGGGACAAAATAGACAGTGAGCCCCTGGAGGTAAGCAACTGCCAATATGGTGCCAAAGATCAGTACACACAGTCCAGCAGCAAGGCCATCCAGGCCGTCTGCAAGGTTGATGGCATTGGTCACACCCACTATGAAGACAATGGAGACAGCTATAGAAAGCCAAGCGGGCAGTATGAGAAAGTCCCCTGACCAAAAACCAAGATTTTCAATGCGTACCTGGCCCACCATAACTACCAACGAAGCGGCCGACAGATGGACCAAAAGCTTTTTCCACCAAATGACTGCAATGAGGTCGTCTAAGAGCCCTACAAGGGATACGGCGGCAAGGCCCAGAACAACGGAGCGAAGGAGTGGCGAGGCCTCCATCCAGAGTGTAACAGGCACAATGATCCCAATAAGCATCGCTGCCCCACCAAGTCTTGGAACTGGCCTAAGGTGAGCCTTTCTACCACCTGGCATATCAAATAATTTATACTTGTTTGCGAGACGCACGAGGCCTGGGATCAGGATTACTGTTATAAAAAAGGCGACGAAGGCAGAGAAAAACGGGCTATAAGGATTATTCACTGGGCTCGAGGTCCTCTCCAGGTAAATATTCATCAAGCAATGGAATGGCGAGCTTCATGAAGGATATCAGTACCTCATCGCCATTCTCCACAGGTTCATCTGGTCCAAGGGGGGTGATCAGGCGTATGAGTGCCCCGTCTGTGCGCCTTTTAGTAAGGGCATCGAGGAAGTTATAGAGCTTGAGCTGATAGGCATTTGTAAGGATGCGCCCCCTCTGATAGAACCAATAGTAGACGAGTTGGCGCGCTCCTGGCCTTACCATTATGGCCCTATGGACAGGAAAGCCCTTTGAGAGCCCATCAATGTCCAGTACTATGCTACGAGAATCCCTGAGCTCCCATCCACTGCCTGTAAGACACGTTGCAGGTGAATGGATGGATTCACCCTTCTGCTGTGTCTCAT
>WGBU01000035.1 GCA_015494155.1 Deltaproteobacteria bacterium | reverse complement strand
TTTGTGTATGTCGTCGTATGGCAGCTTTTTAGTGGTTTCAGGTGGGGCATTCAATAAAAATATCAGTATGATAGCACAAATTACTACAAAGATGACCGTATAGATATTACTCCTTTTTTTATCCATGGAAGGTTTGTCTCTATTCATATCCATACGCAAATAGAACCAGAGATCAGAAAAAATGCAAGGCGAAAAAGGAGATTGGAAAAAGGGCCAATCAATTACAATCAGGTGGGAAGAACTCGAGGAAATAGGTGCAGATGGGTCTCTAAGGCGCTTTTACAGGTGGGTGGAAAAGGGACTCATCCTCATAGTACCGCAGAGGGGCCCAATGGGCCTACCCGAACAGAAGGCCTATGTGGCCATAGGAAGACACCTGTCCAAAAAGGGAGTAACTGTACCAAGGATAGTTGGTTTTGATGAGACAACAGGCCTCATATTGGTAGAAGACCTGGGCGAAGAGAGCCTCTTTGAACTTGTTAAACGCAATGCCACTAGTAATTCTCGGCTGATTCGTGCCTATTATGAAGATGCAGTACGCACCCTTATCACCTTGAACCTAGATGGAAGGGAGGGCTTTGACCCAACGTGGTGTCATGACACCCCATACTATGACGGACACTTTGCAGCCAAGAGGGAGGCACTCTATTTCAGCCGTTTTTTCCTGAAACGATTTATAGGGATGGATGTTGACCCAGGGCTTGAGGATGAGTTGATAGGGTTTGCCCATGCCATAGACTCCTTCCCCACAGGCTTTTTGCTGCACAGGGACTTTCAGTCGAGAAATCTCTTCATAAAGGACGAAAAGGTATACGTTATAGATTTTCAAGGCGCTATGTTGGGACCACTATTCTATGACCTTGCAGCACTCCTCCACGATCCCTATGTAGACCTTGATGATGCATTGAAAAAAGACCTCCTTGAGTTATATGTGAATCTCCTGAGGGATAGGGGTATGGATCGTAAAATCATGGATGCAGAGTTACAGTTTAAGACCATTTCACTCTTTAGGTTACTACAGGTATTGGGGGCCTATAGTTTCCTATCCATAGAAAGAAAGAGGCCCTTTTTTAAAAAATTCATTCCAGTTGCCCTCGAACGGCTCAAAGACCTCTTGATAGATGAGACCTTCCTAGAACTTCCAAGACTCAAACACTGTCTGAGCACACTATGAATCCAATCAGGTCCTTTAAATTTTGGACAATCCTCCTGGGATTGCTTGTCCTTTTAATCATTGGTGCAGTTCTCATACTACCCTATGTCATAGAAATTCAGTCCGTCCAAAGGCATGTGGAAAGGGTCATCTTTGAAAATAGCGGGCTCAAGGTCCACATGGAAGGGCTGAGGATCTCCTACCTACCCCGTCCATATCTTTACGCAAGCAAGATCAAGGTAAAGAAGGGGGCACAAACTTTCATCGCAGAAGACATAATTGTGTCGCCAAATCTCTTAACGCTTTTAAGGGGTGGACACATACCCATCAGTTCCATAGGTTTTAAGAGGGGTAGTCTCGGAGATTTTCTAAAACTTGATCAGGGTGAAATAGACTTTTCTCCCAGTGAAGTGATCTTTTCTAGTAGATGCGAACTCTATAAAAGGTGCAACTTCTCTGTTAGTGGCCAGGTTGATCTTCATACCCGGAGTCTAAACGCAATGATCGAGGGACGCGATGCCAGACTTGACCAGGTCTTAAGGGACATCTTCAAGTTTTCAAAGCTCCCACCCACCTCCGTAAGTGCATTCAAGGTAGGAATCCAGACGCACTTAGGTGCCCCATCACCCCTTCGAATCACGATAGATAGATTCGACGTTGAATCCCCGGCCCTCATTGCCCGTGGACGTATTCTCATAGACAGCTCCATCGCGGAAAAATTCTACCAGGTGGATATCCAGGCCAATTCGGTGAATGCCACAGGAGTTAGACGCATATTAGAAATTGCCTTCCCCAAAGAAAAGGCCGTAAAAGAGACCGTTGAAATAGTGCGTGGAGGTACCTTAGAGGCCTTCAGGCTACGGTTCCAGGGTTCAAGTGAAGATGCCAAGCACTTTAAAAACTATGAAATCACTGCAAAAGGGCGCAATGTCACCATAGCCATCCCGAAAATAGACCTCACCATAAACGACGTTGAGGGCAAAGTTGAGATAAAAAATGAGGTGCTCACTGGAAATGGCCTAAGGGCACGGCTGAGATCTACTAGGGCCACCGATTGCTCCATCTGGCTAAAACTCGGTGGAAAGACCAAAAGGCTGCGCTTTAATGGCAGACTAAAGGCTCCAGGTGAAGACATCCTATGGGCAGTACAGCGATTCGTAAAGGAACGAAAGGTCCTCGAGTGGGCAACCAGGGTCTCTCCTAAAGGGGGGCTTGCCACTGGCAACCTCGAGTTGATGGGGCCTTTGAAGCACCTTCACGTCAAGGTGGGGGCCGTACCAAAGAGACTAAAGGCCGTGGTAAGTGGTTATCCACTCCTCTTCATGGTGGACCAGGGAGAGTTCAGGCTGGATAGCCAGGGGGACAAGATAGAGATCAAGGGGTGTCGTGGCACATTTGGAAAGAGCCGATGGAAAGGGGCATTTGGGACCATAAGGTGGGGGAAAAGGAGACTAGTAAGCCTGGAGATCAAGGGGGGAGAGGCAGACCTTGGGGAGATCTATTCCATCCTTAAAAATGACAAGGACCTTAGGAAAAGGCTTTCACCAGTAATAGAAAAGGTAAACGGGACCATAAGGTTCGATAGATTACGCCTGAGATTTGACCCCAAAGAGGTGGGGGCTGCGAGATATGAGTTATTACCAAGCGGCGGAGAGGTGGAACTGAGCTCTCCGCTGATCCCCTTTCATGTGACCATTAAAGGGCCACGGGGGAGGATCGTAAACGATGAAATCATGCTATCTCACCTCACACTTCTCTTCCAAGATGCCACAAATCTCACCATCAAAGGTATCAAGGTCCATCACACTAAAGGTGGTATCGACTCTATTTCAGCCACTGTTTCAGGGCAGCTAAACCACGATGTTGGCCAGTGGGTACTCAAAAGGGCCCACATCCCCAGCGAATTTACCCCCAAGTTGCCATTGGTCTTAAAGGATCTGACCCTAACCATCAAAGATCATACAAAAGAGATCGGTGTCGAAGGCACCATCAAAAGGCCTCTCCATGATACCAAAGGGCTCATTACACTATATCTAAAGTTCAAAAAGGCGCCCTATTCCATGGCCCTAGATGACCTTCACCTTATGGGACCCCAGAGTAATGCCAAGATTGTGTTCAAGGTAAATGAGGACTTGTCTTCCAAGAGGCATGGGAGTCTCACCTTCTCCTTCGACGGCAAATTAAATGGTACAGACCTTAACCACTTACTGGACAAAAACTCCCTCCTCATGGGTCTTATAAAGGGAAACCTCACCTTAAAGACAGGGGATCTTAAAAGGCCTACCATTACAGGCCATCTTCTGGCCAAGGGCGTTCTGTGGCAATGGGGACTTCAGAGGCCTGTCTTTGTCCAACACGTTATGGCACAGCCCAGGGACAATATGCTTGAGTTAAATGATATCTACCTTGAAGAAGGTGCGTCCTCGTTAGGAGGACATGCCCTTATTTCCAGTGGTAGAGACGGTCTAACCATTAGATTCGATGCAAAGACAGGAAAGGTAAACGTGGATGCCGCCATATCCCTCTTTGGTCATGCGCCCTCCCCTAAGACCAGTAAGGGTAAAGAAAAGGTCGTCATCCCCCAAAGGACCAAAGAGAGGTTCAAGTGGCCCCGATTGATATCTGACCTGGTCATGACCTTTGATATCGAAGAGGCATATTTCAATAAGAAGACCATAAGAGAACCCCGCGGCGTCTTAGAGGTATCAAAGGCTGGAAAGATAAAACTTGACCTATTGTCGGCATATCTCTGCGGTCTCCACACTGCCCTCACCATGGAGATGTCTGATCACACCCCTTACACCACCATGAAGGTATGGACTCCTGAAGATGTCAACCTGCCAGACTTTAAAGACACATTGCCTTGCCTGGGGATGTCCAAAGAGATAATAGACGGCCCCATACGGCTCAACATGACACTCAAGGGGAGGCCTGGTGCATGGGACCAGGGTTCTTTTGACCTAAAGGGTGGTCCAGGAGTGATCAGGCGATCTAATATCATCACAAAGATATTCTCTGTTATAAACGTAATAGATCTCTTCTCCAGATATGGAAACATCTTTACTTCAGGGCTCCCCTATTCATCACTTGTCATAAAGGGCTTTGTGAAAGGGGACGAGGTGGTGATCGAAAGGTTGGTCCTAAAGGCAGAGGGACTAAATTTCTTTGGGAGGGGAAGCGTGTATCTCACCCCTGAGACCGTAGACCTATTCGTGCTGGTCTCGCCCTTTAAGACCATAGACCTCATTCTCTCCAAGATCCCCATAATAGGTTATGCCATAGGTGGCAAAAACCATACACTCATCACAGTACCTCTTAAGGTCTCGGGCAACCTAAAAGATCCAAGTGTGACCATCCTCCACCCAGAGGCCATAGGAAAGGGGATGCTGGACCTCTTCAAGAGCATAATCTCCATCCCAGTGAGGATTATCGTACCAGAGGGCCTCGAGAAAAAGATGACCCATTGAGCAATAAGAAAAATGATTTAGACACGGCCTAAAAATAGTGTTATTAATACCAAAAGACCGTTTAGGACATTTATAGATAGTAGTAGTAAGGAGGGTTGAATCATCATGTGGAATAGTATTGAGGCCGCACCCAGGGAGGAGCTCGAAGGGCTCCAGTCTAAGAGGCTTAAAGAGATGGTAGAGCGGGTGTATCACCTGGTCCCATTTTATAAGAAAAAGTTTGATGAGCTCGGAATCAGCCCGCAGGACATACGAGGCGTAGAGGACCTAAAAAGGCTCCCATTCACCACCAAGCAGGATCTACGTGACCACTATCCATTTTCACTATTTGCTGCCCCCATGGACCAGATAGTACGTATCCATTCATCCTCGGGCACCACTGGCAAGCCCACTGTGGTGGGGTATACCCAACGCGACATGGATACATGGACAGAGGTGATGGCCAGGACCTACAAGATGGCCAATGTAGGGCCTGGTGACATTGTACACAATGCCTATGGATACGGGCTATTTACAGGTGGATTAGGCTTCCACTACGGTGCTGAACGGGTGGGTGCGTCTGTAGTCCCATCTAGCGGAGGTTTTACAAAGCGCCAGTTACTTTTAATGAAGGATTTTGGTGCCACCATCCTATGCTGTACCCCATCTTTTGCACTGCACCTGGCCGAAGTGGCCAAGGACGAGGGCTATGACCTCAAAAATGACTTTAAATTGAGGGCTGGATTCTTTGGTGCAGAACCTGCATCAGAGGGACTGCGCGCTGCCATAAGAGACGAATGGGGTATTGACTACCATGAGGCATACGGCCTGTCCGAGATCATAGGCCCTGGTGTGGCCGCATCTTGTAAGTATGGGAGACTCCACATAAACGAAGACCACTTCATACCAGAGATCATAGACCCAGATAGCGGAGAGGTGCTCCCGCCAGGAGAAGAGGGAGAACTCGTCTTCACCACTATAACGAAACAAGGGCTCCCCATCGTGAGATACCGTACCAAAGACATCACCACCCTTCACCGCGAACCATGTAAATGCGGTAGGACCCTAGTGGTCATGGAGACTGTGAAGGGACGTTCAGACGACATGCTCATTGTAAATGGTGTGAACGTATTCCCATCCCAGGTGGAACACGTACTCACCAAGGTAGAGGGCATAACACCCAATTATGTTATTGTTGTAGACAAAAAGGGGGTCCTGGATAAGCTCGAAGTATGGGTTGAAGTGGATGAAAAGACCTTTGCAGGCGGCATTGGGGCTCTGGAAGAGCTCAAGACCAAACTCCAGAACGAAATGCTCAACGAGCTCTACATAAATGCCAAGGTAAAGCTCGTAGAGCCAAAGACCCTCGAGAGGAGCATGGGCAAGGCCCAACGCATCATAGACAAAAGGCCTGATGCAAAATAAGTAGAATAAGACAAGGAGGGGGAAATGAGATCAAAATATGGAGTAAAGCAGATATCTGTATTTCTAGAGAATAGAAAGGGCAGGCTTCTTGAGGTGACTGAGGCACTTACAGAGGCCAATATCAATATTAGGGCCTTGGCCATGGCCGAATCTGCAGAGTTTGGCATCTTGAGGTTGGTGGTAGACAACCCTGAGAAGGCAAAAAACGCCCTTTCAAAGAGCGGTTTCACTGTAAACGAGCAGGACGTATTTGCTGTAGAGGTAGAGGACAGGCCTGGAAGCTTCAACGAAGTGGTCAAGGTACTGGCAGGAGAAGACATTAATATAGACTACACCTATGCATTCGTTGGGGATTCGAAGCGCGCAGTCCTCATCTTCAGGGTGGCAGACGACGTATTGGAGAGGGCATTGAAGGCCCTTGACGAAAAGGGCATAAAGCTCGTGGAACCCATATTCTTTTATTCATAGGCCAGTTCGGGGGTGCCATGAAGACGAAATTCATATTCATCACAGGGGGGGTCTTGTCTTCACTGGGAAAGGGGCTTGCAGCGGCGTCGATTGGTGCACTCTTGGAGGCCAGGGGCCTTAAGGTCACATTTCAGAAGCTAGACCCCTACATCAACGTTGACCCAGGGACCATGAATCCATTCCAACACGGCGAGGTATTCGTCACAGACGACGGGGCCGAGACAGACCTGGACCTAGGTCACTACGAGAGATACACCCATGCAGAACTTGGTCAGAAGAACAATTACACCTCGGGCCGCATTTATGACAGTGTGATCAAAAAGGAGCGACGTGGAGACTACCTAGGTGGGACCGTCCAGGTGATACCCCACATTACCGACGAGATCAAACAGGCCATACTCCAGTTGGAAGGAGATGCCGACATCGCCATAGTGGAAATAGGTGGTACAGTTGGTGACATAGAGGGGCTACCATTCCTTGAGGCCATAAGACAGTTGCGCGGCGACCTAGGTAAAGAGAACACCCTCTATATCCACGTGACATACGTACCATTTATAAAGGCAGCAGGGGAACTGAAGACAAAGCCCACCCAGCACAGCGTAAAGGAGCTGAGGTCCATAGGCATCCAACCCGATATCCTGCTTTGCCGGGCAGAGGGGCCACTGTCACAGGGTATAAAGGCGAAAATTGCCCTGTTTTGCGATGTCAAGGAGGACTGTGTCATCTCTGCCAGGGACGTGGAGTGCATTTATGAGGTGCCATTGAGATTCCACGAGGAAGGGCTTGACGATCGTATAGTGCAGTATCTCAACATGTGGACAAGGGCCCCGATTCTCACCAAGTGGAAAGAGCTCATGGTCAAAATAAACGAGCCACACCACAAGGTGAAGATCGCCATGGTGGGCAAGTATGTAAATCTAAAGGAGTCGTACAAGAGCTTGAACGAAGCGCTCTTTCACGGTGGGGTAGCCAACAGGAGCGAGGTGGAGATAGACTTTTTGAACAGCGAGGAACTCACGGGCGATGCATTGAGGAAGCGTCTCGAGGCGTGTCACGGCATATTGGTGCCAGGAGGCTTTGGCACAAGAGGCATCCCTGGAAAGATAGAGGCCATACAGTTTGCAAGGGAACACAAGATACCATTCTTGGGTATTTGTCTTGGGATGCAATTGGCTGTGATCGAGATTGCAAGGAATGTGGCGAACATACGAAATGCAGACTCCACAGAGTTTACCCCCTCTACGCCAGAGCCTGTGATATACCTGATGAAGGAGTGGTTTGACTATAGATCAAACAGGGTAGAGGTGCGCGACGAGAACACAGACCTTGGGGGTACCATGCGGCTAGGGGCCTATCCATGCAGGCTAAAAGATGGGACCATTGCAAAGGCGGCCTACGGGGTCGATGAGATCTTTGAAAGGCACAGGCACCGTTATGAATTCAACAATGCATATAGGGAGGTATTGGAAAAGGCTGGCCTCATATATTCTGGCCTCAGCCCAGACGGAGAACTAGTTGAGATCGTAGAATTAAAGGATCATCCTTGGTTCCTTGGGTGCCAGTTCCACCCTGAGTTCAAATCGAGGCCCTTAAATCCGCACCCCCTATTTGTCTCGTTCATACACGCTGCCCTCACCAATAAGATGGGCGTACAAGGGGAGGCCTAGTGACTGGGAAAGAGATCCACCCTGTCTTTGAGGAATTTTTCGCCACATCAAGGCCTCTTGTAATTGCAGGACCATGCGTGCTCGAGACAGAAGATATCGCCGTTGAGATCGGCGCCTTTATGAAAAAGGCCGTGGAGGAGATGGGTTTTCTATACTGTTTCAAGGCCTCTTATGACAAGGCCAACAGGACATCTGTCAAATCTTACAGGGGTCCTGGTCTGGAGGCAGGCCTCAAGACACTGAAGAAAATTGGAAACGAGCTCAAATGCCCTGTGATCTCAGATGTTCACGAGGTGTGGCAGGTAGGTCGTGCCAAGGAGGTGCTAGACTCCATCCAGATCCCGGCCTTTCTATCCCGCCAGACAGATCTTTTGGTAGAGGCTGGCAATACAGGCCTCCCTGTCAACATAAAGAAAGGACAATTCTTGGCCCCATGGGACATGAAATATTCAGTAGAAAAGGTGCGTTCTACTGGGAATGAGTTTGTCATGGTAACAGAACGGGGTGCTCAGTTTGGCTACAACAACCTGGTGGTGGACATGCGTTCCATTCCCATAATGAAAGGGTTGGGGGTGAAGGTAGTGTTCGATGCCACACACAGCGTCCAACTACCAGGCGGCGGGGCGGGCTGTTCCAGTGGCCAGCGTGAGTTTGCACCAGTCCTGGCCCGATCGGCATTTTCAGCCGGTGCAGACGCCATATTCATGGAAGTACATGTGGATCCAGAAAAGGCCCTTTGCGACGGGCCAAACAGCCTCTATCTCTCGCAGGCAAAGGAACTCCTAAAGGATCTCGCCATGTTAGACAAGATAAGAGGGGGATTTTCCAGTGTCGCACCTTGATTGGGAACTCGTCCTCAAAAGGGCCTCGAGAATAAGGCTCTTGATCTCTGACGTGGATGGAGTCTTGACCGATGGCACCATAACCTATACAGAAGAAGGCATTGAGATCAAGTCTTTCTCTGTGATGGATGGCCTTGGTATAAAGCTCCTCCTAGATGCAGGGGTCGAGTTTTGTATCCTTTCTTCCAGGGCGAGTTCGGCCACAGAGACCAGGGCGAAGGAGCTTGGGATAAAAAGGGTATACCAGGGCATAAAGGACAAACTCGCCGCATACAGAGAGATAAGCTCTGAGCTTGGACTCCAAGACCATGAGATCGCATACATAGGAGATGACTTAGTAGATCTCCCAGTCTTGACACGTGTTGGTCTTTCCATAACCGTACCCAATGGTGCAAGGCAGCTAAGGGACTATTGCCACTACTGCACCAAGGTCTCTGGTGGGAAGGGTGCTGTACGTGAGGTGGCAGAGGTCATATTGAAAGGGAAAAACCTCTGGAGCCAGGTACTCAACCGCTTTATCCACGTAGATTCACATGAATAAAAGGGCCTTTATTGCATGGTTCATTTCCATCTGTGTAATGGCATTGGCATTGCCTCAGATCTTTAAACACGAGGGGCCCCGCTTGTCCTTGCCAAAGTTGAAGGTGAGGTCAGATGCGAGGATCAAAGACCTCTTTTATAGGAAGATCAAAAGGGACAAAACCGTGATGGAATTGTGGGCAAAAGATGCCACTTTCTTTAAAAAAGGACAGATCATAGAGGCCCGCTCTCCTCGCCTTATACTCTTTTCGAATAAAGGCTTGTCTCAAACGGGGGATGCCACTCAAAAAGATAGGCGTGTTAGGGTAAGGGCCCTTAGCGGTCTCCTACACTTAGAGACCATGGAGACGATCTTTAGGGAGAATGTGGTATTAAAGACACCTGATAACACTACTCTCTATACTGAGGAGTTGAGATTCGACCCAGAGAGTCACCTCTTAAAATCGGACCTTCCAGTCATCATCAAAAAGGGGGGGCTTGAAATAACAGGGCAGTCGCTCGCCTTCAACCTGGAGACGGGCAGACTCACCATAAAGGGTTCGACTACAAATATCTTGGAATAGACACCTTAAAAAAGGAGGCACCACAATGGAAAAAAATATGTGGCTATACCTTTTTTTTATAACCATTTTGGCCATGTCCTTCACTGGAGTTGCTCGAGCCAGTGGAGGCGGTGATAAAGAGGCCATACACATCAAGAGCAACCAGATGGAGGCACTGGACAAAGAGGGAAAGGTGATCTTCACAGGGGACGTCGTAGCACGAAAAGGGGACCTCACCATCTATGCAGATCGACTGATCGTATATTATTCAGACAAGAAAGGCGGGGCAGGCGCCGAGGG
>WGBU01000034.1 GCA_015494155.1 Deltaproteobacteria bacterium | reverse complement strand
TGTCTCTTATTATATCGGCATCTATCACGATTTTATTAGCCGCATACCCAGAAAGTAGTGCGTGGTCACACAGTATATTTATAAGTCGTGGGCACCCCTTTGAATACTCATGTACCAGTTCCACGGCATCATAGTCGAATATATTGAGCCGCCTAGCCCCTGCCTTTTGAAGCCTGAATATTATATATCTCCTCGTGTCATATGGCCTAAAAAGGGGTATGTGATAGCGAATAGTTATCCGTTGTCTTAAGGCCCTCATCTTGGGATTTGAAAGGATGTGGTCCAGTTCCGGCTGACCCACTAGGACTATTGTGAGCGCTGCCCCAGCATCCATACCCAGATTGGAGAGAAGCCTTATCTCTTCAAACATCTCAGGGGAGAGAAGGTGTGCCTCGTCAATGGCCAATACCACGTGAATACCAGTCTTGGCCTTTAATTCTAAGAGTTCCTGGAATCTTATCATGAATCGTGCCTTGGCCCTCGAAGCGCTCCCTAGCTTGAAGAGGCTGGAGAGATACATATAGAAATCGTGGATCGTGAGTGTTGGGTTTGAGACCATGGCGATTATACAGCGCTTCCTTAAAGACCTCTTTAAAAGCCGCAAGATGGTGGTCTTTCCAGTCCCCACATCGCCTGTTAGTACGATAAACCCCTTTCTCTCTATTACGCCATAGAATAAGGTGGAGAAGGCCTCTTTGTGCCCCTCGCTCATGAAGATGATCTCGTCGTCAGGGACCAGCTCAAAGGGTTTTTTCTTGAGGCCGTAGAAATCCCTATACATTAAAGGATGATGTCGCCCCTATGCCAGTGAAATGCAAAGAGCCCCAAGAAACAGGCAACGCTCCCAGAGACGAGAAAGAAGACCAAGATCGCCTTTAGCTTTTTTCGAAATCGCGTCTTCTGCGTTTCCACAAATGGGATTGAGCACACCACTGGAAGCCCAAGATAGGTCTCTATCTCTTCCGGGTCCCTAAAGGTCGTATCTATGAAATCAAGCAAAAAGGCAATCCCACCTCCAACGCCAAGCCCTGCTGCCAAGGCAAGGACCATGATCTTCTTAAAGTCTGGTTTATAGGGCTTGTCTGGTACATGGGCATACTCTATGATCTTAAGCTGACTTCCCTTCTGTCGCTTTTCGAGGTTTTCCACAGACTCGGCCTGGATCTTCTTGGCCACAAGGTCCTCGTAGTGTTTTTTTAGCTGTTCGTAGTCCCGGGTCAACTCAGCCCATTCTGCCTCCCTTATTGGGGCGGCATTTACCCACTTTTGATACTTTTTTATCTCTTTTTCGAGGTCCTTTTCTTCCCGCCTCAGGCGCTCAAGCTGAAAATCTATTTTCTTCAACTGTGCCCTTATTGAGCCAACCAATGTCTCTGTTTCATTGTCTGAGGTCGATACCCCAGTTCTCATCTGCCTCTTTTCCCTCAGGAGCCGCTTAAGCCGCTTTATCTCGGGGTGATTCTCAGTATATTTTGCCCGAAGCTTTGCGAGCTTTGAGAGGATCTCTTCCTCAGTATCCTCCCCATTGCCAGACACGCTAGTACTGGCCTGAGTCATCTGTTCCTGTACCATCACCCTCGTCTTTTCCAGGTCCTGGATGATCTCTTGAAGTTTACGGTATTGATCCTGGAGGGAGTTTAGTCGCCTTATATTTGAGTCCAGCTTGTCAGGCATCTCATTATAGTATTTAAGCTTATAATCCCGCATTGCGGCCTCTTTTTTATTTAAGGCCTCCTTTGCCATCTTGAGCTCATCTTTTATATACGATGCCGTCTCAGAGGCCCTTTGTTCACGATAACGGAGATTCTCCTCCACAAATTTTGATGCAAGATCATTCGTTACCAACATGACCTTTTTAGGGTCCTTGCCCTGAAAAGAGACCTCAAATGTATCCCCTTTTTGTGAACGGATAGAGATGAAGTGGGTGCGCATCATATCCACTGCATCCTCTATGGGGTGTCGTTTTAAGTAGTTTTTGTATAATCCATACTTTTTTATAATCTCTTCAAGCTTTTCCCTGCTCGTAATCTGCTGGCTTACGTTGGCAACGAATAACCTGGTCTGCATCCTTACATCTGGTGACATTACAGCAGGGTTTATCTTTTGACGCGTATATAAGATGATTGCAGATGCCTTGTACACCTTGGGTGAACGCACATAATATTCTAATCCAATAGACAAAGACACTACTACACAGATGATGATGAAAGACTTATACCTCACTATGAGGTCAAGGATCTTTTTTATCTCCTGGTTTCCCTTTTTCTCCACTGATCAAATCTCCTTGTCAAACACCTATGATACCAGATTTTGCAATTGGTGAGTTTGCCCAAGATACGAGGCGCGAAGGGTGAAGGTATACTTAGGTATTCCGAACCCAGAGCAACAAAGCAGATTGGGCAAAATCGCCAATCCCGAAGGGCTGAGAAAGGGGCAAAAACTAAAATGGATTCGGCCGCACCTAAAAGATAAATTTGCAGCAACTGTTTGCAACATTGCAACAAATCGATATAAATGAAAAATATCATTTTTGCCCCTTTCGAAGTGCATAATCTGGGATGATTACCATCTATAAAGGTCCTTTGCCCCAGTTATGTGAAAAAAGACCCTATGGTCCACAAAGTCGTCTCCAGGGAGAGTGGAGTCGAGCATATTGTATGAATAGGATATCCCAGCACTCCACCACCTATTGATTTTGTAATTAAGGCCGATATGGGTAAGGTATCGATCTTCTATGTGTTCATCAATGGATTGTACAAAATCATCCCTTCTGTAATTGGCAGACCAGTCTAGGCCTATTCGTTTTGCAAGTGCATAGGTAGCAGATATATCCACCATCCAGTATTTAGAGAGGCCGGCATTGTCACTAGAATAGTTGAGGTTGCCGAACCCGCCACTACCACTAAGTCGCACGCTCCCCCTCTTAAATCGCCTCATATAATCTGCCTCATATGTAGCGGCCCAATCTGAGTCTCCATCGTCGTTTTCCCAATAGCTCGCCCCCCCTGCAAAGTGGATGGTGTCTTTTTCTGTCACCTCCCTTGTCCAGCCAAGCATCACCCCCTGGGTCCTATAGTCTGGCCTATCATCGCGGTAGGTAAAATTATTGTAAAAATAGGAGAGATACAGGGTGTCATGTGGATTTGGATAATAGCTCATACCCCCTTCAAACCTATTTCCTTCAGTATCTGCATCCTCCTTAAAGTCTCCTTTCTCGTAACTTGCACTGCCTATTAGGCCGAATCTCGTTGTCACCTTGTGCTCAATATCCAGTAAGAACTCATGTCTCATGTAGTCATTGTTGTTATCGTCACCTTGCGACTCATAATATGAATTCCTGTAACTCAGTCCAATACCCCTCCGGTCTCCATACTCGTAATGGCTGGAAATACCTGCTGAATTTGTTATATACCTCTTCCTATTTCGCCTCTTATAGAGGCGCTGCTCTCTAACACCTTGATTTAAGGTGTCAAATCCTGTGTTAAATGTATCGGTAACGGAGAGCTCCAGAGCCTTTGAAAGGCGCCTTGAATAGTCAAGGCCAATGGAGTGTTCTACTTCTGCATCATTGGTCTTTGAATTTTGCCTTGCCCTAATCTTATAGTCTAGTGTGATCTTACTGAACTGCCCCTCGTCTTCAAAACGGAGGTCTGCTGATCCGCCATACAAAAAGGCACTCTCCTCATCTTTATCGTCTAGGTATAGATTGGAGTCCCACTCAAGTTCCCCTGAAACACCCCCTGAAAGGGTCTTAATAGTCCCGTCAGCCCATGTTTGATAGGGAAAAATCGAAGACAAAAAAATCCCAAAAATAAAGACCAGGCCCACCTTTGACACCATGTGCCCTCCTATCATCTCCTCGACTACTATGGGATAATGATCGTATCCCCTGATACGATCTCTATGTTTTTTACCTTCTTGTCGCCCTTTACGAATTCATCGTAGTTAAACTCAATCCTCTCTTCACCACTTTTTGTCTGCCTGATTACGAATATCTTTGACTTCTTTGCCCATTCCTGAAAGCCCCCAGCCCTTGCTATGGCCTGTAAGATTGAGATTGGGTAGTCAATGTAATATTCACCAGGATTCTGGATCTGCCCCACGATAAAATAACGATTGTATTTCCCCTCGAGTACCATCACAGTAACCTCTGGTTCTGCTATGTACTCGGACAACTTCTTTTTTAGGGACTCAGACAGTTGTGATGGGGTGAGACCTGCAGCATTTATCTGTCCTACCAGTGGCAACACTATTGTCCCATCAATGAGGACCCTCACCTGCTTAGATACATCCGGTTCGTTCCACACCTGTATGTCAAGGAGGTCAGATGGACCGATTTTATATGGATTTTTCGAGACATTTATGACATCTTGAGACGAAGAATAGCCCATGGTAGGTAATAGCGCCAATATGATTAGGGCAAATGTGAAATAAATGGTCTTATGTCCTCTATTAATCCTTCCTATGCCCATTATTCCCCCTTAATCTCTTTGCCACTCTTTTTAGTTATCTCCTTTAAGAGTCCTTTTGCCTGTGCCATCTCTGGGAATTCCTTTGTGTTAGGCCCTTCCAGGACCTCTTTTAATACCTTCTTTGCCTCGCTGAAGCGGTTCAACTTCACCAAGGCGAGGGCCAGGTGATATTTTACAGTAGGATTATTGCTAAGCTTCTGGGATGCTGCCTGGAACTGGGTCAGGGCAAGGTCGTAGGCACCTCGCTTAAGATGTATCCAACCCAGCGTGTCTGCCACAAAGGGGTCGTCTGGAGCGTTTTCTTGTGCAGTGATGGCATAGCCCAAGGCCTTGGCAAGATCGCCTCCTTCTTCTTGGGCAATGAGCCATGCGAGATTATTGAGTGCTGGTACAAACTTTGGATTGTATTGGATGGCCTTTTCATAGAATTTTTTTGCAGATTCCACATCCCCCTTCTTATCATAGAGTGAGCCAAGGATCATGAGGAGCCGAGGTGACTTGGGGGCCTTCTCCAAGGCCTTCTTATACTGGGTAATGGCATCCTTCTCCCGTCCAGTGGAGGCATAGAACGTTCCCAACATGTCATAGAATTGTGGTACATTTGGAGCAAGCTCTATGGCCTTCTTGATGGCCTTCTCTGCCAGATCCATCTTCCCATTCAACATGTAGACACGGGCCAGTACCCCATAAACCAGTGGATTCTTCGGATACTTGTCCCTCAATGCCTCGATCTCCCGAAGGGCTGCCTCCTTTCCCTTGGACTTTATGGTGGCAAGGACCAGCAGGTTCAGGGCAACGCCATCCCCTTGGTTTAGATCGAATGCGCTCTTAAAGAGGGCGATTGCATCTTCATACTTTTTCTGGCCCAGGGCAAAGAGGCCCAAAAACCGAATGGATGTGGGTTCTTTGGGATAATACTTGTGTATCCTATCAAAGAGTTCCTTTGCCTTCTTAAACTCCTTTTGTTCCACCAAGGATTTGGCGAGGATGAGGGCAGCCGGAAGGTCTGAGGGATTTAGCCTTAAGGCACTTTCTGCAAAGGCCCTTGCCTCCTTAAATGCACGCTTTCTAAAGTATACATCTGCCATAAAGGTCTTATACTTGGGATTTCTGGGTGCAAGCCGAACTGCCTTTCCACCAAACTGAATCGCCTGTTCTATCTCGCCCTTTGCGAGGTGACACAGCGCCTTTACGAAATTTGCCTCGTCCCAGTTGGGCCTTTCACGGACAATCTTTGAAAGGATCTCCGAGGCCTCGTCAAGCTTGTTTTTCTTCATGAGGAGCTTTGCCTTGGTGAGGAGGGCCAGAAGATCTCCACGGTCTAGCTTTAACGCCTTTTCCGCGTAGTCCCACGCTTTGTCATATTGTCTTTCCTTAAATGCGATATCGCTCAGTCGCGATAGGGGGAGGGAGCTTTGGGGAAACTTCTTTTGGGCCTCGAACAAGACCTCTTTTGCCTTGTCCTTTTCCCCCTTGTCCTCATACAGCTCTGATAGATATACAAAGAGGGCAGGCTCATCGGGCTTCAGACTAATGGCCTTTTTTATTAACTCTATGGCCTTATCCAGGTCTCCAGCCTGCCTGTAAAACTTAGTGAGCACTATGAGTGCAGGTGCTGAACCTGGATTTTTTTCCACCATCTCCTCAAGGATCTTTTGCCCCTTGGAGACATCGCCCTCTTTAAAGTATATATTTGCAAGCCCCTGATATGATAAAAGCTTTTTGGGGTCTTTTTCTATTGCCTCCTTTAAGAGTGCTTCAGACCTCTTTAGATCACCCTTTTTTGCATAGATCACTGCCTTTAATAAAAGGAGATCGACATTGTCAGGCTCAATGGCCAAGGCCGTATTACAGTGTTCCATGGAAGATGTGATATTCCCGTCGCTTAGCTCGATTTTACTTAGGAGTGCCAAGGCCTTTACATTCTTTGGGTCTTTTGAGAGGATCTCTTTGGTCTTCTTTTTGCTCCCCTTTAGGTCCTTTCCCAAAAAGAGTAGCTCTGCTACCAGTTGCTTGGCCTCTAGATTTGAAGGGTCAAGAGATGAGGCAATACTGAGTTCCCTAAATGCGGCCCTTAGATTCTTCTCTTTTAAGTAGGTCATCCCAAGCTTAAAACGGGCCTTGGCATCCTTGGGTGTGTATTTTACTGCATTTTTTAGCTCGATTTCAGCGCTCTTATAGTCGCCCTTTTCAAAGTATTCGATTCCCCTGGCGAGGTGTTTTGCACCCTTTTCCTCATTGCTCGAACAACCCGAGACAAAACATATAGTGGCGAGAAAAAACACCAGCAAAAAAACACTCTTAAGATATACAGTCGATTTAGTTGCCATGATTTCTCCTTCTAGAAAGATTGACCCAGAGATTCATTTTCAATCATATTTATCATCGGTTACCAATCTTTACAACTTAACATTTTTCGTATTTAAACTCACTCTATATTGTGATATATAAAATTTACCATGGGTAGGAAAGCAGAAAAAATCACAATTATATTGGTATCATTTGTCATTTTTACCCTCCTTATTGGGCCTCGCAGCCTGATTTCAGGTGAACCCCAAGATATTTCCGCTAGAGCAGTGGCAGAAAAGGTATTCAACCGCGATATCGGAAGGGACTCGAAGGCCCTAATGCGCATGATCCTTAGGGACAAAAATGGACGGGAGCGCATACGCAAGTTTGAAGCCCTTGCCTTAGACGACGGCAGCACCCGCTATTCCATCATAAGATTCCTGAGTCCAAAAGACATACGTGGCACCACGTTTCTTAACATCTCACACGACAATGGTGAAAATGAACAATACCTCTATCTACCTGCGCTCAGGCGCACTAGGAGGATAGTTGGCTCTGTTAAAAAGAGACGGTTTGTAAACTCAGATTTCACCTATGAAGACCTTGAAAGACGCGACCCTAAGAAGGATACCCATAGGATCATTGGAGAAGAAGATCTCCTCGGTCATGGATGTTGGGTATTAGAAAGCATTCCCAAAAAGGATGCGCGATCACAATACTCAAAGATCGTCCAGTGGATAACAAAAGATGGGTTTGTACCTGTTAAGATAGACCTCTACGACAAGAAGGGCCAGCTTTCAAAGAGATTTACGGTAAAGGGGCTAGAAAAGATAGATGGCATTTGGACTGTTGAGGACGCCATAATGCGGGATCTCAAAAAAAAGAGGGAGACAGAGATCGTTCTTGATGAAATCCATTACAATATTGGGCTTTCTAAGACAATGTTCAGAAGGAATGCGTTAGGACAATAAGGAGAGAGAGGACTTGCTATAATGAAAAGAGACTTTCTAAAACTTACCAACCTCTTGATCGAGCTATACGACAAGATGGCCTCCTGGGACGCCTCTGTAGTGAGGGGAACAGGGCTTTCTGCGGCACAGATCCATACGATAGAGGTCTTGGGTAACCATCCAAATCTGAGGATGAAAGAACTTGCAGAAAAGATTGGTGTAACCACTGGCACCATGACAGTTATGGTAGATAGGTTGGAGGCAAAGGGTCTGGTAGAACGAAAACCCCACCCAGAGGACAGGAGATCATATGTAGTAGATCTCACAGAAAAGGGCAGAGAGAGTTTTAAGAGTCACCACGCCCTCCACATGAAATTGACAGAGGATATTGCCTCCCCACTTACAAAGGAGGAGAGAAACGCCCTCATTAGTGGCCTTGAAAAACTCCTCGCTGGATTCTAGTGATCATGGACGAACTCCGCTATTCGCCCTTTAAAGGGCTGGGAAGAGAGCTCAGAAAGAAGCGGAGACAGATTATATATTCTGGTGTCTCTGGAGCGGCGAAAAATGAGGGCCGTGGAAACGCCATCTCTCTGGGTACAGATAAAAACAGAGACTCCGATGAGGACTGGCGATTATTTTTAGAGGCCATGGAGGGGGTGATTCCATTACGCCCCAGGGAAGAACAGGCGAGAGAACCAGACGAGATCCCTCATCCAGATGGTTGCCGTCATAAGTCTCCAAAGATCCATCCAGAAGATGACCACGAGGCCGCCTTGAGATGCCTCCAAGAACTCGTCTCAGGTGCAGGTCTCATCTCCCTCAAAGACACATCTGAGTTTGTATCTGGCGGGAAAAGCCCGTTTTGTTCCATTGTGTCAGAAGCACTCCACGAGGGCCGTTATAGTGTTCAGGCATATCTCGACATGCATGGCATGGATATAGATAGCGCACTCCACGCCTGTCACGATTTCCTCATGGATGCCATAAGGTGTGGGCTTAGGTGTGTTGCATTCATCCACGGTCGTGGGTTGGGGTCCAAAAAGGGGCCTGTCTTAAAGAAGGCGCTGGTCGACTGGCTTGAGCGAGGCCCCTTTAGGAGGCGCCTTGTGGCCTATTCTAGCGCACCCCCTTGGGATGGAGGAACAGGCGTTACCTACTGCCTCTTAAAGGGCTCACCATACAAGCGAAAGAGGATGAAGAAAAGATATCTCAGGAGGCATGGTGGCTGATCCAGACCATAGCCTCCACCATCCCAGAGGTCTCCTAATAGTGGTGGAGGGGATTGACGGGACGGGAAAGTCCACCCTGGCAAAGGGCCTTGCCCAGGCATTAGAGGCCATGGGATGGGATGTAGTCCTAACCTTTGAACCCACGTTTGGCCCTTATGGGAAGAGGCTTAGGGAGAGTTTTAAGGAGGAGAGGCGCCTATCGCCAGAGGAAGAACTCAGGCTCTTTACCCAAGACAGGATGGATCACGTAAAAAAACTAATCGCCCCGTCACTTGCCCAGGGCAAGATCGTGATCTCAGACCGCTACTATATCTCTACCATGGCATACCAGGGCGCAAGGGGACTCGATCCAGAAAAGATCCGGGAGGAGAACGAATCATTTGCACCCCCACCAGACCTCGCCATATTGCTATGCCTAGAGCCTGAAGAGGCCCTTCAGAGGATTACACAGAAGAGGGGCGATGTGCCCAATTCGTTTGAGACCCTAGAGTATCTCGAACGGGTAAAGGGTGTCTTCGATTCCCTTGATCTACCATTTTTAAAGAGACTCGATGCCTCTTCACCCAAAGACGTACTCCTCTCCCAGGCATTGGACCTGGTCACTCCCCTTCTGGAACGAGTGGGCACTTGACTGGGTAGAGATTGGGGTCTAGGACCACCTGTCTTGCAAGGCGCTTTTTCACATTGATGACAATGGGCCCAAGGAGATTGGCAGTTAGGCCCCTGGGATTGTCCCTTGGAATGGTGATGATTACGAGGCAGTCTACATCTTCTGGCGATTCTATCTCCAGCTCCTTTTCCACCTCGTCTGAGATTTCAAAGGCATAGTCCTTGAAGAATCTACCTGGACTTGCCACCACAAAGGCTAGGTGTGGGGTGTCCACGCTCTGTAGCCAGTGAAATGGGCTTCCCTCCCTGTGTGGAATCAACACATAACGCCTGTCCTCTGGAAACCCAAGTATGCCCTGGGTCATCTTTATAATCTTATCCTCTTCGATCTCTATAATCCCAAACCTCGTGGTCTCTATTTCCATGCCCTCAAAATTCCCCAAAGCTTAAATTTCAAGGCCCTCTAGGTCCTTGGTATCTGGCGCCTGAGAGGCAGCCTCTATGTTCTCTTCCTGTATCCGTCTCAGCACCTCTTCCCTGTAAATGGCAATGCCCTTGGGGGCCTTGATGCCGATACTTGCCTGTCTGCCCTTTATATCGAGTATGACCACCTCGATGGATTCGCCTATCTTTATCTTTTCGCCAATCTTCCTAGATATTATTAGCACTTAGGCCCCCTTGCCTAAATAAAATCGGCAAGACTGAGCTGCATCACCTTGGATGCGGCTGCAAGGCTTGCCTGGTAACTGGTCTGTAACACCGCAAGATCTGCCGCAGTCTTGGCCATGTCAGCATCTTCAATATCGGACAGCCGCTCTGTGTCTGTTAGCTCCATGGAGTCTGCCACTTGAGAGTAGCTATCCAGCGAATTGGACAGGGCGCCCACCTTTGCGATCTCACGGTTCACGTGCTTCAGGGCCAGGTCTATCTTTCCTATGGATGCATCCACATCATCTCTACTGTCAGTGACTAGGCTATCGTATAGACGCTTAAGCGCATCGAAGACCCCGCCCTCTAAAAAGGCCGAGTCACCATCCAGGTTGATGGACATCTTAGTACTATCAGATACCCTGAGCTCTATAACGTCTCTGTTTCCCTTATATGCCACCTCTCCACCCCCTTGCAAGACAAAAGGGCCCTCTCCAGCTTCATATCCGTCTGTCTTGGTACCGCCAAAGATATATCTCCCGCCAAATCTCGTGTTGCCCAACGATACCACCTCTTCCAAGATGCCTCGCACCTCTTCTGCAATGGCGCGTCTGGTCTCCACATTTTGTGAGTCGTTGGCACCCTGGATTGCCAGGGTCTTGGCCCTCTCCAGGCGCTCTTCCACCTTTTGCAGCACATTTTCTGTGGCACGCTGCCAACCCTGGGCGTATACGATGTTCCGTTTTACCTGGCTAGTGGTGGCAAGCTGGGTACGGATGGACAGGGCGTGGGTGAGTGCTACTGGTGCATCAGACGGCCTTCTGTAAATCTTTCCAGAAGAGAGCCTCGAGGTCATGAGGTTCATCTGCTCGGTAATGCTACCAAGGTCTGTCTTTATCTGGTTATAAAGGGTCCGCATGGTCACCCGCATGGGCTAGCCCTCCATCATCATCCTATTGCTTGGCCGCCAAAAGCGAGATATAGACATCGTCAGCGGTCTTAATGAGCTTGGCAGCGGCAGTGTATGCATGCTGAAATTTCAGTAGATCACTCAACTCCTCATCTATTGAGACCCCTGAGACCTCGTCCCTTCGCACTTCTAGCTCTGAAACAGCACTCTTCATAAATTCATAATCGGCCTTAAAGCCCCTTGTCTCAATTCCAATCTGGCCGATGAGATTTTGATAGGCCTCGTTTAAGGTGGCACCATCAAGGCTATCTATAGAGTAGCGGGCAAGTTCCCTTATGGAAAGGGCATTTTCATTGTCTGCTGGAAAAAGTCCTCCTCCAAGGGGTGTCTTAAGACCAAGCGCATCCAAGAGCCCTGTTGAATCGTCTGTCAAAATAAAACTATTGGCGCCATCTTCTGCCCTGATATCGAGCCTTCCATTCACTACCCGTGCACTAATACCTGGGATGGCGTCTAGCATGGAGGCGACGTCTTTCAGTCCATCCCTTTGGGCATCTATTCCAATTGTAATGGGCATCCCAGGCAATACGCCCCCATTTTCATCATAGAGAAACACGTTGAACGTGCCACTCGTTACACCCAACTCATGGTCGTCTATGGCAATATCTAGCCCTTCAACGGCGTAGTCACCAGTAATGGTCTGTGAGATCGTAGGAAGTCCCAGGGCCTCTAAAAGGCTGGTGTTGTCTTCTGCAAGGGCCAAAATGCCATTTCCAGGTGGATTGGTGGAGATAGTGAGCCGCCCCCCTGTAATGGAGGCAGTCGCAATGCCGGTACTGTTTATGGCGTCTCTTAGGTCCTCCAGGCTCATGGTAGTTGGATCAAAGGTGACCTCTGCCTGGTCAACCAGTGCCCCCTCGTCTGAGAGTATCTTTATCCTAAAGGTGCCTGGCCTAAGGCTACCATATAGATCCAGGCCCGACAGTGCACTTCCAAGTGGTGCAGTCACATCCTTGACCCCGCGGAGGGACTCTACGTCACCCGCCATGTAAGGAATACCAAGATACTTCAAAAAAC
>WGBU01000033.1 GCA_015494155.1 Deltaproteobacteria bacterium | reverse complement strand
ATGGGGACAAGCGCCCCAAAAAGTGTATGTTTAAGTGTTTGCGGGTGTGTGACTTCAAGACCACCCCCTACTGCATTGGCTCTGCCCTCATAAACGCCCAGAGGGGGAATCTTAGGGCAGGTTTTGTATTCTGTGGTGAAAACGTGTGGAGGGTGGACAAGATAGTGAGCGTAAAAGAGCTCATGGACGAATTAGAGGAGGGCTACATCAGGGCGGCCTTATCTGGTGATTAAAAAGGCCACCCACTAATTAGAGCCACCCCCTCAGAGCACTTCTACCCAACCAAGGGAGTCTTCTATCTCACCATATTGAAGGCCAGTTATCTCGTCAAAAAATTTCTTGGCCAACGGCCCTGTCTCTCCACCATTAATTACATAGTCCCTCCCTTTGTAGTGTAGGGAGCCCACAGGAGAGATCACTGCTGCAGTACCTGTACCAAAGCACTCTTTGAGACTACCTGTTTCTGCCCCATCTAATACCTCTTCTATGGTGATGGGCCTTTCCACCATGTTGAGACCCCATAGCCTCCCAAGTCTCAAGACCGAATCCCTAGTGATCCCTGGGAGGATGCTGCCTGACAGACTGGGGGTCACCACCTCGTCTTCAAATGCGAAAAATATATTCATGGTCCCAACTTCTTCCACATAGCGACGCTCTTGGGCGTCTAGCCAGAGTACCTGGGTGAACCCCTTTGCCTTTGCCTCTTCTCCTGCCATGAGGCTTGCGGCGTAATTGCCTGCGGTCTTGGCCTCCCCTACCCCACCGCGGGCTGCACGTACGTACTTGTCCGTAACGTATATCTTTACAGGATTAAATCCCTCTGAATAGTAGGCCCCTACAGGGCTCAATATTACAGACAACCTGTACTCCTTGGCAGGCCTAACGCCTAAAAAGGCCTCTGTAGCTATCATAAAAGGGCGTATGTAGAGGCTTGTACCCTTGTTTGCAGGCACCCACCGCTCTTCTATGCGTACAAGCTCCTTTATGGCATTGAGCAGGAAGTCCTCATCTACGCTGGGCATGCACATCCTATAGGCAGACCTGTTCAGTCGCTTCATGTTCTCCATCGCCCTAAAGAGCCTGACCCGTCCATCCCCACCTCTATAGGCCTTTAGACCCTCGAATATCGCCTGGCCATAGTGGAGGCACACGGCCGCTGGATCGAGGCTGAAATCACCGTAGGGCATTATCCTTGGAGAATGCCAGCCTCTGCCCTCTTCATAGTCCATGACGAACATGTGATCTGTAAAGTGTATGCCGAACCCAAGGTTGTCTGGGCTTGGGATCTCCTTTCGCTCTTCTTCTGGAAGGATACTGAGTTCTATTTCCCCTTGACTGAGCCCCATGCTATCTACCTCGCTAAACCCGTTGATGAGATGGTGTATAGTATCGTGATTTACCCCCTAGACAAGATGGTTTCAAGGGCAATGCGCACTTTTTGCCCCATTTGAAGGTGATGGAGCCTGTGCTCAAGCCATTCCAGATTGGCCAAAAGGCCCTCGGTCTCTGCCTCTACCACATAGTCTGTCTCTGGAATGATAAAGGTAAGCGACTTATAGCCCTTGGCTATGGAGGCCTCAAGGAGCCTCTTCTGTGAAGAGAGCACATCACTTGGATTAAGCCCTGCTGCCTCTAACATAAGTACCAAATAACCATTGTAGAGCAACGGGGCCTCAAAGGGCCTTTCTTCCTGTAAGAGCTCTGAGATCTCCCTGGTCAGTCCCTGGGAAATGGCCCTGAGGATGTGGCCATCTATTGCATCACGCCTCCTGAGGTATTCCCTATCGCCATGGACGTCTTCACCAAGAGACACCTCCTCTACAGGGCAAAATGGGTGGATCCCCCCATCATCTGTCATGGGAAAGCGCCTGCAAGAGATGGGCCTTTCATCATATATGGTGCAGAGCCCTTGGGCATCCAGGGCCGTACAGTGGGGAAATTCCTGGGGCACCTGGAACTCCACCACAAACGGGCGCCTTGTAGGGCTTGGCCCCTCTGTATCTGGAAAGGCACCTAAAAAGAGTGTGTAAAAGGGGGCCTCGTATCT
>WGBU01000032.1 GCA_015494155.1 Deltaproteobacteria bacterium | reverse complement strand
TGGTGCAGAGCCCTTGGGCATCCAGGGCCGTACAGTGGGGAAATTCCTGGGGCACCTGGAACTCCACCACAAACGGGCGCCTTGTAGGGCTTGGCCCCTCTGTATCTGGAAAGGCACCTAAAAAGAGTGTGTAAAAGGGGGCCTCGTATCTCTCACCGAGAAATGGAACCCTGCCCACCTCCCTACAACACCGGGAGCCACACACCGACGAACAGATTTTAGCGCCATTCATTCCCGTCTCGCACCCCTTCAAGATACTCCATCACCCTAATGGTCCTGTATATGTCTGCCTTCCCAATTGTATGTGGGGTATAAGACATGTATAGATCCTTAATCTGGGGGACCAGCGACTCCACGACCACCTCACCATCTGAGTCCACATAGTCAATAGAAAGATCAAGGATGGGCCTTACCACAGATAGGCTCCCACTTTCATCCACTCCTATTTGAACGGGCCAGAAACGCCTTTCAAGGAATGTCTCGTACCAGACCCCCTCCCTCACTTCTCCTGAATAAGGGTCTTTCATCACAGGTGGAAGCCAATAGAAGTAGTCCACTGTATAGTTCGAGGCGAGCAGTTGCTCAATTTCCCGTATGCCCTGGAACCTCAGATCATACCATGCCCAGTAGTTGGCGATGTCTTGCCGCACAAGTGTTCGTCCCCTGTCATTAAACGACCAGAGTGCATGACAGACCCCACATGCCACACGCCCTTCGTCCCCTGGCCTGTGACCAAGGATTGAAGGGCTGAGTTTGGGGTGACAGGTCTTGCACGCAACGACCTTGGACTCCCCCCTTTCCTGGCACGGACCTTCTCTGTGACAGTCTGTGCACCTATAGCCAAGGCGCATGTGTATGTCTGGCGACATCCTGAGCCACTCTACACCATAGGGACGATCCTGGGCCTTCCCCCCATAATAGGGCACCTGAAACGACCCTTCGAGGTCCTTTTGAAATCGTCCAACATAGTCCCAGCCCACAAAGTTTCCGTGGTGACAGGCAAGGCAATTTTTGTCTGGGACCTCTTTTAAGAACCTATGGGCCATTTGCCTTGGCCCTGGTCTCAGGTGGCACGCCCCGCACCCAAGACGCCTCTGGGTTGCTGGATAGCCATCGCCCCTAGAAAAGACATGGCACCTGGCACACCTCCTTCGCAAAAGATCTGCCACCAACCCCCTGAGTGTGACCAGGGGGGTCTCTATCGGCACGTCTCCTATGGAACGAGGGGGCACTTCATTGGGAAAAAAGGCCTTCCAAATGGTCTCTACCTCTCCCCTAAGGGTATAGTGGAGAGATTGTTCTACCTGACCTACCTCCTTCTCATGACACTTTATGCAGGCATATCTGGCACCTTCTGGACTGGATGGGCTCTTTAAAAGGCCCCTGTGGGCCCCTTTCTTTGTTACAGCAGAGGCGTCTCCGCTGTGGCAACTGACACATGGATAATCGTGGTCTTCTAAGACCACATCTCCATGGCATCTCTTACATCCATTTCCATAGTGTAGTTTGGGCCTTGCAAGATCGCAGCCGGAAATCAGGCTTGCTACACCCAGTGAGACTAGTAATATGGCTAAAAACTTTATGCAGGGCATTGACCAAATGTACGACACATACAGGAGGGATTCAACAGAGCTTTATAACCAGGCCATTCAATACATCTCCGGCTTTCAGTTTCATGGCTTTAGACTCGGACTTGAACGGATGGAGGCGATTGCCCAGGCATTGGACAATCCCCATAAAAGATATCCTTGTATCCACGTTGCAGGGACCAATGGAAAGGGCTCTGTATGTGCATTCTTAGAATCCATATTGATGGAGGCGGGCCTAAAGGTGGGTCTCTATACCTCTCCGCACCTGTATTGTCTAGAAGAACGCTTTAGGATAAACAGGGAAAAGATATCAAAGGGTGAACTCGCAGAGTTCATCTTTAAGATAAAGCGCCTCGTGGAACAGGGCTATGAGCTGAGTTATTTTGAATACACCACCATCATTGCCATGGACTGGTTCGCCAATAAGGGCGTGGATATAGCCATCTTCGAGACGGGATTGGGTGGTAGGCTAGATGCCACTAACATCGTTTACCCTAAAATTAGTATTATAACCAATATCTCCTTGGAGCATCAGGCCTTCTTGGGAGACGACCTTGGCCAAATCGCATGGGAGAAGGCGGGTATCATCAAGGAGTCAAGACCTGTGGTCTGCGGTGTACGGGGAGAAGAGGCCCTCGCTGTCATAAGACAGAGGGCAGAGGAGTTAGACGCAAGCCTGTACCTGATTGGAAGGGACTTTGACTACACCCCTCTTGGGGGAGAGATGATGGACTTTTCATGGAATGGAAGGGAATATCTTAAGGGCCTCCGCCTTGGTCTTACAGGAAGACACCAGATGGAAAATGCAAGCCTTGCCATCTCGGCCTCTTTGCTCCTAAAAGAGACACACCTCGGTGAACTTACCCAAGAGGCCATATCCCAGGGGTTAAAGGGCGTGAAGTGGCCTGGGAGGGGTGAGATCATCTCGACTTCTAAGGGGCCTATAATCTTGGATGGTGCCCACAACAGGGCTGGGATCCTTTCGCTTCAGAGCCTGCTCCAAGAAGATGGGCACTTCTCCAGGGCTAACGCCAGGATACTTCTCTGGGCCATGAGCGACGAAGGGGGCGACAAGGACTTTACTGGCCTCCTAGGCCTTATATCAGACGATTTTGACAGGATAATCATTACAGAACCCCCTGGCCCAAGACGCCCCGTCACAATAGACGAATGGCGAGCAAAACTGGGGAAGGAAAATAGATTTCAATTTGAAGGAAACTGGAGTGCTGCATTCAAAAGGGCCCTCGCCTACCTCTCAAATGATTCAGTCTTGGTGGTGGCTGGCTCACTCTACTTGATAGGGGCAGTTAGAGGAGGACTTAAAGGGGGTGTCTTTTGAGCCCAGTCGCGGGCCCACAGGATGGTTACCCTTTAACGTATTGTAATAATTTGCTTTTTTAAGAAACTTGCAACATGCAAAATAATTTGCTATTCATACTTCATGTATAAGTCACGATACATCACCAAGATAGAGGCAGTATCTGGGCTCTCTCCAGAAGAGAAGGCAAGGCTCAAAAGGGTAACAGACCTCTTTCCCTTTAGGGCCAATGAATACTACCTCTCCCTCATAGACTGGTCTGACCCAGACGACCCCATAAGACGCATAGTGATCCCTTCGGAATCAGAACTTGAGGTGTGGGGAAAAATGGACGCATCCAATGAGGCTACTTACACTGTGGCCCCTGGTTGCGAACACAAATACACAGACACTGCCATATTGCTCTCTAATCAGGTGTGTGGCTGTTTTTGTAGATTCTGTTTTAGAAAGCGCCTATTTATAAAGGGTGCAAAGGAGGTCCCCTCAGACCTCACCCAGGCCCTTGACTATATAAAGGTCCACAAGGAAATAAACAATGTCCTCATAACAGGTGGTGACGGACTCCTGTTATCCACCAACAAGCTCGAGAGAATCATAAGGGCACTCAGTGAGATGGACCATGTGAAGGTCATACGGATTGGCTCAAAGATCTTGGCCTTCAATCCATACAGGGTCTTGGATGATCCAGAATTGCCCAAGATGCTAGGTCGCTATTCAAGGGCCAGGAAACAGATCTATATCATGACCCACTTCAATCACCCAAAAGAGATCACCAGTGCATCCGCCAGGGCCATTGAGCGCTTAAAGCGCGAGGGGGTTGTACTGGCCAACCAGACCCCCCTTTTAAAGGGGATAAACGACGACCCATCTACCCTAGGTGCCCTCTTTAATGAGCTCTCATATTTTGGGGTGCCGCCATACTATGTGTTCATCAACAGGCCTGTCTTGGGGAATCGGGATTTTAGTTTGTCGCTAAAAGAGGCCTATGACATATTTGAGTCTGCAAGAAACCAGTGCTCTGGACTTGCAAAGAGGGCCCGCCTCGCCATGAGCCACGAGAGTGGGAAGATCGAGTTGGTGGCCACCATGGGTGACCAGTTGATCATGAAATACCAGCGTTTTGTAAGACAACAGGACCAGGGCCGCACATTTTCCATAGGGGACCCTGACGATGTATACTGGCTTGATAAGCGCTTAAACCCCCTTCGTTTCGAAGGGAGACGCAGTGAGACAAAATCTACTGTATGCCAATACCCACTACCACAGGCCTCACCTTGTTGATATACCCCGTTAAACTCCATCTTGACACCCTATGAATCATAAGTATTTTTATAGTGACTTTAGCGGAGGGATGGCCGAGTGGTTTAAGGCGGCGGCCTTGAAAGCCGTTGTACCCGCAAGGGTACCGTGGGTTCGAATCCTACTCCCTCCGCCAGGGAAAGATTTCGGAGAGGTGACCGAGAGGCTGAAGGTGCTCGCCTGCTAAGTGAGTGTACCCTTAACCGGGTACCGTGGGTTCGAATCCCACCCTCTCCGCCATTTTTTTATACCGGCCACACGATTCTAGGCCGGTTTTTGAATTTTTTACTATTATCGTGGAGGTCCTGCAAAATAGAATCCTATCCCAAGGAATCCCAATAATATCACTAAACCCAGCAAAAGGAGAAATCGAACTATGATGCCAAACTTTCTTTTCACCTCTGAATCCGTTACAGAGGGCCATCCTGATAAGGTGGCAGACCAGATCTCAGACGCCATTCTGGACACCATCTTGGATAAAGACCCATACGCCCGTGTTGCCTGCGAGACCTTGGTGACCACCGGCCTTGCCCTCATTGCAGGAGAGATCACCACAGACTGCTATGTAGATATGCCCAAGGTGGTGAGGGGGACCATCAAGGAGATCGGTTACACAGACTCGTCCATGGGGTTTGACTGGCAGACGTGTGCAGTGCTCATCAGTATAGACAAGCAGTCCCCAGACATCGCCATGGGTGTAGACCGCGACGGAGACATTGGTGCAGGTGACCAGGGTCTCATGTTTGGCTATGCCTGTGACGAGACACCAGACTACATGCCCATGCCCATCTGGTATGCCCACAAACTGGCCCAGAGGCTTGCTGAGGTAAGAAAGACTGGGATACTTCCATTTCTCAGGCCAGACGGCAAGAGCCAGGTCACTGTAAAGTATGAAGACAGGCGGCCCATTGCCTGTCAGTCCATAGTGATAGCCGCCCAGCATGAACCTCATGTGACCCACAAGGAGATCGAAGAGGCAGTGGTGGAGGAGGTCATAAAAAAGGTCGTTGCCCCAGAACACCTGAATGGCGAGACCCAATTTTTCATAAACAGCACAGGGCGCTTTGTGGTAGGAGGCCCCCTCGCAGACTGTGGCATGACTGGAAGAAAGATCATCGTGGACACATATGGCGGAAGGGGCCACCATGGTGGTGGGGCCTTTTCTGGAAAAGATCCAACAAAGGTGGATAGGTCCCCCTCCTATATGGCCCGCTATGTAGCTAAGAACATAGTTGCAGCAGGGCTCGCTAGGGAGTGTGAGGTACAGGTGGCATATGCCATTGGTGTGACAAAACCGCTTGCCATAAATGTGAGGACCTATGGCACAGAGGCCATACCCCAAGAAAAGATCGTAGAGATCATAGAGAACAACTTTAGCTTCAAGCCCAGGGACATCATAGAGTATCTCGACCTCAGACGCCCCATCTATAAAAAGACCGCTGCCTATGGCCACTTTGGAAGAAGTGAACCAGAATTTACCTGGGAGCGCTTGGACATGGTAGAAAAACTAAAATCAGATGCTGGACTATAAGGAGAAGATAGGAGATGGAATATCACGTAAAATCTTTGGACCTTGCAGAAAAGGGTAGGCTCCGCATCGAATGGGCCGCCATGAGTATGCCCGTATTAAAGAAGATCAAAGAGAGGTTTGAGAGGGAGCGCCCTTTAGAGGGAATCGTGCTTGGGGCCTGTCTCCATGTGACTACTGAGACTGCCGCACTGGTCCAGACACTAAAGGCAGGCGGCGCAAAGGTCTTTCTCTGTGCCTCAAACCCACTTAGCACCCAAGACGACGTGGCGGCTAGCCTGGTGAAGCACGATGAAATCCCAGTCTTTGCCATTAAGGGTGAAGACAACGACACCTACTACGACCATTTGAGGGCCGTTCTCGATGCCAAGCCCACTATCACCATGGACGACGGTGCTGACCTCGTCTCTACCCTCCACAAGGAACGGCCCGATGTGCTCGACTCTGTGATAGGTGGGACAGAAGAGACCACTACAGGGGTCATAAGGCTAAAGGCCATGGCAGAGGATGGAGTGTTAAAATATCCTATCATTGCAGTGAACGATGCCAATACCAAACACCTATTCGACAACCGTTACGGCACTGGTCAGTCCACCCTGGACGGGATCATACGCGCCACCAACAGGCTCATCGCAGGGAGCATCTTTGTGGTGTGTGGCTATGGATGGTGTGGCCGCGGGGTCGCCATGAGGGCAAAGGGCCTTGGGGCGAGGGTCATTGTTACAGAGGTGGACCCATTGAAGGCCCTCGAGGCAGTTATGGATGGGTTCGATGTGATGCCCTTGGCTGAGGCCTCTGAGATTGGCGACTTCTTCTGTACTGTCACTGGAGACATCCATGTGATCCGAAAGGAACACTTTTTGAGGATGAAGGATGGGGCCATCGTGGCCAACTCTGGACACTTCAATGTAGAGCTCGACCTAGAGGGGCTAGAGACAGTCACCAAGAAACGGCGCACCATAAGGGACTATGTAGAAGAATACCTCCTGGAAAACGAGAGGCGAATCTATGTCCTTGGTGAAGGGAGGCTCGTAAACCTGGCAGCCGCAGAGGGGCACCCATCCAGTGTGATGGATATGAGCTTTGCAAACCAGGCCCTTGCTGCTGAATACATGGTGGGCAAGGGGAAGGCCCTTGAGAAAAAGGTCTATGGGGTACCAGAGGAGATAGACAAGGAGATTGCACGACTTAAGCTAGAGAGCATGGGCATTCGCATAGATAGTCTCACTGAGGAGCAGGAAAAGTATCTCTCTAGCTGGGAGATGGGTACCTAATAGAAACTCAAGAGTAAATCTCATGTATCCAAAGGGCGGGGGACCGGTTTTTCCCCGCCCTTTTTTATTCCCAGATGGCCTTTCGTTTGGAAACGCACTAACCCTTGACACCACTTTATTTAGTGGTATTTATTTAAATAAAATACACTATATAGTAAATTTTCAAAAAAGAGGAGATCATAGATGGCCACCAATACTACCCAGAGGCTGCCAGAGACCAAACTTCCACTCTCACACAATGCACTCGTAGTACTTGCAAAACGGTATCTCAAAAAGGATGAAGACGGCAATGTGCTGGAAACCCCAGAGGAGATGTTTGAGCGGGTAGCTAGGGCCGTTGCTGAAGGCGATCTCCACTATGACAAAGGGGCAGACATAGAGGCACTCACAGGTGAATTCTATGAACTCATGACTAGCTTTCGCTTTATGCCCAACTCGCCCACCCTCATGAATGCTGGAAGAGAACTGGGTCAGCTATCTGCCTGCTTTGTGTTACCCATTGAGGACTCCATCGAGAGCATATTTGAGGCAGTAAAGCACACTGCCATGATCCACAAAAGTGGCGGTGGTACAGGCTTTTCCTTCTCCAGGATCAGGCCAGAAGGCGACAGAGTCAAGACCACACATGGTGTTGCAAGTGGCCCCATCTCTTTTATGACCATCTTTGATGTCGCCACAGAGACCATAAAACAGGGGGGCACGAGACGCGGTGCCAACATGGGTATCTTGCGGGTGGACCATCCCGACATAGAGAAATTCATAACGGCAAAGCGCGATACAGACCGCCTTAACAACTTCAACATCAGTGTGGCCCTGACTGAACAGTTTATGGAGGCAGTAGAGTCAAACAGTGACTACTCCCTAATAAACCCCAGGACCGGCAAAGAGGTAAGGCGCATCTCAGCGGCCAGCATCTTCGACCAGATCGTTGAATCGGCCTGGGCCAGTGGAGAACCTGGGATCATATTCCTAGACAGGATCAACCGGTCTAACCCCACCCCCCAGCTCGGTCAGATAGAGAGTACCAATCCCTGTGGTGAACAACCACTCCTACCCTATGAATCTTGTAACCTGGGATCTATCAACCTGGGTAAGTTCGTAAAGGATGGTGTTGGACTGGACTATGATGCCCTCAGAGACACTGTGTGGAAGGCAGTCCACTTCCTGGACAATGTGATCGATGTAAACAGATTCCCCATAGATAAGATCAGGGAGATGACCAGACGAACGAGAAAGATCGGCCTGGGCATCATGGGGTTTGCCGACATGCTTATAAGGCTCGGCATACCCTACAATTCCAAGAAGGCAGTAGAGGTAGCAGAAGAGGTAATGGGCTTTATTGAACGGGAGTCGAAGCTCGCCTCTGCTGAACTCGCCAAGGTACGCGGCAACTTCCCTGCCTATGAAGGGAGCATCTACGACTCCCCAGATACACCCTATATGCGCAATGCCACAACTACTACCATTGCCCCCACAGGCACCATCAGTATAATCGCAGGGGCCTCATCGGGCATAGAGCCGCTCTTTGCAGTCTCGTTCATACGGAAGGTCCTTGACGGAAACGAGCTAGTGGAGGCGCACCCAGACTTTGTCAGGATCATGAAGGAAAGGGGCCTTTACAGCCAAGAGCTCATGGAGAAGATCGCCAGGGCAGGCTCTGTCCAGGAAATCGAGGAGGTCCCCCAGGATCTTAAACGTATATTCGTCACCTCAATGGATGTGTCACCAGAGGAGCACATAGAGATCCAGGCTGCATTCCAGCGCCACACAGACAATGCGGTCTCGAAGACCATCAACTTCCCAGAATCGGCCACTGAAGACGACATACGGACCGCCTACATCCTTGCATGGAAAAAGGGCCTCAAGGGGCTCACCATCTATAGGTATGGGAGCAGGCCCGTCCAGGTGCTCAACCTCAAAAAGGATACCAAGGACAAGGAACACCCCACTCATATCCATACAGCCAATGGAAAGATCGCCCCACGGCCAAGACCAGTGGTGACACGTGGGGTCACCCAGCGGGTGAGGACTGGCTGTGGTAATCTCTACGTCACAGTGAACTGGGACGACCGAGATATGTGCGAAGTCTTTGCCCAGATGGGTAAGGCCGGTGGGTGCGCTGCCTGCCAGATGGAGGCAGAGAGTAGGCTCATATCCCTTGCCCTGAGGTCTGGCATCAGGGTTCAGGCCATAGTAAAGCAGCTTGCAGGCATCAGGTGCCCGTCTCCAAGTTGGCAGGATGGCGGCCAGATCTTGTCTTGTCCAGATGCCATGGCAAAGGTCCTTGCAAAAGCGGCCAATGTGGAGATAATAAAAGATGACAAGCAGTTGAGATCGTGCCCAGAATGTGGGGCAGTGCTCGAACCAGAAGGGGGTTGCTTTGTCTGTAGGTCGTGTGGCTTCTCAAAGTGTGACTAAGACAAGTGAGGGGGTGAATCTCCATGACACCTTCGCTCTATTCCTTTAATTACGTATGCGCCAAATGTGGCATTAGCCCTCGGACCCTTAGGCGTTACATAAAGGAGGGGCTTGTTAGCCCATCTTATACAGAAGAAGGGGTCATCACATTTGATGAAGAGACCCTTGAGCGCATAGAGATCATAAAGAGGCTGCGCTATGAACTTGGGGTCAACATTGCAGGGATAGACATCATACTGAGGCTCACTGCCCGGATAAGGGAACTGCAATCCATGGTAGAGGCACTAGAAGGAGGCGTTGGTGCCCAAAAAGGTGTCCACCAAGATAGAGGAGATGAGGGCGCGCCCTGTCTGAGGCTCTTGGGGCGAGAGATCATAACCGTGGACATACAGGACTGAGTTGCCCATCCCACCCCTCATACTCCTCCTGTTCCCCTTTTGCGGAGGCCTTTTATTTGGGCTAAGGGGAGCAGGAGCCCTCATCTTCTGCCTACTCCTACTCTTTTTACCCTTACTCACAATACATCTTGTAGGTAAAGAGCATAAAACCCCTCTACTATCTTCAAGTCTGATCGTATTCTTTGTGTTCCTCCTAGGCGTGGGCCACATATTGGTCAGGGAATATGTGGTTGAGTCTTTCAACCAAAGTTGCCTCGACACTGTACGACGCAGTAAAGACCGCATCATCCTTCAAGGGATTGTGGATGGACTGGTGGTCCCAACACCAAGTGGGGCAAGGGCCACTGTGTCCCTTTTGGGCGAGAAGGGGCGGATCGTACTCTACATAAGGGGGGCAGATCCAGAATCGTTTTCACCTGGATATATCATAAGATTTTCTGCCACCCTTAGACCAATCAGAAACTTTAAGACCCCTGGGACCTTTGATAGAGAGGGCTGGTGGAGGGCGCGGGGCATCCTCGTCCAGGGCTTTACTGACTATCCCTTAAGGTGTGTGACCATTGGCCACTCAAATGATCTCTGGATCGAGCACATGAGACATGCCCTCATCCAATACCTCAAAAGCACCCTCTCTCCAGAGAATGCGCCACTGGCCATTGCCCTCACCACTGGCAACAAGTCTTGGGTCTCAAGGGAGATGAAAGAGACTTTCTGGGCCACAGGCACAGGACACATCCTTGCTGTCTCAGGGCTTCACATGGCCATAGTAGCCGCCCTTTTTGGAGGCTTGGCCAGGTTTCTGCTCCTTCGCTCAAGGCGGATAGCGCTACTTCTCCCTGTAAGAAACATCTCGGTATTAGTGGGGCTTTTGGCTGCCCTATTCTATCTCGCCCTCTCTGGGCTCACGCCCTCTGCCACAAGGGCATTTCTCATGGTCTTTTCATTTGCAGTGGCCTTTTGCATCAAAAGAGAGACAAGCCCACTCGATGCCCTCGCCCTGGCCGCATGGATCATACTCCTGATCGATCCCTACTCCATTTTGAGCACATCCTTTCTCCTATCTTTTAGCGCAGTATTCTTTTTGATCTGGTACAAGGGATGGATCATTATGGGAAATTACATAGTGAGGCTCTTAAAGATCGGTCTCATTGCATGGCTCGCAACCCTTCCCATTGCATCAAATTCCTTTCACATGGCAAGTCTTGTGGCAGTACCATCCAATTTGCTAATAGTACCCCTGGTGGGTCTATTGGTGCTACCAACTCTAATCCTGATGACCATAACCGGCCCACTCATCCCCCACATGGCCCAGTCATTCATTGGGGTTCCGATTTGGCACCTAGTGGACCTGGTGCTTACAGCTCTCAGGGTCACCGTGGCCCATTTGGCGGCATTGGGCCACAGGCTCCTCTTAAAACACCACTTCTCTACACTGGAGACGATCCTCTTTTTTAGTGCGCTCGTTGGTGGAGGCCTCCTCTTGAGTTGGGAAAGCGAATGGATACCCAAAGATGAGGATAAGGTAAAGAGGATGGGATGGGCCATATTGATAACCCCCCTTTGTTGCCTTGCCCTCTACCATATTTGGTACTGGACCCACACAGAGTACACCCACTTCTATTGTCTTGATGTGGGGCAGGGCCTAAGCCAAGTAGTGACAACCGACCTGCGGACTGTAGTCGTAGATGCAGGGGGCGGAGAGTGGCCCTTTGACAGGGGGACCATGGTGGTGGCCCCATTTCTCTTTCAAAGGAATAGACACAGGATAGACTATCTCATATTGTCACACCTTGAAAAGGACCATGCAGGTGGTGCCATTGGCCTATTAAATGGGCTTGAGATTGAGACCATCGTCATGCCCTCCATAGGTCTAGAGAGGTCGCTATCAAAACGGATCGAGTGGCTGGCGCAAAGAAAGGGTGTAAAATTGATAAGGTTGAAAAGGCCCTGGACGATTCCCCTGGGGAAGGACACCAGCCTTTCACTCTATCCCTATAGCGGCAAGGTTAGGTCTCGTTTGGGACTCAACAACTACGGTCTTGTAGCAGCACTCAAAGTGGACCCATTCACCATACTCATGCCAGGAGACATAGAGGCACCCCGCGAACGGGAGTTCATAAGACGATTCCCCAAGATAAGAGATGTAGAGCTACTGGTGGCCCCACACCACGGGAGCCGTACATCCAGTAGCCCCCCATTTTTGAGGGCTATAAGGCCCAAGAACGTCATCTTTTCCTATGGCCTCTTTAACTGGCTTGGTCTCCCAGACCAGTCAGTGGTTGAGCGATATAGAAGGATAGGCGCTAGGATCTTCGAGACCCCAATCCATGGGACTGTTGATTTTACAAGTAGAGGGGGAAGACCCATCTACACCGTATTAAAATAATAGGCCTTCCTGCAGTAAATAGCCTTTCCCTAGTTATTAAACGCCACCTCTATTACAAACCTGCCTGCGTCGGTGTCAAAGGGAATGGCAATCCTCGGGCCATTGTTCACATGGGTTATACTGTGGTTGGTGCCTGCCACAATGGTGGGCGTACCTGCCTGGAGGTTTATGTTGTCGGCCTCTAGGCGTCTTCGGGCATCGCCACAGATCATGTTGGTGATCTCCCCCACTGCATCCTTGACCTCGTCGTTTATCTCATCAACTGGCATACCAAAGAGATTCTGGACAATGGCCTTGATGCAGGGCTCGGTGAATGAAATGGACATGGAACCCTGTGCATCTCCTGTGATCCCGATAATCCCTGTAACGTCCCCATGGGCCACCTGGTCTTTTTTCAAAAAGGCCTTACCCGGCTTGGGATCCACCATGGCCATGGTCTTGAGAACATTTATAGCCGCCTCTAGAAATGGATTTATGATCCTTGCATCCATGGTCTTCTTTTTCATCCCTCAATTCCTTTTAGAACTTCATCGGCCCAAATGTTTATTTCTTTAAAGATTTCCTCAACATCTTCTGGTCCACCACCTGCGCCACGGATCACGTTATGGGCGTATTCCCTGGTCATAAAATCACCTGGGGCATGTCCATCAGAATTGACCACAAGGCGTGCCCCAACCTTCTTTGCCACCTTAAAGACATGGCCATTTGAGAGGCTATGGCCTCGACGGCCAGAAAGTTCCAGAAATATGCCCTTCTCCTTTGCGATTCTGGCATCATCTTCTGTGATCAGGCCAGGGTGGGCAAGTATGTCAATGGGGGCATCCAGTGCGGCCCTATTGGTACCGGGCTTTACAGGCTCAACAAGGGTCTCACCATGGCACACCACTACCTTCGCCCCAAGCTCCCTGGCCCTCTTGGCAAGAGGCGTGATGAGCTCTGGGGCCACATGGGTAATCTCTATACCAGGTATGAGTTTGGTGGCAGAGTACTTGTTGACCTCTCGTGCCACCTGTACCATGCGGGGAACAATTAGGTCTATGTTTGAGGCATCTGCGTGGTCTGTTATGGCGCATGCCCTGTAACCCATTACCTCAAGACGCCTTATGAGTTCAGACGGAATCAATTCTCCGTCACTGAATATGGAGTGGCAGTGTAGTTCTATCATTACATCTTGTACTTCAAACTCTGTGGGTCGAGCTCTTCCAGGAGTTCTGCCCACTTCTTTTTCTCCTTGGGCACATCCTCTTCGTATATGGTAGTGGGTTCTTGGGGGCCAGCACTACTCATCACCTCTTCTGAGACGAAGATCTCTGCATCTGTCCTCAACGCTATGGCAATGGCATCGCTTGGCCGCGAATCGACCTCTACCTCTCTGTCCCCTACTCTAAGTGTTATAACGGCATAAAAGGTGTTGTCCTTTAATTCTGTAACTGCCACCTTTGTGACCTTTGCCCCAACGGCCTTCAACAGATTTACTGTAAGGTCGTGGGTCATGGGTCTTACAAAGCTGATCTTTTCCATCTCTGTGGCTATGGCAGTGGCCTCTAGGAGGCCTATCCAAATGGGCAGACTTCTGTCTCCTTGGACCTCTTTTAAGATCAAGACAGGAGAATTTGAGTCTGGATCCATGGTTATTGCATGTACCTTTACTGGAAGAAGCTCCATTGTATCACCTCATCCTAGCTCTGAGAGAATGGTAGCACGCTCGCTCTACCATCAACTCGATTGTTTGCCCTATGAGTTCGTCAGGACCTTCAAAGTTCACCACATGGTTACCAGTGGTGCGCCCAACGAGCTCGCCTTCCCTGGAAGGATTCCTCCCCTCCACCAAAACCTCTACTGTCCTTCCCTCGAACCTCGAAAGCCGCCTAAGACCAATACTCTTCTGTAGTTCGATCACCTGGGTGAGCCTTTCACTCTTTACCTTTTCATCCACCTGGTCTGGATACTGAGCCGCCTTGGTAAAGGGCCTGGGGGAGTATTTGAATGAGAAGATCTGGTCGAACTCCACCTCCTCCAAGAGGCTCAGGGTGTCTTTAAAGTCCTCATCGGTCTCACCTGGAAAACCCACGATCACGTCTGTGGTGAGACTTACATCTGGCAGAAGCCCCTTGACCTTCTCTATGATCTCAAGATAAGACTCCCTAGTGTATTTTCGATTCATACGCTTCAAGATGCGATTTGACCCACTCTGGACAGGAAGATGGAGGTGGTCGCATATGGGTGGACCCTCAGCCATGGCATCTATCACATCGTCTGTAAAGTCCTTGGGGTGACTCGTGGTGAACCTCAGGCGCCTCAGTCCTGTGATGGAGGCCACTTCCCTGAGGAGCTCGGCAAATGAGGTGGAAAACCCCCTCTTCTTTCCATAGGAGTTCACATTTTGGCCCAGTAGCGTGATGTCCTTCACCCCAGATTCCACGAGTGTCCCCACCTCTTTTAGGATATCGTCCTTTGGCCTTGAGACCTCACGGCCCCTCACATAAGGTACTACGCAATAGGTACAGAAGTTGTCGCACCCCTGCATAATGGTAACATAGGCCCTTATGGGGCTTGGTGTGGGCATTGATCTCAGGATGGGTGGGATCTCAAAGCCATCCACCATCTCTGTAAGGACAATGGGGCCTCGGCCTTCTTCTATCTCCTTTACAGCGTGGCCAAGGCCATAGATCCCCTGGGGCCCAAAGACCAGGTCTAGGAATGGGAGCCTCTTTAAAAGCCGCTCCCCCTCTTGTTGTGCAACGCAACCACCAACGCCTATGATGAGTCCAGGCCTTTTCTCTTTCAAGGCCCTGAAACGGCCCACAAGGCTATAGACCTTGTGTTCTGCCTTTTCCCGTATGGAACAGGTATTCACCAATATTAGATCCGCCTCTTCAGGGCTTGCCACAGGTGTAAAACTTGGGTAGAGGACCTCTTCCATCCTCTTTGAGTCGTATTCGTTCATCTGGCACCCAAAGGTGGCTATGTACAATCCTCTTTGAATCTGACCTTCCATCGTCCTATAGCTCTTTTGTCCATAAAGGATTAGTGTTATTGGATGCGTGAATTATAGGAACTAATTCTCTTTTGGCAAGCTCAGTTTGTATGGGGAGGAAGTGATGGATTTTAGGCCAATCTCCTCCTTAAGGTCCAATAGTAGCCTCACTAGCGCACCCTGTGAGCCCTTCATTGCCCGCACCCTTAGGATCGCATTCTCCTTGTCAAGGGTGGTCATCTGGAATTCATTGTCATAGCCCTCGAATATAAAGCGCAAAAAGTGGGTCTTCGATGGGTCTATAGAAAACCAAAAAGAGATAAAATGGCTATCAATACATTCTGGCGCTATCTCGTCACAAGATCTCATTTAAAAATTCCGTAAAAAAACGCCTGCGTTTACCCAACATGGTTTATTACCACTGCCATTGTCAAAGGAGCAAAGGCGGTCTAGCTAGCAAGTAATTTTTTAATGTACACTTTTTCATTCAATTTTGCCAATCCACAAAAAATGTCTTTGGGCATAGGTTCTAGTGCCCCTGGAGGCCTCTTCCCACCTGTCCACTTGCCTTGAAGAAGCCCTTTACCCATGCTATTTTAGGACAAATGCTCACTATTCAAAACCTCAATGCACAATACGGGCCCATACCAGTCCTCAAAAACTGCTCCCTACACATTGAAAGGGGAGAGATCGTTACCCTCATAGGGGCAAATGGGGCAGGGAAGTCCACCCTTCTAGCCACGATTTCAGGGCTCCTGCGGCCCACTCGCGGCAGGATCGTATTTGAAGACAAGGAGATCCAAGGGCTGTCTCCGTCCAAGATCGTCTCTTTGGGAATCAGCCACGTCCCTGAGGGGCGAGAGGTATTCAGCCCTCTTAGCGTAAGGGAAAATCTCGAGCTTGGAGCCTACACTAGACGCGGAAAAGAGCACAGGCGCCAAGTGGCAGAAGACATGGAATATGTATTCACGCTCTTTCCAAGGCTAAAAGAACGCATGAACCAACCTGCTGGTACCTTGAGTGGTGGAGAACAGCAGATGCTCGCCATTGGCCGCGCCTTCATGTCGAGGCCAAAGCTTTTGCTCCTGGATGAACCCAGCCTTGGGCTTGCGCCAAAGCTTGTGGAGATCATCCTAAAGACCATTCAGGACCTCAATTCCCAGGGGCTAACCATCCTGCTCGTGGAGCAAAATGCAAGAAAGGCCCTGGAGATCGCCCACAGGGGCTATGTCATCGAGACTGGGAAGATCGTACTCCAGGGCAGCAGTTCAGAGCTAAGAGAAGACCCCGAGGTAAAGAGGGCGTATTTGGGCAAGGACTA
>WGBU01000031.1 GCA_015494155.1 Deltaproteobacteria bacterium | reverse complement strand
TACGAGATCTACCTTGCCCAAAAGGCAAGGCAGACGCCCCTTGACCCAGAGTTTGAACGGGATCGTGTGGTCCACATAGATACTGGTGGGACAAGGGAAGAGAACCTGGAGTCCCTCTTAGGCGCGCTTCAGGCGAAGGGCGTTTGAGACCACTGTAACAGAGCTCATGGCCATGGCCAGAGCAGCCCACATGGGCGATAGCCTTATACCGAAGGAGGGATAAAGGGCACCTGCTGCAATGGGGATGGCAATGGTATTGTAGGCAAAGGCCCAGAAGAGATTTTGCCTTATGATCCTTATTGCGTCCCTTAAGAGCCTGATGGCGCGTGGGACCAGGGTGAGATCGTCACGCATTATGCCAAGCCCTGCAGAGTCCATGGCAATGTCTGTGCCTGTGGAAAGGGCGATCCCCAGGTCTGACGCCACTAGTGCTGGGGCATCGTTTACGCCATCGCCCACCATGGCCACCTTTTCCCCTTTCTCCTTTAACGAATGGATGTGCGAGGCCTTTTCTTGGGGCAGGCAATTGGCCCAGTATCCATGGAGTCCAAGGCGTCCTGCTACCTCTTTTGCCACAACTTCCTGATCCCCGGTCATCATATATATCTTTAGCCCAAGCGACCTTAGTTCATCTACGACCTTTTTGGCCTCTGCCCTCAAGGCGTCTTTGACAACAATGTATCCCATTGGGCCATGGATGCTGCTCCCCACGACTACAAGGGACCCAGACTGACTCTCGATTTTTATCCCGTCGAGATGGTCGGGTGAAAAGAGTTCCGGCTTTCCTGACAGATAGGTTATGCCATCCTTTTCTCCCTTTATGCCCTTTCCTGGGATCTCCTCTATGGAGTCAAATGCCATTGGAGTGATATCATTTGCCTTTGCCCACTGGTCTATGGCCTTTGCAACTGGGTGGTTTGAGAAGCGTTCAAGTCCATAGGCAATGGAAGAGATGGCCTCCTTACTGTGGGAGGAAAACGGGACCAGGCGTTCCACCTGGGGACGTCCTCTTGTAAGGGTACCTGTCTTGTCCAGGCAGATGGCAGTGACCCGTGCCCCCTCCTCGATGGCAATGGCATTTTTTATGAGGATGCCAAGTTCTGCACCCCTGCCTGTTGCCACCATCACTGCAGCAGGTGTTGCAAGCCCCATAGCACACGGACAGGCAATTACTAGCACAGACACCATGGAGAGCAGTGCATTGGTGAGCCTTGGCTCTGGACCAACGAGCCACCACACCATGGCCGCCAAGATGGCACACGATATGACAAAGGGCACAAAGTATGCAGCCACCTTATCGGTGAGTCTCTGGATCCTGGCCTTAGAGCCCTGGGCCTCTTGGACGATCCTTATGATCTGTGACAGCATGGTGGCACCACCCACCTTCTGGGCCCTGATCTTGAGGGTCCCATTAAGGTTCAAGGTCCCGCCTATTACCTCCTCCCCTGGAGATTTGTCCACCGGCATAGACTCACCTGAGATCACAGATTCATCCACACTGGAGCGCCCTTCTATCACCTCCCCATCTACAGGTATCCTATCTGAGGGGCGGATCATCACCACATCACCGATCTTGATCTCTCCCACATCCACCTCTTCCACCCCTCCGTCCTCTCTCATGATGGTGGCCTTTTTGGGAAGTAAAGCAAGTAGCCTCTTCATGGAAGATGCCGCCTTGGTCTTGGCCCGCTCTTCAAGGAATTTCTCCAGTAGCACGAATAGGATTATCATGGCCACAGAGTCGAAATAGAGGTGTGGTGCCACATTGGCCCTCTGGAGTACCTCTGGGAACAAGAGGGCAAAAAGAGAATAGCCGTAGGCCGAGAGCGTGCCCATGGCCACCAGTGTGTTCATGTCTGGGCTCTTGTGTCTGATAGAGGCCAGCGCACCCTTTAAAAATGGGAGACCAACATAGAACTGGATGGGCGTGGCCAGGATGAACTGTGCCCATGGGTAGAGGTGTTTCATGGAGAGGACGAGGCATGGGATGGCCAAAAAGGCGCCAATTTTTAACCTTTTGGCGAGGTCTCTTGGGTCTTCTACCCCTTGCTCCTCCACCCCTGAGACCCCTTCTATCAAAGAGGCACTATAGCCCTCTCTTTCAACAGAGGTCTTGATCTCTTCTAATGAAGAGCTTGATGGGTCAAAGGTGACTAGTGCTGTACCAGTGGCCAGGTTTACTACTGCCTCTTTCACCCCAGGAATAGAGGAAAGGGCCTTTTCCACCCTGGACGCACAAACAGCACAGCTCATTCCACCTATCTGGAGTTCGACCTTCTTCATTCAACCCTGTAACCCGCCCCTTTTATGGCGTCCTTTACCTGGGTGACCAAAGAGTCGTCTTCAATCTCCACTGTGGCACTCGCAGATTTTAGGTCAACATTTGCACTTTTTACGCCCTTTACGTCACAAATGGCCTTCTTCACCCTTGAAGCACAGTGTTCACAACTCATGCCGCCAACCTTGATGGTGATCTTCATGCAGTGATCCTCCCATTATGTTTTGCACATATATTTATCTTGATTTTCTATATATAGTAATCATCCCACCATATGCAACCACTTTGGCATCTTGGGGCACACAGGTGTCATAATCCTTCATGCACTCTCGTAGAGTGCTAGGTATTTTTCACTTACCTTGTCCCACGTATATTGCTCGTATATAAGGTGAATTGCCCTTTCACGCATGGCCTGGAGGGTGTGTGGCGAATTTTCATAGAGGTCAAGGGCGCGCAATATGGTGTTTGCCAGGGCATTGGGATGGTGTTCTCTGTAAGAGAGGCCCGTCTCTCCATCTCTAACCTTTACAAGGCCACCAGTTGCCCTGACAATGGGTATGTTGCCAAATAATTGGGCAATGAAGTCAGTGAGTCCACACGGTTCGTAGAGTGATGGGATTATGAAAAAGTCGCCTGCAGCGTACACCAGGTTCCCAATGCGCTCGCTATAGCCGAGGAGGAGTGCCAGGTGGCCCTTTAGGCCCTCAATGTCTATTAGTGCCTTGAGCCGATCTTCAAACTCGGGTTCTCCACTCCCCATGATGAGGCAATCAAAGGCGCGGTTGGAGGTAGCGAGCTCTTCCAGGGCGCCAATGAGTACATCCACCCCCTTTTGGGAGGTGAGCCTGCCAATGGATGTTAGAAGCGGCCTTGTAGTATCGTCTGTTATCTCCCCCAGGCATGTGAGGCCCTCCAAGGATCTAGAATCTATGCGCCTTTTAAGTAGCCTTCTTGAGGCAAGTTTCCCCTCGAGATCTCCCCCCAAGGGGTCAAAGCCCATGGGAAGCCCAAGCCGTTCTGGATGCCGTGGATCATAGGCATCTGGGTCGATCCCATTGGTGATCCCGTGGAGCGCTACGCCACGGTCCTTGAGTGCGTGTCCAAGCCATCCAGTGAGGCTATCTAGATCGGTCTCCTGGAGTTCACGGGCGTAGTTCTCGCTTACCGTATTGAGAGTTGCATAGTTTGCCGCACAGAGGAAGGGATCAAAGGCGCCATTTAGGAGTGAGCCATTGATTACGCTCCACGGTAGTCCAGTTATGGCCTTGGCAAAGGGCAGATCGGCCACGTCTTGGTGGTAGCCAATACCAGCGTTGTGTATGGTCACTACTGACTTTGTATTGAGGTAGAGGTGCCGATAACCCTCTATCTCTCTCATGAGTCCTGGGATGAGGGCAGTGTGGCCGTCGTGGCAATGGATGCACCACGGAGTCACCCTGTTATAAGCACCGTAGGCGAGGACACTTTTTTGAAGGAGGACATTGGTGGCAAAATAGTCGAAGTGGCCATCTCCCTTCCTCTTCCAGGGGTCCATCTTCTCCTCTTCTTCTGTATAGGTGTAGATCCCAAGCTTTTCTGAAAAGCGCTGACTCTCCACGAGGATGAGATTTACACCATTTGTCTCCCTGTGTAGAAATGAGACCTCTTCACGCCTTTCTTGAGATGCATAGTCCATGTCTACTGAAAGCCTTGTACCAATTGGTGAAAAACCCATCTGTCCAGGGTCTATGAAACCATAGCGTGGCAAGAATACCTGGACCTCAATGCCCTTTTTTGCTAGGGCCTCTGCCAGATAACGGCATACGTCTTTTACCCCACCAACCCCTGCAATACCTTCATATTCCCTGGTCGCCATCCAAATGGCCTTTCCCTTATAGTCTTCCATTTTAGATTCTCCTGATTTAGGTGATCCGTAAAAGAGTGAATCCAATAATAAACCATATAGACCCAATTTACACCTGAATCCTCCCATTAGTGAGTTTGCCCGTTTCTTTCTTTGGCGAAGATTTAAGTCCTATGTGATTTTTTTGGATAAAGGCATTGAGAAGTGTTTCATATTGCGTTAAATGAATCGGAAAAAATTCCCAGCTCGGAGGGAGGGAAACTCATATCATGCCAAATGGACTATTGAATCCTTTGAAAAAGGATGAAAAACTCATATTTTTTCAACAATTCCTCAAACATCCACTCCAGATTGGTTCAGTTATTCCAAGTTCTCCCTATTTGGAGAGGAGGGTCTTGGAGATGGCAGAGGTGCGCCACTGTAAGACAGTGGTGGAGTTGGGATCAGGCACAGGGGGCACTACAAAGGCCATCTTGAGGTGTCTTCCAAAGGACGGGACCCTCTTGAGCATCGAGATAAATCCTAGGTTCCACAATATTGTAAAACAGATTGAAGACCCCAGGTTAATACCACACCTGGGCAGTGCAGCAGACCTGGGGTCTATACTGGACCATTATGGGCTACCCAACCCCGATGCCATAATATCGGGCATCCCCTTCTCTACCATGCCAGAGGAGTTGGGTAAGGGGATTATCTTTGAGATTGCCAGATGCCTTGCCCATGGGGGCAGATTTGTGGCCTACCAATTCAGCAGCAAGGTCTATCACCTGTGCAATCCTGTGATGGGTCCTTGCAGGAAATCCATGGAGATCCTCAATATCCCGCCCATGCGTGTCTATAGGTGGGAAAAGAATGGCTTTAAGCCAACACGGTGAGGATCTCATCTAGGGGTGCCCTGTCGGTCCTTATCTTATTTGGCGGGGCATCCATATCTGGGTATCCGATGGAGAGGCCGAGCACCAGGCGTTTTGAATCTGGAATGCCGAGGAATTCCTTTATCTCCTTGGCATAGTCTGTGAGGAATGCCTGGGGCACGGTGCCAAGGCCCAAGGCGTGTGCCGCCAACATGAGGCTCTGGGCGAAGAGTCCAATGTCGAAGAGGGACCAGAGGGGGAGATCCTTGTCCTGGTAGAGGAAGATGCCGTGGGGTGCTCCGTAGAAGTTAAAATTGGCCTTTTTGGCCTTCTTGATTATTTCTGGGTCTGAGAGGTCAATGCCAGTGGCCTTTTTGCGCATCTCAAATAGGTGGTTTATCCTGTCCTCTTGCGTCTTTGGCCATGAAACTGGTTCTGGGATATCCGGGGTAGGCGTAGCCCCCTTTTCAAACAGTTCTATGAGCATTTTAGAGAGTGCCTCTTTTTTGGCACCAGAGACTATCACGACCTCCCAGGGCTGCGTGTTCTTATAGGACGGACTCCAGCATGCTGTCTCTATCACCTTGCGTAGGAGTTCTTCAGGGACGGGTTTGTCCAGATACGCCCTAATACTCTGCCTTGTCCTTATACACTCAATGGCATCCATCATTTGGTCTTTACCTCCATTTTTTTCTCAGAATCATTTTTTAGGCACTCAAATTCATCTGGTTTTTAAAGTGTTACACAGAAGGTGGCCATTGGCAAGAATGCTCCTCTGTCAATGTTACGAGCAAATAAAATGTCCTCGGTATTAACACATAAACTGTCCGGTATTAATGATAAGCCAAGGAGGCTAAGAAATGAATCGGACAGAGTTAAGAGAGGAGATAAAAAAGATGAGATTTGAGGAAGCATACGGTAGTTGGCGGAGC
>WGBU01000030.1 GCA_015494155.1 Deltaproteobacteria bacterium | reverse complement strand
TTTTGCTCAGGGAAGAGATGGCCTTTGCCCACGACTCTGCATCGTATGGATCGAGGAAGATCGCCGTATCATCTGTGAGCAATTCCCTCAATTCAGGTAGGTCAGAGGCCAGAATCATCCTTCCATGCGCCATATAATCGAGGGCCTTCATTGGAGATGAATAAATGGTATTTTCTGGATTTTGTGGGGGAGGTTCATTGGGTAGCAGGCAGACATCCATTGCCTCTATATATCGTTCCACAAGGTGCGGTGGGACATAGCCATGGAAGTGTACATTTTCTCCTGGAATCTCTCGAGACCACATCTTGATGGCCTCTGGGGTACCACCTACGATGTGAAAATCGTGCCCTGGGAGGAGAGAGGAGGTCCTTTTAATTACATTCATGCCCTTTTGGACCTGAAGCTTTCCAATATAGCCAATGTTGAGCCCCTTTGTGGCCTTTGGAAGTGGGACTGGTTCGACCCTTCCATTGACTGGCCCTCTACATGTGGGAAGTGCGATGATCCTATCTTCAGTAAGCCCCTTGAGCCCGAGGTTGAGGTAGTAGTGGCGAAGTGCACCAGAGACCGCCACAAATAGCCTAAAGTTTTTGTGTCTTAAGAGGAGTTCAAGCCCTTCCCTCTTCTTTTTTATAGTAGAGTGGAGCTCATAGACTGTATTTAGGCCCATTTTTGTGGCGGCCAAGACAGCCCTCAGATAGCGCCCTATTACGAGATCTGGAGAATACCTCCTCAGTGCCATCCCCGTGAGAATGGTAAAGAATGTACGGCCACCAGGCCCATTCCAATTGGGAATCTCCTGGACTTCAAAGCTTGGTTTAAGGCCGTAGTGGTGGAACACGTCTTTGCCTTGGAGCCTTTCGTGGTGTTTCTTGGGGCAGATGAGTCGGACCTCGTGTCCTAAATCTGCCATGGCACTACACGCCCTTGCGACGTTGATGCTGGCAGCTACGTTAGATGGAAAGCCAAGGAATGTAACAAATGCGATCTTCATAATTTTATGAGACCTCATCATAAATCTTCTTGTAGGCCATGGCCATGCCGCGGCACGAGAACCTGGTTGTGACCATGCGGTAGGCCGTGTCTTTTATTCTTTCAAAAAGTCCTTTGTTAGTTGTGTCAAGGACCCGATGGAGGCTAGATGAGATTTCCTGTGCGAGGTCGCTTCCTGGGAGCCTAAGTGCCGTCTCCTCGTGGCGTATCAGGTCCTTAAGTCCACCACGGTCAGTAGCCACCACCAATACCTTACACGCCATGGCCTGGAGGACTGCTACTCCCAGTCCCTCCATGAGTGCTGGATGGACGAGGCACTCGAGGCAGGGCAGGATCCGTGGCATGTCCTGCCTGAAACCAGGGAACCTACATGCCCATCCCAGGCCCATGGCCTGGAGCTCCTGGATGACCTGGTCACGAAGTGGCCCCTTTCCAAAGAACAGAAAACGCGCCTTGGGTTCTCGTGCGAGGACCTCTGGTATGGCCTCTATTAGATACCTGTGGCCCTTCCTTGGGATGAATTGTGCCACTATGCCAATGGGCCTTGTACCGTGCTGAATCTCGAATTCCCTTTGAAACCACTCCAAATCACCCCCTGGCCTAAATGTATCTGTGTCCACTGCACTCGGTACCAGGGCCAGTTGGTGCCTCTTTACACCGTAGGATGTTAGCATCTCATAGATTGCCGATGAAATTGCTACTACCTTCGAGGCCCTTTTGTACTTTAACCGCTGGATAGAGTGTGGCTCTGGATTGTCCACGCGCCTTGTTATCACGTAGGGCGTCTTGGAGAAGATGGCAGCAATGGGGCCCCAGAGGTCTGCGCCGCGCCTTGAGTGGATGTGTAAGATGGTCTTTTGCCCCCTTTCCCTGTACCCTTTTAGGATTCTAAGTAGGGTAAAAAGGGGCCTAGGGTCGAGTTCCCCTGAAAGGCTAAGTTCTATGGTCTCTACACCTTTTACCACTGTCTTTAGATGGGAGTCATTTGGTATTACCAGGAGATTTTTAATGCTGGGCGCAATCTCTCTGAGGCCCTTTATGAGGTATGCCACCTGGAGTGCACCTCCATAGAGGTGTTTTCCTGTCTCAAGGTGTATTACGCTAACCTGGCTGCTCATTAGTGTATCTCTAAAAGGGCCTCCACTACCTGATCTACCTCGATTTTTTTCATACAGGTGTAGTCCCCCTTACACGTTGGCCGTCTCTTACAGGGGGAGCAGGGCAACTTGTGGTAGAGGACCTTGGTGCCCTCAAGCGGTGTCTCGAGGTATGGACATGTAGCACCAAAGAGTGCCACTGTGGGTCTTTTTAGTGCAGTGCCCATGTGGGTGAGACCAGTATCTACACCAATTAAGGCCTCTGCCCTGGAGATTATGGCCGCACTCTCTCTGATGGATGCAATACCTGCACTGTTCTTGATCACTGCACCCTCACCACCAATTATCTCTTGGGCCCCTGCCACATCCCCTGGTCCTCCAAGAATGATACTTGGAAGACCAAAGCGGTCCCTTAGCACCAGTGCCAGCTTTTGCCAACTTTCTTTAGGCCAATGTTTTTGGGGACGTGTTGTAAATGGTGCAAGGGCAAAGAAGGGTCCATCAATACCAGATCGTTTAAGGATCTCATTGGCCTTCTCCTCTGCTCCCTTGCCCAAAAAGAGGTGGGGCGCGGGATCGCTCACCTCATATCCCATTTCTTCCATGAGGTAGAGGTATTCAGAGCCCATGAGCTTTTTGTCTGGTCCTTTTGAGACGAGTCTCGTCATAAAAAAGGCCCCAGGCTCCCTGGAAGAGAATCCAACCCTCTCCCTTGCCCCTGAAATAAATGCGAGGAACCTGCTCCTAAAGAGCCCTTGGAGATCTAGTGCCAGGTCATAGGCCTGGGCCTTCAAGTGGCACCTAAATTTTTTTATTTCCCGTAAGAGTTCGACGAATCTAAACTGGGTGAAAAGTTTGTTCCACCTCCTCTTGTCCCAGGGGATAAGGCCGTCTACAAAGGGATTGTCCTCGAGGAGTTCAGAGAGTGCTGGGTCTATGAGCCAGTGGATCTCTGGAGGGGGCGTTTGCCCCTTTAAGGCCTTTAAGACTGGCGATGCCATGACCACATCGCCCATGGAACTTGGTCTGATGATGAGTATCCTCATTCTCTCATCACTGCTCCAGTTGGCTGTATAGCTCCCTGTAGAGCGGGCTCTTTTCAAGTAATTCCCTGTGGGAACCTGTGTCCAGGATTCTGCCATTGTCCATGACAGCGATCCTGTCTGCGTCGAGAATGGTACTCATCCTGTGGGCGATGATGATGGTGGTGCGCCCTTCTTTTGCTACATGGAGGGCCTCTTGGACAGCCAACTCCGAGATGGTGTCTAGGGCACTTGTGGCCTCGTCCATGATGAGAAGGTCTGGGTCCTTTAGGAGCGCCCTGGCTATGGCAATCCTCTGGCGCTGACCGCCAGAGAGATTGAGCCCCCTCTCGTCGAGTACTGTATCATAGCCCTGGGGGAGTGCCAGGATGAACTCGTGGGCCTGTGCCATCTTTGCTGCCTCTTCGATCTCCTCCTGGGTGGCGTCGGGTCTTCCATATGCGATGTTATCCCTTACGGTATCGCCAAAGAGGACTATGTCCTGGGTGACAAGCCCGATCCTGCGCCTAAGCTCTCTCACATCTAGTTCCCGAAGGTCATGGTCGTCCCACATGATCTTGCCCTCTTTTGGATCAAAAAACCTTGGAATGAGGTCCACCAGCGTACTCTTACCAGCACCACTCGGCCCAACTATGGCAAAGGTCTGGCGGGATGGGATGAAGAGTTCGATGTCTTGAAGGACCAATTCGTTGGTCCCAGGATAGGCAAAAGAGACCTTTTTAAAGGCGATCCCCTTCCTAAGAGGAGCCACTCTGTGTGTGCCACTGGGTTCTGGTGGGAGGGCGAGAAAGTCCTCTATCCGCTCTAGTACACCCACCGATTCCTGGAAGGTGCCATAGGACTTCCCGAGCTTTTTTAGGGGCGCAAATGCCATGACAATGGCAGTGAGTACAGAGAAAAAGTCGCCAGATGTCATCTCGCCAAGTACTACCAGGTACCCTCCGTAGCCGATTATGATGCTCACTGCAATGCCAGAGAGCATCTCTGTCACAAACTTTGTCCCCTCCTTGATGCGGACCAGCCGTGCGTTCTGGTGATAGTGGTCCTGGTTAGCCCTGGAGAACTGGCGTACCTTTTCTTCCTCCATGGTGAATATCTTTATCACCTTTATGCCCTGGATGGCCTCGTTCATCCTGTGGGTGATGACCGCCATGGCGTGTTGGACGTCTTTTCTCTTTCTCTTCAGGTATTGGCTCATCTTCTTGGTCACCAGTGCGATCACTGGCAACAGGATAAAGCTCAATATGGCCAGGTCCCACCGCCTGTATATGGCCACTCCCAAAAGCACCACAAGGGAGGGGATCTGGACCAGAAACGTCCTGAAACTGTCTGATAGCACCTTGCTCAAAAGGCCGATATCAGACATGACCCTTGAAATCATCTCGCCAGAGGACCACTTCTGCACAGTAGAGACGGGCAGTTCTACAATGGTCTCAAAACACCTTATACGCATGTCTCTTATGAGTTTAAAGCCGGATGTCTGCATGTAGTAGGCCTGGAGTAAGGAGCCAAGCCCCCTCAGGCAATACAAAAAGAGGATCCCTATTGGAAGGAGCCACAAGAGCTCATAGCGCCTGTCCACAAAGATGTAATCCATGGCTGGCTTTACTAGCCATGCAATGGCACCATTTATGCTTGAGACGAGTAGGCTAAAGACTATGGCTATGAGGACCCGTCGGCTGTAGGGCCTTATGATCTGCCAGATGCGCTTAAAGGACGAGGGTTGGTTGATTGATTTATCCATCGTCCTCTTTCAAGATCCACTGGACGGCATGGAGTATGGATGGTGCGATCTTTAGCCGCTGGGACAATTCGGCCTCCTGTGCCAATTCGTCTCTGGCCCTTAGCCCCTTTCCAGTCAATACAAGGATGGGCCTTACACCAGCATTGAAAGCTGCCCTTATGTCCACGACATTATCCCCTATGAGATATGACCTTTCAAGGTCGATGCCCTGCTCCTGTGCTGCCCTTAGGATGAGACCAGGTTGAGGTTTCCTACACGAACATATCTTTCTATAGCCCTCTGGCCCTATTTCTGGATGGTGTGGACAGTAATAGAATGCATCTATATGGGTATTTGCTAAAGTGAGGTCCTGGTTCAACCTCTGGTGTACCTTGTGGACAAAGTTCTCATCAAATAGGCCACGTGCCACACCAGACTGGTTGGTTACGACTACTACTGAAAAGCCCGCATCCTTTAAGGACCTTATGGCCTTCTTGGCACCGTCTAGCCACCTGATCTCCTCTAACGACGACAAGTAGTTTACATCCTCTATTATCGTCCCGTCTCTATCCAGGAACACCCCAGGTGTACCCATAAAATTTCCCTTTCATTTTCTCATCCCCTGGTTTAAGATTGCCCCAAACTTCTTCAGGGGGTTTAATAATGGCAATCAGCCAGGACCTTCTAGATATACTCGCATGCCCGAAATGTAAAGGAGATTTGAGGCTTACTGACGGTAAAGATGGTCTCATATGCGATGCATGTAGATTGCTCTACCCCATTAAAGACAATATCCCAGTAATGCTTGTGGACGAGGCCATTCACCTGAACAAGGATCTGGAGACAGACACCTTACAGGATGGATAATATATCCAGGACGCGCCTGGAAGAGGCAGTCCACGCATTCAACTCGGCCAAGATACTCGTAGTTGGCGACGTGATGCTCGACCACTACATCTATGGAGACTCTGAACGCATTTCCCCAGAGGCACCAGTGCCTGTAGTTAAGGTGGAACGCGATGTCTATCACCTAGGGGGTGCGGCAAATGTGGCAAAAAACATCACCGCCCTTGGGGCCAGTGCCACATTGAGTGGTCTTATGGGAAGGGATGAACCGGGCAGGATATTGAGGTCTCTCTTAGATAGTGCCCAGATAGACTGGAGGGGCTACGAAGACCACTCCCGCCCTACCATTCAGAAGGTGAGGATAGTGGCAAGGGGACAGCAACTCCTCAGGATAGATCGAGAAGAGATCGAGAAGGAAGTTAGACAAGAAACCCTTCAGGGTCTACATACTGCGATTAAAGAGGCGGCAGAGGGGGCGACGTGTATAGTGATATCTGACTATGCAAAGGGCACTCTCGAGAGATCCATAATAGAGAGTCTCAAAGGGGCATCTGGCACAAGTTCAGTCCCCATCATAGTGGACCCAAAGCCAAAAAACATGCACCTCTATAAAGGCGTAGACCTCATGACCCCCAACCGAAAAGAGGCCGAGGAAATGGCGAGGTCCGTTGGCATTGAATGCGAGTTAGATGCTGCCATGGGGCAACTAAAAGATCACCTCTTATTGAAGGCACTAATAGTGACCCTTGGGGAAAAGGGGATGGCTATATTGGAGGGAGACGGGCATCCATTTTATCTCCCAACTATGGCACGGGAGGTGTTCGATGTTACTGGTGCAGGGGATACAGTGATTGCACTGCTCGGTCTTGGGCTTTCAGTTGGCCTTGACCTCAAGGAGGCAGGATGCCTTGCGAATATAGGTGCAGGGATCGTAGTGGGTAAGATAGGTACTGCATCGTTTGGAAGGGAAGAACTGCTCGAGGGGGTGGCCAGGGCCTTTGAGTAGACCAAGAGAACCCCTGCCAGGCAAGCTCGTAATGAGCATTTTTGCAAGGGATGGTTCCCTGATCCAGGAAGCCTTGGCCATGTGTGAAAGGAAATGGGGGGAGGCAGAGTCTAAATCTGGTCTACTACCATTTGACTTTACAGATTATTATCAACCAGAATTTGGTGCTGGGCTAAGACGTGGCTTTTTTGCCTTTAAAGGATTGGTCCCACAGGATTCACTTGTAGAAGTCAAACACGATGCCTGGGCTATGGAGTTGGCACATTCAAGGGATGGAAAGCGACTCTTTAATATCGATCCAGGTATCCTTACCCTGGAGCGGCTTGTTCTTGCCACAGGGAAAAACTATACGCATCGCATCTACTTGGGACGGGGTGTATTTGGAGACCTCACCCTGATCTTTAGGAAGGGTAGTTACCAGGGACTAGAGTGGACCTACAGAGACTATCTCACCCAAGAATCCATCTCCTTTTGGAATAAGGTGCGTGCAGCATATAGGGATGAATTGAAAGCTAGGGGGTATTTTTAGATTGATTCGGAGTATGACCACATTTGCAAGGCACGAGCGCGTCCTCGATGAGTACATTGTTAAGCTAGAATTTCGCTCTGTGAATCACCGATACCTCGATGTCACCTGCAGGATGCCAAGGTGGATGTCCCCCTTAGAGGAGAGGATCAAGAAACTCGTGAGGAGGTTCCACGAGCGTGGGAAGGTAGACCTCACAGTCTCCTTTGAAGGGGAAGAGCCTGTGGCCATCCGCTTCAGGCCAAGGACCGAACAGGTGAGGGCATATCTTGATGCGGTATCTCAACTGAAAAAAGGGCTCGAACTCAAAGGGGATCTGGGGGTGTCAGACCTTCTGCTCCTTTTTAGGGATGCCATTGAGCCAGAGCAAGAGGATATTGACATAGAAGAGTTTTGGGGCTTTCTTTCCAAAGAGCTCGAAGAACTCCTGAAACAGGCCAGGTCACAGGCAGAACGTGAGGGAGAGGCCTTACAATCAGACCTTGAAAGACATTTAGCAATATTAAAACGATTGATCGACGCCATAGAAGAGAGAAAGGAAAAGGTGCTGCCAGAACAGAAAGCAGCGCTGAGGGAGAGGATATTGTCCACACTCAATGGTACGCCATTGTCTGAAGAGAGATTACTTCAAGAATTCGCCATCTTGGCCGATCGGTTAGATATCACAGAGGAGCTGGTCCGGGCGCGTAGTCACATAGACAGGTTTTTGGAGCTACTTGGGGAACAGGATGCTGTGGGAAGGAAGCTCGACTTTTTGTTGCAAGAGCTCTTCAGGGAGATCAATACCATGGCCTCTAAGGCCCAGGATGCCCAGGTGTCCCAGATGGTAGTGGAGGCCAAGGGAGAGGTTGAAAAACTCAGGGAACAGGTACAGAACATCATTTGAACCTTTAAGGAGAGATAAGTCATGGCATGCAAGTGTAAGATACTCAACATTGGTTTTGGAAATAGTGTTGTAGCAGATAGGGTTGTTGCTATTGTACAACCCTCTTCAGCCCCTATGAAGCGAATTCGGGAAGAGGCAAAGATGAACAATCGCCTCATAGATGCGACTCAGGGGAGGAGAACACGCTGCATAATAGTTACAGACAGCAATCACGTCATACTCTCTGCGATCCAGGCAGAGACCATTGCAAATAGGCTCGCTGCAGACCTCCTGACCAAGGTGGATGAAAAGGACACACAAGAATAATCCCCAGGTGGCCGCCCCTGTAAGGGGAGAGCTGTTTGTGGTATCGGCACCCTCAGGGGCGGGGAAGACCACAATCTTAAAGCGCGTATTGGCCCATCTTCATGGTGTGACCTACAGTGTGTCACACACCACGCGCCCTCCAAGGCCTGGCGAGGTGGATGGGAGGGACTACCATTTCGTAACTCACGAAGAGTTTAGAGAACTCATAGAAAATGGCGCCTTCTTGGAATGGGCACAGGTGCATACCGACCTCTATGGGACCAGTAGGGAGGAGGTAGAGCAGGCGGTACAGCGTGGCGAGGACGTTGTCCTGGATATCGATGTACAGGGTGCCAGGTCCATAAGGGAAAATTACCATGGAGGTGTATTTATATTTATCGTCCCTCCTTCTATGGAGGAACTAGAGAGGAGGTTAAAGAAAAGGGGGACAGAGACCGAGGCCACCATTCGTGTACGCCTCGAAAATGCACGTCGTGAACTCGAGGCCATGGTTGAGTATGACTATATAGTAGTCAACGACGACCTCGATTTGGCAGTGGAGGTGGTCAAGTCCATCTTCCTGGCAGAGCGCACCAAGAGAGATCGTGTCCTTCCCCTTGTACAGGCGATGCTCGGTCTTACATTATAGAGCTAGTCCATGGAACGGCCAGTAACCATCTGGGGCTTTCACCCCATTCGAGAATTTGCTATCCACAGGCCAGAGGCCCTCCTCGAGGTAGGTGTGATTCCTACTTTTGGAAGGAAGAAACGGGACAAATCCATTCTTACCATATTGGAGAGGCGAGGGGTCCCAGTCACCAGATTAGATGGACTCCACGTCATGGGTGTACCATCCCAGGCGGTCCATCAGGGTATAGCTGCACTGGTGAAACCAGTATGGAACGTGGAGGAAGGGGAGTTCAAGGAGATCATCTCCAAAGGGGAGCTTGGTAGCTCGCATATCATGGCCCTTGACGAGATCACAGACCCCCACAACTTTGGTGCAATATTGAGGGCAGCCATTGCTTTTGGCATCACTCACATAGTCGTCCAGAGGCGATCCTCGGCACCTGTTACAGGTGTGGTGGCAAAGTCCTCTTCTGGTGCACTGGCTGTGGCCAGGATAATACAGTCTAAGAGGCTCAGGCAGATATTGCTCTACCTCAAAGACAATGGCTGGACTATAATTGGGCTCGATCCAAGTGGTGAGGCGTCCCTATGGGATGCAGATCTTACGGGCCAGAAGGTATTTGTCTTGGGTGCAGAGGAAAAGGGGCTTAGAAAGACCATAAGAGGCCTTTGCCACACGCTTTGTCGCATACCACTAGAAGGAGGTACTATTCAGTCTTTGAACGTATCCCAGGCAAGTGCCATTGTGGCCTATGAGGCTACGCGGCAAATCCATCCCTAGGGCATTGGTATGGGGCTTAGGACATATACTCTACTCACCAGATGCCTGTATCACCTGGCCGTCCCATGTGAAAGGTTGAGACTCCTTTGTCATCTGCGTGACCCACTGTTTAGTCAGCGATTTTTCTGGCACAATCCATTTGGAGACAAGCGGTTTGACTGTTGGTTTCATGCTGTATCAGTGGGGGAGGTAGGGGTTGCAAGGGTACTCATTGAACAACTACTGGGAATTCGGCCTGGACTCAATATACTTGTCTCGTCTTCTACACCACAGGGTGTGGCCAATCTGGTGGGGACACTTGGAGACCGTTGTGAGACCATGGTCTTCCCCCTGGACTTCCCACAAGTGGTCCATCGTGTAGTTCAGGGAATTCACGTGAAGCTTTATGCCAGCATTGAGACAGAGCTCTGGCCCAATCTCATCCTCGGACTTTGTAAAAGGGGCACCAAGTGCATGATCTTGAATGGGCGGCTCTCCAAGAGGTCATTTCGATCTTATATGCGTTTTAAGGGTCTCTTTGGCCCTGTGGTAGAGTCGTTTCACAAGATATGTGTTATTAACGAGCAATATGGAAGACGTTTTAGAGAGCTTGGTGCAGAAGAAGAAAGTGTAGTAGTTACTGGTAATGCCAAGTTTGAAGGGCTCCTTTCTAGACCCGACTCAGTAAGGTTGGGCGATTTTAAGGACAAGCTCTCTCTCGCTAAGGATGAACAGGTGTTCTGTGCAGGGAGTATCAGGGGGGGCGAGGAGAAGACAATCATAGAGGGGGTGCTAGAGGCAAAGAAGGCGTGTCCACGGCTCTTGACCCTATTAGTACCACGCCATCTCGATCGTGTGGACACTATAAAGCAGGTGCTTAAGGGACTGGGGTGTAGGTTTCAGCTCTGGTCTGAGTTGGAACTGGGCAAAGAGAGGGTGGCAGACTGGGTGGTTGTAGACGTAATAGGTCCACTCTATCACCTCTATGGGCTTGCAGATTGCGCCTTTGTGGGTGGTTCTATTGTGGAGAAGGGGGGACAAAATCTCATGGAGCCTGCTTCCTGGGGGATACCAGTTGTGTTTGGGCCATACACAGAAAACTTTGAAGAGGCAGCCACGGCCTTGAAAAGTGGAGGTGGTGGTATTATGGTCAAAGATAAAAATGAATTTACTGTGGCATTGAAAAAACTTTTAACCAACCCAAATCTAAGACATCACATGGGCAACAATGCTCGTCAAGCGCTAGTTCATATTGCAGAGGGTGCTGCAACTAGACAGGTCCAGACAATTTTAAACATCCTTGAGCAAGATTGATTGTCTCCATTCTTTGGAAAGGTCGAGAGAGATTATGAAGGAATCCTATTTTAAGGCAATAGTCGAGGCCATGGAGGATCTGGTCTATGTATGTGGGCCAGACTTTTCAATACTCTACATGAATCCGTCTATGATAAATTATCTGGGCAGGTCTGCCGTTGGTGAAAAGTGTCATGAGGCCTTTTTTGAAAATGACGTGCCTTGTCCATGGTGTAGGCACAGGGATGTCATAGTCTCTAAGAAGATCATACGGCATGAAATTACATGCCCTGCAGATCATAGGATTTACAATGTCACATGTATACCAGTGCTTTTAGAAGATGGTTCAGAGGAGGTCTCCCTCACAATACTCCATGATATTACAGAGATCCGCGAGGCCCAACGAGAACTTGAAGAGAGGAATGAGCAATTGCGCCATGCCCAGAAGATGGAGGCACTGGCCATTCTTGCCGCTGGAGTTGCACATGACTTTAACAATATCCTGGGGAGCATCATGGGGTATGCCTCCTTGTTGAAGGGAGTGGTCACAGAGGCACCTGGAAGTCAATATACAGAACTGATAGAGCAGGCAGCAGTGCGTGCATCAAAGCTTGTGGATAGACTCATGGCCTTCTCTACCAAGGGCCACAGGGAGAAGGCCAGATTCGACGTAAATGAATGTGTGCGCGGGGTGCTCGATATACTCTATCAGACCGTCCACAAGGGCATAGAAATAAAGGCCAAGCTCGCCCACGACCTCCCAAAGATTGTGGCCAATAGGGCAGATGTTGAGCATGCCATAATGAATGTCTGTTTAAATGCAATACAGGCCATTGAAGAAGCCAATCCTGACGACCCCAAGGGTGTAGTGGAGATAGAGACAAGGCGGTTGCACGAACGAGATCTCCCAAAGGAGGCCCGGAAGCTTCTACCAGTCAAACAATATGGGGACTATGTAGCCATAGAAATAAAGGATACTGGTAAGGGAATTCCTGTAGAGGATCATGCAAGGATATTTGAGCCCTTTTTTACTACTAGGGACTATTCAGAGGCCACTGGGCTCGGTCTCTCCATGGTGTATGGCATCATGGAGTCCCATGAGGGGCTGATAGGAATAGACAGTGAACTTAATAGGGGCACCTCCTTTACCCTCTATTTTCCTGTGGTTAGCGCTGAGGCTAAGACAGACGAGGTCCAAGGCGAGGACTCAGCTCCAAAGCCCTTACCCACTATCATCTCACACAAGTCCATTCAAAAGATCCTCGTTGTGGACGACGAGGCGCTCTTACGCGATCTATTAAAGGAGGTGTTGGAGGGTAAGGGATATGTGGTCTTGACTGCCCCCAACGGCCGGGCAGCAGTGGACATATACAAAAAGAGAAAAGGCGAGATAGGCCTCGTGATCCTCGATATGCTCATGCCAGGGATGAGCGGGCTCGAGGTATTTAGGACCTTGAAGGAGATAGATCCCAGGGCAAAGGTGATTATTGCAAGTGGTTATGTAGATAGACACAAAGTGGAACAGGTAAAGAGGGAAGGGGTCTTGGACTTCATTGCAAAGCCTTTTTCCGTGTCCGAATTGGTGTCAAAGGTCCAGCGCTATGCGAATATGTGAGGTGTATAAATTCCTATCTTAATCTTTGTTCTATCTCATCTATGCCTTAAGACGAGACAGTTTTCGAAACGTCCTTTGTCGTGGCAC
>WGBU01000029.1 GCA_015494155.1 Deltaproteobacteria bacterium | reverse complement strand
GAGAAATTAAAGGAATTGGCTGAAAAGGCAAAGCGCCTTGAAGAAGAGCGAGGAGAAAAGGGAAAGGATGAGGGCTAAAGGAGGTCCAGGGCAAGGCGTGCTGCCCTTTTTGATGCACCACCTGGCCCAAGCCGTTCTTTTACCTCTCGAAGCCCCTCTTTTACACGCTCCTTTGCCACATCGTCTTTGAGTAACCTTTCCACTGCCATGGCTAGGTTTTCTGGTGTGGCCCTGTGTTGAATATACTCTTCCACAACTGCTTCACCTCTTATGAGGTTGGTCAACGAGACATAGGGGACCTTCACCAAGATCCTCCCCAGGAGATAGGTAATGGCAGAGAGCCTGTAGATGACAATGTGCGGCACCCCAAGGATCGATGCCTCGAGGGTGACTGTGCCAGATGCAAGTATCAGGCAATCACAGGCACCCATGGCGTCATATGTCTTCCCCTCTAAGGCAATAATACCCCTCTTCTCTATGGCCTCACGCTCTTCCCTCTTCAATAGGTCAAGCCTTGTAAGAGGCATTATAAATTGCACACCTAATCCCATCCGTTTGATTCTAGAGACAGTCTCCAACATTATGGGGATGTGGCGAGCGAGTTCACCTGCCCTACTTCCAGGCAAAAGCCCCAGTGTGGGCCTCTTAGGGTCGAGCCCCAGGGACCTCAAAAACTCCCCCTTCTCCATGGTCTGCCTCACTGTGTCCACAAGGGGATGGCCTACAAATGTGGCGTTCACCCCCGCCCTCTTCAAAAAGGGCTCTTCAAATGGCAAGATCACAGCAGCGGCACTGCAAAAACGCCTCAGGAGGTGGACACGCCTCTTCTTCCACGCCCACACCTGTGGCGTGATGTAGTACATGGTGGAAAGCCCCATCTGAGAGGCCAGCTTCAACACCTTGAGATTAAAGCCTGGGTAATCGATAAAGACCACAAGTGAAGGGCGAATCTCTTTAAGGGCCCTCTTAACACGCCTATAGGCGCGAAAGATGTGCGCCCCCTGCCTCACCACCTCTGTGACCCCCACAACAGAGAGTCGTTCCATGGGATAGATGGCCTTTAGACCCTGCTCAATCATGAGCGGTCCGCCGATCCCGTGGAATCGCAACTCATATGGGCAGAGTTCCTTTAAAGACCTCATAAAGGAGGAACCGTGGAGGTCCCCTGATGCCTCGCCGGCGATGAGAAATATATCTTTTGGCCCCTGGGTCACTTTTTTCTGAGATATGTGTCCAGTCTCTTCTCGATCTCTTCTTTGATGTCTTGGGCTACAGAAAGGGCCTTTAGACCTGCCCTGCCATCTACCTTTGGGGCCCTCCCCTCTAGAATACAAGCCACAAAATCCTTTAATTCATCAAAGAGGATGTCCCTCTTCTCGTGACTGACAGGGGTGGGGACAATGGCACCGAGGCCTCCTGTTTTTCCAATGTCTGCCTTTACCATGAGGTTCTTTTGTTCAAAACAATCTGCTGAGAGATAGAGACCTGGCTGAAATATCCTCATGCGCCTCATGGACTGAAGAGAGATCCTGCTTGCAGTGAGATTTGCATTGCAGCCATTCTCAAACATGATCCTTGCATTGGCAATATCCACCTTATCGCTCAAGACAGGGACACCCACTGCCCTTATCTCCTCTATATCCGAGTCCACAAAGGCGAGGGTGAGGTCTATGTCGTGGATCATGAGGTCGAGGATCACATCCACATCTAGTGCCCTTTCCTTGAAGCCGCTCAGGCGGTGTGCCTCGATGAAGAGTGGTTCGCGCACATGCTCTTCCAGAAAGAGTATTGCAGGATTAAAGCGCTCTAGGTGCCCCACCTGGAGGACAAGGCCTTGCCCTTCTGCTAGCTCGACAAGCCTTTTTGCGTCTTCTATGTGGACTGTTATGGGCTTTTCCACGAGGCAGTGCACGCCTTTCTCCAGGAAAAAGGAGGCCACCTCGAAGTGGTATTGGGTGGGCACAACAATGCTCACTGCATCTATGTCATCTTTTATCTCCCTATAGTCACGTAGAAACGTTGCCCCTACCTCTTCTCCAACCTGTCGTCCCCTGGTCTCGTCTACATCCACCACATATCTGAGTTCTACACCCTCCATCTGGGCATACTTTTCTGCATGAAACCGTCCCAGGTATCCCACACCTATAACGGCTACCCTAAGCCTCTCCATCTCCTCCCTCATCTTCAGAAAAGTCCACACCTATTATGGAGATCTTGTGCTGGTCTGCCAGGGCTACTGCCACATCCCTATCGAAGAAGAGAGATTTCCCTGCCTCTAATGCCAGACAATTTGCCCCTGCATCGATCATGGTCTCTATAGTGGCCAGGCCGGCGCTTGGGACATCAAACCTCATGTCCTGGTGGGGTTTTGCCACCTTGACCACCACACATCCACTGCCATGGGCAAGACGTCCACCCCGGAGAATGGTTTCGTCTGTCCCCTCCATGGCCTCCACTGCAAGGACTGTCTTGGACTTCACCACCACGGTCTGACCAATGTCCAGTGCACCTATCTTCTTCTGGATGTAAAAACCGAATTCTATGTCCTCCATCTCCTCCTTGGTGGGTGCACGTTTGGTCAATACCCCCTCGGGCATGAAGAGATCTTTAAGGAAGTACGTAGAGGGCACCACCTGAATGCCCTCTTTTTCAAGCTCATCTGAGATGGCCCTGAGTATTGAATCGTCCAGCTTTGGACCAATACGCCTCCACAGAGCGAGGGCGCGGATGTCTGGCCTCACATCGTAAAAGATGCGCTTTTTCTTGATGGTCCCTGCAAAGAGACACTCCTTGCACCCTGCCTCCTTTAGGAACTTTATTAGCTTTCCAAGCTGCCCAAGGTGTATCCACTTGATCTGATCACAATAGGGTACTATGTCTTTGGTGGTCTCTCCTGTGTGTGCCACACAGACCACCTCTCTGCCCGCATCATGTGCAGCCTTGGCACACAGGACCGGAAAAGGCCCCCCACCTGCAACTATGCCAAAGGGCGCTCTAGGGTCTGCCATTTTCCTCCTCCCCTGCCCTTGGAATGCCCATCTTTGACTCTTCTATGAAGTTGAGAAAGTATTGCACCTCTTGAAGGTCACCATAGATGGTCCGTGCCTCTTCTATTGCATCCTTCATGTTTCCCTCTCTCTGAAACACTATTCTGTAAACGTCTCTAAGGACCTTTAGGATCTCCCTTGTAAAACCATGTCGTTTTAGCCCAATGAGGTTTAGACCATAGACATTACCCCTCTGGCCCCAATAACGCAAATATGGAGGGATGTCCTTGTTTACACCACTCATCCCGCCCAAAAAGGCATAGGCCCCGATCCTGCAGAACTGGTGCACTGCACTCAGTCCACCAATGACCACAAAATCCCCCACATGCACATGGCCTGCAAGTGTGGCGGCATTGGCCATGATGACCCCTCGACCCACCTGGCAGTCGTGGGCAATGTGGGAGTAGGCCATGATCATGCACCCTGGACCAACCCTGGTGGTACCTCCACCCTCCTTTGTGCCACGGTGGATGGTGACAAACTCACGTATCTGAGTACCCTCCCCAATCAAGACCTTCGTTGGCTCTCCACCATATTTGATGTCCTGCGGTGCAGCGCCTATGGACGTAAATTGGAAGACCTTGCACCCCTTTTCAATGGTGGTATGCCCCTCTATCACTGCATGGGGCCCCACATAGACCCCTTCTCCCAGCTCGACATCAGGGCCAATCACTGCATATGGCCCCACTTTAACACCTGGCGAGAGCCTAGCCCCATCTTCTACTACTGCTGTAGCGTGTATCTCTATGCCTTCTATTGCCATCTCAAATCACCTACGACTTTTGTATTGCGGCCATCAGTTCTGCCTCTGTCACCACTCGTCCGTCCACCTTTGCCTCTCCCTTCATCTTCCAGATGAGCGACTTCTTTTTGATGAGGGTGAGATGCATGACCAACTGGTCTCCAGGTCTAACGGGGCGCCTGAACTTTACCTTGTCCATACCAGCAAACACCATCAGTGCATCCTTTAGCGCTGGCTCTGACTTCTTGGCAAAGAGGATGCCCGACTGTGCCATGGCCTCGAGTATGAGCACCCCTGGCATTATGGGTTCACCTGGAAAGTGTCCTTGGAAGAATGGCTCGTTGATAGTGCAATTTTTAACGCACGTTATGGATTCATTGGGTTTAAAATCTACTATCCTATCCACCAGTAAAAAAGGATACCTATGGGGTAAGAGCTCCATTATCTCCTTAAAATCCATCTAACTCCCCTCCTTACCCTTGGATGAAAGGGTCCTCTTTAATCTTCTAATGTCGTCAAATAGCTCTGGGAGGCGCTTCATCAATGCAGAGATCCTCAGCCACTCCCTGTGTGGAATGGCAGGGGAACCACTCACAACAGAGTCGTCTGGTACATCCTGGGCCACTCCGCTCTGCGCCCCTATCTTTACGCGGTCTCCTATCCTTATATGGCCCACTACACCTACCTGTCCGCCCAACATACAATTTGCGCCAACCCTGGTGCTACCGGCAATACCTACCTGAGAGACGAGTATACTGTTTGGGCCGATCTCACAATTGTGGGCTATCTGGACCAGGTTGTCTATCTTGGTGCCCCTCTTGATCCTAGTCTCCCCCAGGGTGGCCCTGTCTATAGTGGTATTGGCCCCTATCTCGCAGTCGTCCTCTATGACCACGCGGCCTACCTGTGGGATCTTGTAGAAGGTCTCTCCATCCTGTGCAAATCCAAAACCATCGCTCCCCACCACAGCACCTGCATGGAGGATGCAGCGCCTTCCAATAATACACCCAGCATAGATGGTGACATTTGGGTAGATGATCGTACCATCTCCGACGGCAACACCTTCACCCAGGTAGGCGCCTGGATATATCACCACCTCTTCTCCGATTACTGCACCGTCACCAACAAATGCCCCTGGATAAATGGTAACCCTTTGAGGCAGACTGACTCCCTCTCCCACATGGGCGCCATCCATGACACCCTTGGCCACAAAGGGGCGCTCTGTGAATGCGCTCAACACCTTGGCAAATGCAAGATATGGGTCCTTTACCAGTATGGCCGGCCTTTTTAGTTCAAAAGGCCACCCCTTTGGGAGCAATAGACAAGCGGCCTTCGTCTTGTCCACTGCCTCTTTTAGGCGCTTAGAGACCGCAAAGCTCAACAACTCTTCAGTGGCAGAATCAAGGGGGGCAATGCCCTTTACAGTACCTTCAGGCGGCCCCACGAGCTCCCCGTCAACCATTTGGGCGATCTCTTTTAGTGTATATTCTTTCATGGGTCTAGAATGAGCCTCCCATGCGAAATTCCCAGTTGCTCTTCTCTTCGTCTTCCTTGGTATTGAGGTTGTAGCCCCACTCTATCCTCAGAGGACCCATGGGGGAGAGCCAGCGGATACCAAACCCTGCTGAATAGCGCATGTCCCCAAAATCTGCACTGTCTGGGGTCTCCCATACATTACCCGTATCAAAGAAGATCACTCCATGAAGCCCCATGTCTTTTATAAGTGGGAAGATGCCCTCTGTCTGGGCATAGAACATCACTTCACCACCTATCCTCTCTTCAGTGACCGGATCGATGGGGCTCACCCTCCCATACTTGTAGCCACGGATGGTGTCGATACCCCCAAGGAAGAAGCGCTCATAGACTGGGAGCTTTCCACCTGAGCCCTCTGTCACATAACCTGACCCTGCCCTAATATGTCCCACTAGGTCGTGCCAGAGTGGGTGATAATAGCTCAGTATCCCTTCCACCTTCACATATGCACTGTCTCCACCAAAGATCCCGCCAGCATACTCTGTGGTGATACTGTTGTTCCACCCATGTTTTGGGAGATAGTAGTCGTCCCTGGTATCGTATTTCAATCCCACCAGCATGGCCCTGGTGGT
>WGBU01000028.1 GCA_015494155.1 Deltaproteobacteria bacterium | reverse complement strand
TAGGTAAAGGTCATTTGGTCCTGAGTTGTCTCTTGTCTCCAATCCTTATGGTAATCCTCTCTTTGTCAAAGTACTCCAAGAGTGGGATGAGATATTTTCTAGAAAGCCCCCCAGTAAGTTCCCTGAATTCTGGTACAGAGATCTCGCCATGTCTTTTCAAGAAGGCCACAAGGTCTTCTTGTAGCCCATCGAGTACATCTTTGTGAAAGATGAGTCCATCCTTGAGACGCGCGAGCTTTCCCTCGCGGATGAGGAGCTCGAGGAGGGAGGATTTTTCGCCCTCTTCACCTTTAATCTTTGAAGATGCCTCTTTCCAGCTCAGTGTCTTAAGCCCCGCCTTTTTAAAGAACCTCAAAATCTCCTGTCTAATTTCCTCTTCACCTGCCCCGAGGTGGACTGAGTGGCCCTTTAACCTCACTAGTTCCCGTTCTACTACTATCTCTCCAGCATTTGAAAGCTCCTTCAAGGCCTTGGAAAAGAGACGCTGGTCCAACTCCCTTGTCCTTAAGTTGGAATAGACCCTTGATCTAAGCTCTTCCTTGGAGAGCCCGTGGCTCAGCGGATTTTCCTTATGATACGCAGAAAGGACCTCCATTATCTCATCCATAACATTCTTGTAAGTAGCCTTGTGTATTATGCGCCTCTCGTCTCCTTCAAGGGCAATGGCAAGGCCCTTTCCGAAGAGATCGTTTAGTGCCTTTTTTAGGGCCTTTCCATAGAGGCCTGTGCGGATCGCTATCTCACCCTCAACGAGCCCTCTCAATCCCGCCTTTTCAAGGTGGTAGGTGATGAGTTCTACTGGCCCACCATCCCGCAGCACCTTCATCTCTTCCCAGAGGTCGCGGCGAGTACGGCGTCTTCGCCTTGGAAGTGGATTCAATATAGCACCACCACCTATGGTCCTAATGGGGGAATAGCTCCTTATGACAAACCTGTCTCCTGGCAAGACGCACACTGGTTCTTCCAGTTTGATCTGGGCAAAGACACGGCTTCCAGGCTCCACCTCATCTCCCTGGATCAGGATGCGGCCAATGGCCTCTTTTGTGCCCACATGGAATCTTACTGGTGCCCTGTAGCGAAGTGGTCGGTCTGCACTCTCGAGATAGATGAGATCGAGGTCTATGAGATAACTCGGATGGAGAGAGTTGGGTGTTGCCACCACATCACCCCTCTCCACTTCAGACTTTTCTACACCCTGGAGGTTGAGCGCAGTCCTTATGCCCGGTATTGCCTCTTTTTGCTCCTGGCCATGCATCTGTATTCCTCGAATCTTACACAAGAGGCCCTTTGGATAGATCATGGCCTCTGCCCCAAGCTCTATCCTGCCAGAGATGCTCGTGCCTGTTACAACTGTGCCAAAGCCCTTTTTCACAAAGACGCGATCAACTGGCAGCCTGTACGGTCCCACAGGTGCCCTGGGCTCGACGTCCGCTACAATCTCATCCAGCGTCTTCAAGAATTCGTCCAGCCCTTCGCCTGTGGTGGATGATACTGCACATATGGGTGCCTCTTCCAAAAAGGTCCCTCTAAGCGCCTCTCTAACATCTTCCTTAACAAGCTCTAGCCACTCTTCGTCCACCATGTCCTTTTTGGTGAGGACCACAATCCCCTTCTTCACCCCCAGGAGCTGACATATCTCCAGGTGTTCCCTGGTCTGCGGCATTACCCCCTCGTCTGCTGCTATCACCATGGCCACGACATCAACTCCTGCAGCACCGGCAACCATGTTTTTTACGAAACGTTCATGTCCTGGCACATCCACAATGCCCACATGTACCCCACTGGGTAGTTCCAGGCTTGCAAAGCCTAGCTCAATGGTAATGCCACGCTCCTTTTCCTCCTTGAGCCTGTCTGTGTCCACACCAGTGAGCGCCTTTACCAGCGTGGTCTTGCCGTGGTCTATGTGACCTGCTGTGCCCAAAATGATGTGTGGCCTCATATCAGCTCACCTTTGCACCTGGTTCTATGTCTCCTTCTACTGTGAGGAGCCTTAGCCCCTTTTCACCCTTTGCCACCAGCATCATCCCATGGGATTTAACGCCCCTGAGCTTTACGGGCCTGAGATTCGCCACAATGATCACCTTCTTGCCCTGAAGATCTTCTTTGGAGAATTCGCCCTTTACGCCTGCCACGATGGTCCTCTCCTCTGGAGCGAGGATGGTGAGCTTATAGAGCTTGTCTGCCTTGGGAATGTCCTCTACCCTGACGATCTCGGCCACTCTTAGCTCCACCTTCTGAAAGTCCTCGATGGAGATGAGGCCAGGGACACCCGTTTCTCCCTTCTTTTTGGGGGCATCTTTCTTGCCGTCCTCTTTTTTCACCCCTTTTTCACCACTGGAAGAGGCGGCCAATGCCTTCTCCACCTTTGTCCTATCCAGTCTGGGGAAGAGGGCTGCCACCTTACTCGTCTTTGTCCCAGGCACAAGGCGGCCAAACTGGCGCGCACTCTCAAGGGAGAGCTCTCCTTGTACGTCGAGCCCAAGGGCCTCTAGGAGCCTTGAGGCAGTAGTTGGCATGGCCGGATAGACGAGTATGGCACTGATTCTAAGTGTCTCAAGTAGTGTGTAGAGCACCGACTCCAATATGGGCCTCTTTTGAGGGTCCTTTTGGAGTGCCCATGGTTCCCTCTTCACGATCACCTTGTTGGCCAGGTTGAGCACCTCCCAGAGGGCCTGGTATGCCCTGTGGGGTTCAAATGCAGCCATGTGGCTGTCCCATTTCTCTACACTATTTAGTATTGCATGTTTTAGTTCCCCCTCCGGGCCAGTGGGGTCGTGTCGCTCTGGTACAAGGCCATCCAGATACTTATTGACCATCTGTAAGACCCTGCTCACGAGGTTCCCCAGGTCATTGGCAAGGTCTGCGTTTATCCTGGTAAAGAAGGCATCTGGACTAAAGCTTGCATCGAGTCCAAAGGCCATCTCCCTCAACATGCAGTATCTCACCGGGTCCTGGCCGAATACATCCACGAGTACGCCTGGGCTCACTACATTGCCGAGGCTTTTAGACATCTTGGTCTCCCTCATCTTCCAATATCCGTGTACATGGAGGCCCTTGTAGGGTTCCACTCCCATTGCCTTCAGCATGGTGGGCCAATATATGGCATGAGGTTTCAATATGTCCTTGGCTATAATGTGGTGGGCACTTGGCCAGTAACGCTTGAAGTTGGGGGAGTCTGGATATCCCAGGCCTGTCAAGTAGTTTATGAGGGCATCGAACCAGACATAGGTGACGAACCCTGTGTCAAATGGGAGTTCAATGCCCCATGTGAGGCGCTCTTTTGGCCGTGAGATACAGAGATCGTCCAGTGGTTCCTTGAGAAACGAGAGGACTTCGTTCCTGTATCGCTCTGGTGTTATGAACTCAGGGTGTTGTTTTATGTGGTCTATGAGCCACTCCTGGTAACGGCTCATCTTGAAGAAGTAGTTTTTCTCTTTTAGCCTCACTGGTGGCGTGTGGTGGTCTGGGCAATTCCCATCTACAAGTTCCCTCTCCATGTAAAAGCGTTCGCACCCAAAACAATATAGCCCTTCATACTCCTTGAATTCTATGTCTCCAGCGTCATACACGAGCTTGAGCACGTGCTGGACCGTCCGCACATGGTCTGGGTCTGTAGTACGGATGAACCTGTCGGGCTCACACCCAAGGAGAGGGAGTATTGAACGGAACTTTTCGCTTATCCTATCTGCATACTCCTTGGGAGAAGAAAGGCCAGCCTCCTTTGCGGCCTTTACGATCTTGTCGCCATGTTCGTCTGTGCCCGTGAGAAAAAAGGTGTCTTCACCCCTTAGTACGTGGTAGCGCCTCATGCAGTCTGCCACTACCGTGGTATAGGCGTGGCCTAGATGGGGTTCTGCGTTAACGTAATAGATTGGTGTAGTGATGTAGTATGTAGGCTTTTCTCCCATTTTTTACCTCGTTGTCATGAGTTGTTCTTTTTCCCGTTTCGTTCTTTTCGCTTTGGTCGCTTTTTGCCGTTGGCCTTTTCGCCTTTGTGCCTAGGAGGACGCCCGCTGCGCTTTCTCTTTTGCCCCCTCTTCTTCCCCCGATCACGCGAGGGCCGTCCGCCGTTTTGGTGCCGCGTAGCCTTGTCTTTGGCCGATGGTTCCTTTTGGGTGCCATCCTTTTCATGGGGGTGATCCCAGTCTGTCTCCACATCCTCCACAATATCTGGAATATCCTCAGAGGTGGCAGTGAATACCATCTGGGCCTCCACCTCTCCATCTTCGCCCACAGGAAGCTCTACCTCTTCCCCGTCTGGCATCAATACTGTGACAGTGCCCTTTAAGACATTCTGCCTGATGACCTTTGCCTCACCCTCGCCGAGTTCTATGAATTTCCCCAGGGAGGGCAGTTCTGCCTGGAGGTCCTTATAGGTCTCATATTCATACGTGAGGCAACAGAGTAACCGCCCACAGATGCCAGAGATCTTGTTCGGATTGAGTGGCAGGTTCTGTGCCTTTGCCATTTTGATGGAGACTGGGGCAAACTCATTTATGAAGGTTGCACAACACACCTCCCTACCACAACAGCCTATGCCACCTACCATCTTGGCCTCGTGGCGAACGCCTATCTGGCGCATCTCCACCCTGGTCCGTAAGCCACGTACAAGGTCCTTTACGAGTTCCCTAAAGTCTATGCGGTTTTCTGCAAAGTAGTAAAAGGTGATCTTTTTTCCATCGAACTGGCGCTCAACTCTTACGAGCTTCATGGCGAGGTTGTAGTGGTTTGCCCGCTCTGCACAAAAGCGCCATGCCTCCTTTTCCTTCTCGAGGTTCTCGAAATAGCTCTCTATCTCTTCTGTACTGGCAAGGCGGATGATCTTTGGCGGAAGCTTGTCTTCATAGAGGTCTATCTTGATAGGGCGTTCGATCACCTCGCCCACCTCAATCCCATGGGGCTCTGGGACTACCACCCATTCACCCTTTTCTATCTCGAGGTCTCCCACAGTATAAAACTTTGGGACCCTGTATGGCCTAATACTTACTCTAACGATTTTATTCATGCTCACTAAACCAAAAAAGCAGTATGGAATTTGAAGCGTATTCGAGATTTATACCACGTCTTGTCATGTTTTCTAGTTTTTCTAACCTGAGAAGGTGTTGAATGACCTCTTCTTCGTCGAGACTTTGGGCAATGTGCCCAAGGAGTGTGGCACTCGCATGGTTGATTAAGAGGTCTACGACGTCCTCACGGTCACCCCCAGAAATGATGGCCAGGGTATCTCTGGCCAGGGTCTTTAGGATGAAAAAGAGGAGGCCAAAGAGATCCTTGTCCTTTGAGATCTCCTTTGAGAGTGAAAGGGCTGTGGAGACGGCCTTGGCCCTCTTGCCTTCTAGGTGGTAGAGCGCCAGGGCCTCAAGGAGGCGGCCCCTTGTCTCCAGTGCCCATTGGAGCTTCTCAGGCCCGGGTTCTTCAAGCTCAAGTTCTTCGAGGAGTTCGAGAAATCTCTGGTCCCCATCCTTTTCCATCTCATAGAGCGAGCATTTGTGTGTGTGGAGCGTGAGTACCTGGCACCTCGATCTTATGGTTGAGAGTAGCGATCCTTGAGAAGAGACTACGAGGAAGAAACAATTGCCCTTGGGGGGCTCTTCAAGGGTCTTTAACAGGGTGTTTGCTGCATCGGGGTTCATCCTGTCTGCATCGAATATCAAGATCGCCCTGGACTGCGCCTCGAGAGGCGGAAACTTAAGCTGTGCTACCACTTCCTTTATTGCATCAATGCGTATCATACCCTTGTGCGGCGAGACAGTGACAAGGTCTGGGTGGAGACCCTGCGCCATTTTCTTGCATCCAGTACATAGTCCACATGGGCGATTGGTTGACCGATCCCTATTCTGGCAGAGGAGCATAGAGGCGAGCTCAAGGGCAGCCTCCCTTCTTGCCTCTGGCGAGCCTCCCTCAATTATGTATGCATGGGATTGGCGTCCGCTCTCGAGAATGGTAGAAAATCGTTTAGAGAGCCCGTCCATTACTTCCAAAGGTCTCTTTGTCCAGATTGCGTCTTGTCCGATTCAATTAGAGAGGACGAGGGACTACCTGTCTCAGTAGCATCCTGGTCGTCTTCCATCCTTAGGCCTGGCAAGAAGAAGTATCTCCCGAGGATGGCCTGGTAGTCGGTCCATTTGTACTGGTCTTCAGGGCCCTTTTCCTTGAGGGCCTGCATGAAATTGAGCTTTGCATCCAAGTCGTCGATGAGATGGAGCACTACTGCCTCTTCAGTCATTGGGAGCACTGGGCTACCAAATTCCCGCTGTCCGTGGTGGCTCAGAATCATGTGGGTGACCAGCCTGACCTTTTCCTCGCTCACCTCCGGTGCCATGAGTGCCCCAAATCTTTCTACGATGTTTACCCCAATGACCAAGTGGCCCAGGAGACGCCCCTTGTCTGTGTAGTCGATGGGAGGGGCCTCAAAGGAAAACTCTTCAATCTTTCCGATGTCATGGAGCAGTGCCCCGGTCAATAGGAGGTCTTGGTTGAGCCAAGTGTAGTTTTTTGTCACAAGCCGCGCAAGCCTTGTGACACCCAGGGTGTGTTCCAGGAGACCTCCAATGTAGGCATGGTGCATCCTCTTTGCAGCAGGGGCGCGTCTAAAGAGGGTGGCAATCCGCTTGTCGTTAAAGATCGCCTTAACAAGGGCCCTTAGGGCCGGGTCTTTGATCTCGCGAATATGCCTTTGGAATTCATCCCACATCGCCTCTATTGGGAATCGGGTGTGGGGCATGAAGTCTTCGATGGCGACCTCGTTGGGGTGTACCCTTGAGACCTCTACCACCTTTACCTGGATCGTGCCCCTAAACTCTGTACTCTCTCCCCTGATCCAGACAAAGTCCCCCTTTTCAAAGACCTCAAAGAGCCTTTTACCGTCTTCCCAGATCCTGGCAGATATGCTTCCAGTCTTGTCTGCCAATGTGAGGGCTGCGTATGGGGCACCATTTTTAGTCTCGAGGATGTTCTTTTCTTCTACTAAAAAGACACCCTGCACATCGCTCCGCGCCCCACTTATGTCAGAGACGTAAATCCCCTTTTCAAACATGGCTCAACCCCGAAATCCGTGGCACACGGGCCAGCGCCTCCCACAGCAGAGGGCCTTTTTTGTGATCCTTGGGCCAATGGGCGCCTGGCGCCTCTTGTATTCGCTCTTTATTAGACGTGCAACTACCTGGTCTACTACCTCTCGCTCTACCCCCATGGCCACGATCTCGTCCTTTGTATACCCATCCTCCACATAGGCCCTTAGCACCTTGTCTAAAAGGTCGTATGGTGGCAATTCGTCCTGGTCCTTCTGGCCTGGGCGAAGTTCTGCACTGGGCGGTTTTTTCAATACACGCTCTGGGATGAGCCTCTTTTTCTGGTTCAAATATCTTGCCATTTCATAGACTAGCGTCTTGGGACAGTCTGAGATCAGTGCAAAACCTCCGCTCAGATCGCCATAGAGTGTGCAATAGCCTACTGCTAGTTCAGACTTATTCCCAGTAGAGAGCACCAGGTGTCCAAACTTGTTGGATATGGCCATAAGGAGGTTCCCCCTTATGCGGGCCTGTATGTTCTCCTCTGTGACGTCCCATGGCCTGCCCTCAAAAAAGGGCGATAGAGTGGTGAGATATGCATTGAATACCTCTTTTATGGGTATGGTGAGCGTCTCGATGCCCAGGTTCGCTGCAAGCTCTTCTGCATCCTCAATACTCTCTTTTGACGTGAACCTCGATGGCATGATGACCCCGAGTACGTGCTCCCCTCCTATGGCCTCTTTTGCAATGGTGGCAGTGACACTTGAATCGATCCCACCACTCAATCCCACCACAACGTCTTTGAAGCCCGATCGCTTCATGTAGTCCCTTAGGGCGAGCTTGAGTGCCTCAATGGCCAGGGGTGCCTCTTGATCTAAGAGCTGGCAGGTGGGCCCCTCCCTTTTGTCGAGTTCGATGGTGGCCAATTCCTCCTTGAACAAGGGGAGTTGGGCAAAGACCTCTCCACTTGGGTCCATGGCAAAGCTTGCCCCGTCGAATACGAGGCAGTCTTGCCCCCCAACAGAGTTCACATATATGAGTGGGCACTTGATCTCGTTGGTGATATGGGCTGCAATGCCCCTTCTCTGCTGGAGCTTTCCCAGGTGAAATGGCGATGCGCTCACGTTTATAAGGAGATCTATGCCCTTCATAGAGAGTTCCCGGGCAGGGTCCACATTGTAACGGCACTCTGGACAGATGTGTTGATCTGTCCAGATGTCCTCGCACACAGTGAGCCCAATGCGAAGGCCCTTAAAATCCACTGGAAGAGACTCCCTCCCAGGCTCGAAGTAGCGCCTTTCATCAAATACGTCGTATGTGGGAAGTAGCCTCTTGTGTGATGTGTGGACCACAGTCCCCCCCTGTATGAGGCTTACTGAGCTAAAAAGGGGCTTTTCGCCAGGTGCTGGGTTTTTGGATATGTGGCCTATGACTAGCCCTACTTCGCTGGTAAGTTGTACAAGACGCCTAAAGGCCGCCTCCTGCTGATCGACAAAATCCCTCCTCTCTAAAAGGTCCTGTGGTGGATAACCCGTCAGACAGAGCTCTGGAAAGATCACTAGGTCTGCCCCAAGGTCTGCTGCCTTCATGTAGAGCCTGTGGACCTTTTCAAGGTTTTCGCTGAATGTGCCGATGGTATTGTTGACCTGGGCAATGGCAATTTTCACGTGCGCATCCTCTGTAGGGCCTAAATGGTATTGTGATATTTAAAAAATTAATATACCCTAAGATCGTGTCATGTAAATTAGCCACTTTCCTTGGAGAAAAATATGGTACAGGAATCCAATAGACTTACTCAGTTCCTCCTCCCGGTAGATGGAAGTCCACACAGTGAGAAGGCAGTGACATTTGCAGGTTGTATTGCACGGGTGATGAAAGGGCGTACAAAGCGCCTCACCCTCATCCACGTGCTTGCTGGTACTTATTTAAAAGAGCACCTGGAGAAGCGGGCAGATGTAAGGGCAAGGGAAGTGATTGAAAGTGACATCATGAGGCAACTTCGCGAGGAGCATATAGAAAAAGAGGTAAGGCCATTCATCGAGCGCGAGATAAAGCACCTGAGAGATATGGGGGTGGACCAGGAGATCGACTATGTAATCGAAGACGGCCGCCCTGCCGAGAAGATCATGGAGGTGGCCCAGGGGCGCGGTTATTCCACGGTGATCATTGGAAGGCGGGGGCTTTCGGCAATGAAGGAGTTCATCGTGGGGTCTGTGACCATAAGCCTCATCAACCAGCCAGGTCACCCCACTGTCTATATAGTGAGCGAGGCCCCAATCTCTGACGATGTGTGTCCCATACCCAGGGTCCTCATCCCACTAGATGGCTCAGACCATGGCCAGGCCGCCTTGGAAGAGGCCCTTATCTTCTTGAAATATTTTACAGACGAGATACTGGAAGTGGACCTTTTGAGGGTTATAGACCCTGCAAGGTATGAAGAGCGGCGAAGCCAAGGCATAGTGCCAGAAGAGGAGGGCAGGGCCATCCTGGACGAGGCAAAGGGGATGGTGGTGGCCCAAGGTGTGCCGGAAGAGCGTGTAGACACCCTGATGTTGTATGGGAAGCCTGCAGATCGCATCCTCGACATGGCCCAGAGCAGGAACAGCAACATCATTTTCATGGGTAAACGAGGTCGTTCCCCACTAAAGGATCTCATCATTGGCAGCACGGTCACGGAGGTAATTCACAGGTTGACCAGCGCCATCATCGTTGTGGCATCATAGGTAAGGATAACGTTCTGACTCACCTCTCAGATGGGATATAGGACCTGGGTTCGTAGGATGGGTTCAGGTTAAATATCCCAGGAAGGTTCCTGTACTGTTCGTTGTAGTCGAGTCCATACCCCACCAAAAACCCTTTTGGTACCTCAAAGCCCACGTAGTCCACCTCTATGTCCACTTTGCGGCGCTCCTTTTTGTCGATTAGACAACAGACCTTGACAGATTCTGGTCCCTTGAGCTCCAAGACGTCCTTCAGGTATTTAAGCGTGTATCCAGTGTCCACAATGTCCTCTACCACCAACACATGGCGTCCCCCAACGTCGAGTTCGATATCCTTGGAAAAGGCGATCTTGCCAGACGATTCCATGGAGCTCCCATAGCTCGCAAGCCTTACAAAGTCTATTTGGACGGGCATGGTGAGCTGCCTTACGAGGTCTGCCAAGAAGATGAATGCACCCTTTAAGATCCCGATGGCAATGAGTTCCTGCCCCTTGTAGTCGCGGTTTATCTCCCCTGCCAGTGTCTTTACCCTCTTTGTGATCTCTTCGCCTGAAATGATCTCGATCAGTTCATCCCTAGTGTCTGAGAACATTTTTTTAGACCTCCAAACAATATTTACATGTGCTCCTTGACATAAGGCACTTTGATATTAATTTCAATTTCTAAAAAGAGAAATCCCTATTTTCCCGAAAAGGAGGATAAAAGATGCCAATATATGAATTCATATGCAATGACTGTAAGAAGACCTTCGAGAAGTTCGTAATGACCTACAGGGACGTGCGGGAGGTCAAGTGCCCTAAGTGTGGTTCCAACGAGGTGCAAAAGCTCATGTCCAATTTTAGCTGCGGATGTGGTACGAGCTCGTTTGGCACACTTGGTGCTGGCTGCGGTAATACCTCTACCCGTTTTGGGTGAGCATAATACCCGTTTGCCCGGGCGTGCCCCGGGCCTAATTCCCCATAAATACATCAGGAGAGAAATAGATGCTTCACATAGAGGATCTTTGGGTTGAGGTACAGGGTAAAGAGGTCTTAAAGGGGATCAATCTTCACATTGGCAAGGGCGAGACCCACTGCCTCTTTGGGAGGAATGGTTCTGGCAAGACCACCCTGCTCATGACCATAATGGGTTTTTCTGGCTATAAGGTAAAGCATGGCAAGATCACGTTTAAGGGAGTGGACATTACCCATCTACCCATCAATGAACGGGCCAAGATGGGGATCGGGATCTCCTTCCAGAGGCCTCCTACGCTGAGAGGCGTCAAGTTGAAGGACCTTCTCAAAATATGTGGAGACGGCCATGGCACTGGTCGAAAGCTGGCAGTTGCCTATGGATTTGAAAATTTCCTAGAAAGGGATGTGAACCTGGGTTTCTCAGGCGGTGAGATCAAGAAGTCAGAACTCCTCCAACTCCTCACCCAAAATCCAGACCTCACCCTGTTGGATGAGCCAGAGTCTGGTGTGGACATGGAGAATCTCAATGTAATCGGAGACATGATCAGAAAGCTCCTTCAAAAGGACATCCACAGGGGCAGGGAGAAATCGGGACTAATCATCACCCACACAGGTTTTATCCTCAACTATGTCACAGCAGACAAGGGACACGTGATGCTGAATGGTCAAATATATTGCGAGGGCAACCCAGTGGAGATCTTTCAGGGCATCCAAAAGTATGGGTATCAAGAGTGCATAAAGTGTATGCAATGTACGGTCTAAAGGAGGCGTCATGGCTTTGAACGAAAAGGAGCTCTTGGAGCAATTTATACCTGCATCAGAGGTGGAGTCTGTCAAGAGCCTAGATGAGCTCGACGAAGAGGAGATCAGGAAGCTAAAGGAGACTGGCATTCAACCAGACGAAAGCGGACGCACAGGGAGTTTTATCCAGACTAACTGTAGTGTGGTCCAGTGCGACTGCAATATCCCTGGCATAGAGCTCCTTCCTGTGACAGATGCCCTAAAAAAATATGACTGGCTAGAAGAGTATTGGTGGAAACTGGTCCCCAAGGAAAAGGACCCCTTTACAGAAGAGACTGGACGTCACCTGGACAATGGCTATTTCATTCGTGCCAAGGCAGGGGAGAAGGTTGTGTATCCCCTCCAGACCTGTCTTTACATAAGAAACGATAAGGTGGCCCAGAGGGTCCACAATGTTATCATTGCTGAAGAGGACTCTGAACTGCACGTGATCACAGGGTGTGCCACACACCCACACCTCACATCGGGCCTTCACATCGGGATCAGTGAATTTTATGTAAAAAAAGGGGCCAAACTCATATTTACCATGGTGCACAACTGGGGTGAGAATGTGTATGTGAGGCCGCGTACTGGGATAGAGGTGGAAGAAGGCGGCGTATTCATGTCAAACTACATTTCACTCAAGGGCGTAAAGAGTATCCAGACCTACCCCACTGCAACACTCAAGGGTAAAGGCGCCCTTGCAAGGTTTAACTCCGTTGTAGTGGCCCCAGAGGGAGCGCAGCTCGATCTTGGTTCCAAGGTGATTCTCGACGCCCCCAATACCCGGGCCGAGATCATCTCGCGCACAGTCTCTAACGGTGGCACTATCATCGCAAGAGGCCACCTTGTGGGAAAGGCAAGGGGTGCCAAGGCACACCTCGAGTGTCAGGGCATGATCCTGTCTGAAAGGGGTGTGATCCATGCGATCCCTGAATTGGAGGCGCACCTAGACGATGTGGATATGAGCCATGAGGCTGCCGTGGGCAAGATCGCCCAAGAAGAAATCGAATACCTGATGGCAAGGGGACTTTCAGAAGATGAGGCAGTGGCCACTATCGTCAGGGGATTCCTCGATGTGAAGATAGAGGGTCTACCCCCAGAGCTAGAGGCTGAAATCCAGCGGGCAGTGGAAGAGTGTCAACACGGGATGTGATTACAGGCTCCATTTTCCACCGGGGAATGGGCCTGGGCCTATACATAATTTTGAACGATCTTGGCAGCTTCATCCCTGATGTAAGAACTTAGTTCGGGCGGCTCAAGCACCACAGCCCTTTTGCCATATTGGAGCACCTTCATAGCGATTTCATCTATCCTGGTGATGGGAATGGTCAATAAGAGTTCTCTCCTGTTTAGCCATTCCACTGTTTGCTCCTGGTGCCAGGTCTGCTCTGAAACAATGAATGCGGCATCGTCGAAAAATTTGATTCTGGCTATGGCACCAGGTCTTCCCTTGAATATTCCAAAAGAGGCATCTAGTAGCCTTTCCAGTCCGTCTTCACTGGGTATCTCGATCTCGCTTTTTTCCTTCAAAAGGCTCAATTCAGACATCCTTGGAAGGTGAAACATCCTCATGGCCCTTCTAAGAAGACAATAACCATAGACATACCAGCGCCACTGGTAATTGATGAGCCTCAAAGGCACCACCTTTCTGCTGGTGACTTCTCCCCTAGGTGTGTGGTATTCAAAGGCAATGACCCCCTTTGCCTCCATTGCCCTCAATATGGTCTTGAGCCTTTCTGCGGGGACCCTGGATGCCTCTATGTGTTCAAACCTTATGGCCCTGAGGGTTGCCCGACTGTAGTCCGGCATTATTTGCATGAGCTTGTCCTCGAGCCGCTTTACCTCGGGAAGCCCCGATAGCCCGGCCTCTTTAGCCATCTTTTGGAGTATGCCTAAGAACATGATCACATCGTGGGTCTCTTCAAAGGGGAGCTTGAAGCCGTCTTCAGAATAATACCACCCATTCTTCTGCCTGTCGTATTCCAGGGGGGCGAGCAAAAAGTCCCTGAGGTAATCGATGTCACGCCTTGCAGTAGACTCGCTCACCTCAAACCTTTCCATAATAGTGCGGGTATTGGGAAACATCCTGTCCTTTACCCGCTGATGGAAAAAATAAAGCCTCTCCATCTGGCTCATGGCACGCCTCTTTCACTATTAGGGTAGTTTTTTAAATTTTTGCCCACTTTATAAGTCCCATTTCTGCCTAATCTTTCTAATAAGAGTAGGCTATCACAATTTTTCATCTCTTCCCATGAATATCTTTGGAAATGTTCGACTCATCACCTCCAGCCTATAGTATCAAATCAGGATCGGCGATCAATTCAACACCTTTTGAGATTTTTTAAAAAAAATTCCGACCTTGTCATTATATGACAGGGGGCCTGGGGTAGAGTGTTATAAATCGCAAAGAGGTGGAGGTTATCATGGAGTATGAACTCATCACCCCAAAAACGACATTCACCTTTAGGGAGACCCTTTCAGGGGCCCTAGACCTTATAGATATCAAGGGCGTCGATAACATTGAATCCCCAGGGCCAGTGGAGGAAGGTACTCTCTCCTTCAATTATGAAGAGATTAATTCTTGGGCAAGGCTCACCGTTAAAGCACTGCAAGGCTCCAAGAGAAATCAGCTCAGGTCGCAAAACCTTCAGTTCCTGGTCCAGGCTGCAAAGATTTATACCTTCGCCGCATCTGGCATCTACTACAAGGCAGGGGCATGGATAGACCATACTATTCCAGAGAACCCGTGCTATTTGGCACTTATGAGGGCTATCTTGGGGGACGAGGTAGCCAAAGGCATCTTCTTTGAATATGGACTGGGGGCATTTTCCCCTGAGACCCTGGCAAGTCGAAACATAAGGGGGCTTATAAGCCCATTCCCAGATGACATTGAAAGGGTGGCAAGGCGGTGGTTCTCTGAGCAGAAGACCATATATACAAGGGTGGTGGGTTTTGGCTTTAGATACGAAAGATTCGCCAAAATAAAAGAGGGTGCAGAGGAACTCACCATTCAAGTGGGAAGACAGGCAACAGCCCTTCGTGAATCCTTTAACAAAAATGATCCAAATGCTATTGCCATCGTATATGAAAATGGCGAGAAGTTGGGCTATGTACGGAGTACCATTGCCTCGTACCTTGCCGGGGTCATGGACGAAGGGACGGTCTTTTCTGGCAAGATATGTGGTGTCCTCGCTGACTACAGGGATGACAACGAGAGGGTGTATGTGGAGTTTAAAGGCCTTGGGTTTTAAATTTGACTTTTTGGTCTTGTTTCTGATAAAAATAAAGTAAGTTAGCCCTCATGGAGGTGGAGGTGGCTGGCACATATTACTTCTGCAGCTGTTCCAGGTGAGACACCCACAATAAAGCCCAGGCCCAGCCTTTAAGAAACCAAAGGTCCGTGCCGCCAGGTATGCCGGGGAGGCCGGCTCGCCACTGCCTGGGGGCCCCAGGGATGCCTCCCGTCCCTGGGCATGATTTGAGTTTCTTTGAGGTTTAGTAAAAAAAATGGAATAAGGAAGAGACAGGATTCACATGCTTAGACCGCGAACTTCTCGCAAAGACCAGCACACCAAAGGGGAAAATATTTTCGAAATTCCCCAAACACTCTATGCAAAGACTTCGCGTACCGACTCAGGTGACATTGTTCCTGGCCTTACAGTGTTTCAACACTGCTATATCGTGGGAATGGTGGCCTTAAAACTTTCAAAAAGACTTCTCCCTTATATTCCTATCAAGCTTACCCCTAAACAGTGTGGCTTTATTGCTTCTTTACATGACATTGGAAAAATAAATCCCGCCTTCCAAACAAAAATAATTAAAGCCTTGTCAAGACCTGACGCCGTATCACAAAAATTACCCAGAATACTTGAATTGGTCGATCCCAGTATGGAAAAAAACTGGGGTTATCACTATGGCGTAAGCCAAATCTCCTTAGAGGCCATAAATTGCCCCCGTTATGTTCCGTATATTGCTGGACAACATCATGGCTATACTCCTGCACCTGTACAACTGAGTGCAGATGCTGAAGTGCTTGGCGGGCCTTTATGGCAGAAAGAGCGCATAAAGACAGTAAAACGCTTGAAAGAGGCATTTGGGATAGAAGAATGGCCAGATATTGATTCTCCTGAAACGGCTAGATTTCTGGCTGGCCTCACAACAGTTGCCGACTGGATAGGCTCTGGTGAGGATTTTGACGTATTGGCCTCTAATTTTTCTATAAATGATATCGGTGCCCTTGCTGAACATGCCATAGACAAGGCAGGATTCATTAACCCTAGAGTAATAACTGGGCTGAATTTTGAAGATATTTTTAAGGATTCATCTGGAAAGGGGCTTAGCCCATATGAGGTGCAACAGAAATTTATAGATGTTGCCACGTCTTCAGGGGTGCATGTACTTGAGGCCCCAATGGGGACCGGTAAAACTGAGGCTGCGCTTTATGCAGCTTACAGGCTTTTAGAAGATGGGAAGGCACGGGGGATCTACTTCGCACTCCCTACAAGGTTAACATCCAACAAGATTTACGACCGCTTCAACAGTTTTATCCAGAGAATAATGGAAAAGCACCAAACTCCAATTCAAAGGGCGCTTCTGCTCCACGGGCTCTCGTGGCTCGAACTAACAGAATTGGGACTTGAGGGAGAACCTGGTGGCTCATGGTTTGACACACGAAAACGGGGCCTTTTGGCCCCCTTTGGAGTGGGTACTCTGGATCAGGCATTGATGGCCGTGATGAATGTAAAGCATGGTTTTGTAAGGGCATTTGGACTTTCAGGGAAGGTGGTGATACTTGATGAAGTTCATTCTTATGATGCATACACAGGGGCTATTATCGATGCACTTATACCACTTCTAAGAAACCTTGGGTGCACTGTATTTATACTGAGCGCTACTTTGACCCGTGAGCGAAGGGCCGAAGTGATAGGGACAGAAATAGAATCTAATGCCTTTCCACTGGTGAGTTCGTCAAGCATCCCTGGTGAATGTAAAGAATATCCTATAATCTCGCCCCAGGAATTAGAGCGCAAAATCTCTCTTACCTTCAGGATGGAAAGGAAAGAACTCCTTGAAATGGCAATCGAGCGTGCCCAAAGGGGCTTCCAGGTGCTATGGATAGAGAATACAGTCCCAGAGGCCCAGACCATCTATTACGATTTTGCCGCCAGGTGTAAACAAATAGGCGTGGAGTGCGGGCTGCTTCACTCTCGTTTTACCCTGGAAGATAGAAAGCACAACGAAGAAAAATGGGTCTCATTATATGGAAAAAGCGGAATCAATGAACGGAGCTCAAGGGGACGGGTACTCATTGGTACACAGGTACTTGAACAATCCCTTGATATAGACGCCGACCTCCTCATAACCGCATTTTGCCCAACAGATATGCTTTTTCAACGTCTTGGGAGGCTGTGGCGTCATACAAACACACCTAGGCCGTCAAATTCGGTGCCTGAGGCATGGGTCATCACCCCGCCTTATGAAACAGCAATCGAAGACCCATTAAAGGCATTTGGTCCAACAGCTTTGGTTTATGCCCCGTATGTACTATGTCGTAGCCTTGAGGTCTGGTGTGGGCGAAAGGAGGTAGCCCTCCCAGATGACGTTCGCCCTCTATTGGATGCCACTTATACAAAACGCCACGAAAAAGGAGCAATGGCAAAGTGGCTCCATGAGCTTGAAAATGGCACAAGATTTAGAAAAGGCAGAAAAGAGCTCAGGCAACTTGCACGATTTACCCTCTCAAGGGATGCCATGACGCTTCCTGAATCCAAGGCGCAGACAAGGTATGGCGAGGAGCCAGGATGCGACGTATTGCTCCTTAGAGATATACGGCTGAATGCTGAAAAAGATATTACTGAAGTGACACTTTTAAACGAAAAGTTTATAGAGCTTCCACTCCATAAGTCAAAGCTCAGTAGGAAGGGCTGGAGACGACTCAGCGTTAGCCTTATGAAACAGACAGTAAATGTAAGGCTAAAAGATGCCCCATTACCCTTAAAAAGGAGCTTCTTAAAAAGACTTGGGCTGCATAATTGTCTTTTCATAGGAAGCCCTGAAGAGGACGAGGCATTGTTACGGCTTGCAATTGTTGATGAAACAGGGCAGCTACACGGCATCCAAGGCGCAAAGCTACACGACACCAAAGACATTTTTTACAGGCCCGATACAGGCTATAGGGTCGTAAAACGGCAGAAACGGTAGGGGAAAACACCATGAAAGAGACACATTCTTTTAACCTCATTGATCATCCATGGATTCCAGTGGTGGATTCAGGGCGAAAAGGGCTCAAGGAGATATTTGAAAACCGCGAATACAAGGCCATTGGAGGGAATCCAGTCCAGAAGATTGCGGTTTTAAAGCTCCTTCAGGCTATCGCCATGAGGGCAGCACCTTTGGCCAACGAAGAAAGCTGGGTGACGTTGGGGCCAGAGGAAATGGGCAGAAAGTGCCTGGCATATCTTAAAAAATGGCATGACAGGTTCTTTTTGTATGGCGAAAGGCCTTTTTTGCAAATGCCAGCCGTTGAGAAGGCCGAGGTGCAGAGTTATGGGGCGATGCTTCCTGAAATTGCAACAGGAAACACCACTATCCTCACACAATGGCATAAGGAACGGCATCTTGATGACAGAGAGCGGGCACTTTTACTGGTATCCCTCATGGGTTTTGCATTTTCAGGCAAGAAGGTGGACAATTCCGTCATCCTTACACCAGGCTATTCAGGGAAGAAAAAGAGCGCCAAACCTGGTCCTGCCCTGGCATTCCGCGGCCTACTGCACAGCTTCTTGCTTGGTAAAGACATCTTGACCACTGTCTGGCTCAATATGCTTACACAAGAAGAGGTGGAAAACTGGGGGGTATTTGAATCTGGCATAGGGGTTCCACCCTGGGAAAACATGCCCAAAGGAGAAGTGTGCGAGGTAGCAGAAGGACTCAAGACCTCTCTTATTGGAAGGCTTGTGCCCTTGAGTCGGTTCTGTCTCTTAAGGCCAACTGGACTTCATTATTCAGAAGGGCTTCAATACATGAATTATGCAGATGGTGTCTATGATCCCTCTATTGCAGTGAATGTTAAGGGTAAAAGGATAAAGGCACTGTGGACAGACCCGGAGAAAAGACCGTGGCGTCAACTCCCCTCACTCCTAAGTTTCATAAGGCAAGGGGGCGGGGACATTGACTGTTTTCAACTCAGGGTGTGTGTCCCAAGGGCTATTAGGCATGTGGACAGCTTTGGGATTTGGACAGGTGGCCTTAAGGTGAGCAGTAACGCAGGAGAGCAGTATGTTTCAGGCAAGGATGACTTTGTAGAATCAGAAGTATGGCTTTCATCTCATATGGTTAATGAGATTTGGTTCAATAACCTTCAAACAGAGATGAAAAACATGGAAGATATGGCAAAGCTCCTTTATGCATGTATAAATGCCTATTTTTTTTCAATGAAGTCTGATGGAAAGGCCAAGGCAGCCCAGGGAGTCGGACTTTTCTGGGAGCTTTGTGAGCATGATTTTCAGGAACTGGTGGATGCCTGCGCTGCCCGCGAAGAGTCAAAAGAACTACTTCAGAGCCTTCGCAGGCGTTTTGCCCATAGGGTCAATGAGATTTACAACCGTTTCTGTCCTAATGAAACTGCACGCCAGATGGAGGCATGGGCGCAATGCAGGCCAGGGCTTGGAAAATTCTTTAAAGGAGAGAGACCATGAATGAGGGAAAAATCATCACGGACAAAGAGGTCACCAAGGAAAAGTGCTCAAGGGACGATCCACGTAGAGACAAGGCAGATGCCTTTGTCCAGACCGTGATAAAGAGATGCAGGGAAGACAAAGGATATGCTGCACGCCTGAGGAGGGCGGATAATCCGGCCACGGAATACCAGAGCTGGGAGATACTGGCATCCTTTGGAATCGACCTTGAGAGGCCAAATGAACGCCTTCCTTATTCAGTGGTGGGGGCTGGCATTGCCAAGGCCAAGTTAGAGGAAAATGGGCGTTACCCGTTGGGGGCGGCATTGGCCTCATGCTATCAACAAGGACGGGAAAGCCCTCCAGCAGCGGCTCGCATGAGACGGCTTCTTGCGTGTCAAGACACTGTGGAACTTTGCCGGGTAATAAGGCCGGTCCTCTCACTTATTGCCAATAGAGGCACTCTCCATATGGATTATGCAGAGCTTCTACGTGATCTCATCTATTTCAACTGGAGAAAGAAAGATATAAAGGCAAAATGGGCCATGAAATTCTATAGTTACACTCCAGGCGTAGGAGGGCAAAATGGACAATAACGGGATTGAAGGGCTTTATTTAAGCCTACTTGAACTTGATAGAGCAGCAATAAAGGCCTTGAGGATCACAGATCCTTATTCAATTCACAGGGTAGTTTACAACCTGTTTGATGATATACGAAATCCCGCACAGAACACAGGGACTAATGGGGCCGGGAGAATCCTCTTCTCAGACGAAGGTGGGGACTTTAGGGCCAGGAGGATACTGATACTTTCTGACCGAAGGCCCCATTCATGTGTGCCAGAAGGATATGGACAGGTAAGAACTAAATGTGTGCCAAAGAGTCTTCTGGACCATGAATTTTACCGTTTCAAGGTGACTGTCAATCCCTGCACCAGGGAAAATCGTACAGGAAAGATTATCCCCGTAAAAGGACGGGGTGAAGTGGCCAAGTGGTTTTTAAGGCGCGGCCTTTCAAGCTGGGGTTTTGAGGCTACTGAGCCACATCTTGAGATAGATGCCATCAAAATTTTGAGATTCAATGCAAAAAATGGTAACCCTGTAACTATTTCCACGGCAAGGATCAGGGGTATTTTGAGGGTTAAGGACCGGGAACTATTTAAGGAGGGATTTAAAAAGGGCATCGGGAGAGGCAAGGCATTCGGCTGTGGGCTGCTCCAGATAGTCCCAACAAGATATTTTTGATTTTTCCTAAGCCATTAAGGTCAAATAGACTTTAGGAGGATAAAGATGTTACAACAAAAATTAAAGGGTTTAAGGATTGAGTATCATGTGCTTCAGTCTTTTCCTGTCACCTGTCTTAACCGTGACGATGTCGGAGCTCCCAAGACTGCTTTGGTTGGAGGCGTGACCAGGGCGAGGGTGAGTTCTCAGTGCTGGAAAAGACCGGTAAGGATGGCACTTCATGATATGGGAGTGAGATTAGGCACCAGGACCAAGAAAGTGGCTGAACTGGTGGAGAAAAAATGTATTGAACTGGGGGCAGAAGCTGACGCTGCCCATGAGTGTGCAGAGACCCTGGCAGGTTTCCTTACCGATGACACCCTGCTATTCATAAGCGACAAAGAGGCCGAGGCCATCGCCCAGTATGCTGCTGAAAACGATTTTGACAAATCAAAACTCAAGGACAAGGAATTTAAAAAACGGCTTAAAAAGGTGGTAACCAACGGGCTGGATGCCCTGGACATCGCGCTTTTTGGCCGGATGGTGGCCAAGGCACCTGAGCTTAATGTGGAAGGTGCTTGTTCTTTTGCTCATGCCATCTCCACCCATGCCGTAAGCAATGAAATTGATTTTTTCACTGCCATGGATGATCTTCAAGAGGAACCAGGGTCAGCTCACATGGGCACTCTTGAATATAACTCGGCCACTTATTATCGCTACATAAGCCTTGACCTAGGTCAACTCGCCACCCATCTGGATGGGGATGATCTCCTTAATGCTGTGGAATTATTTACAAAGGCCCTTTACCTTGCCGTTCCAATTGCTAGACAGGCCACACAGTCTGGGGCATGTCCTTGGGAATTTGCCAGGGTCATCATCCGCCGTGGTCAGCGGCTCCAGGCATCCTTCGAGACCCCTGTAAAGGCATCCCAGGGTGGGGGTTATTTGGAACCCAGTATTAAGGCACTCAAGGAGTTTCTTGACAAAAAAGACAGGCTCTCTGGGTCTCTTTCTGGAAAACTTAAAGAATTCGAATGGGGTGAAAAGGACGATTATTCCATAGACCATCTCATTGACGACATTAAAGGTGCAGTACTGGAGGTCAGTAAGGATGAATAATCCTTATATCTTACTCTGGCTGGAGGCCCCATTACAATCGTGGGGGTTTGATTCACGCTTTGGAAGACGTGACACCCTTTCATTCCCCACAAAGTCTGGGGTGTTGGGTCTAATATGCTGTGCCCTTGGAGCAGGTGGACCGCAAAAAAGGCTTCTTAAAGAGTTCGCGGACCTGGACATGCAGGTTCTGGCCTTTGCACACCAAGGGGAAAATGGGAAGGCCGCATCCATTCCGCCCAGGCTAATAGACTTTCAAATGGTAGGTAGTGGATATAATGAAAAAGACCCCTGGGAGACCCTTATGATCCCCAAGACTCAGGAGGGGAAAAAGGCCGTAGGAGGCGGCACCAAGCTTACATATCGCTATTACATTCAGGACATGGCATTTGCAGTGGCCCTTCAAGTCCCAGAACAAAGGCTAGAAGAACTGGAATACAGGCTTAAACATCCAGTGTGGGATATCTATCTTGGAAGAAAATGCTGTGTGCCAACAGAGATTGTCTTTCAAGGCACATTCAATTCCCCAGAAAAAGCCTTTGATAAAGCCAATGAAATCGGCCTCTCCAAAAATAGGACTGCTTCTTTTAAGGTCTTACAGGGGGAATATGAATATGGGGAATCAATGATACTCAATGATGTGCCTGTTAGTTTTGGCGAATTCAAAGAGTATCGTGACCGGATAGTCACCATTCAGCCCATGGAAATGGAGGTAAATGGCTGAAAAGAAGCGGCTTTTTGTAAAAATTACCCGTGAGACGCTACCAAAGGTACGGGATAAATATCCTTTTATCTATCTTGAAAGAGGGCGTCTTGAGATAGACGATAGCAGCATAAAATGGATTGACTCTGAAGGTCATGTGGTTAGGATACCCGTTGCCACCATAAATGCATTGCTTTTGGGGCCTGGCACCAGCATTACCCATGAGGCAGTCAAGGCAGCAACGGCAGCCAACTGCTCTATATGCTGGGTAGGCGAAGACAGCCTCTTATTCTATGCAGCAGGCACAACGCCCACTTCAAATACGAGAAATATAATCAGACAGGCAAGGCTGGCAATGGACAAGGAAAAGGCACTGAAAGTGGCCCGTAAGATGTTTGCATATCGTTTTCCAGATGCTGAATTAAAAGGCAAGACGCTTAAGGAGATGATGGGCATGGAGGGAAACAGGGTGCGGGCACTCTATCAGGAGAAGGCAGAAGAGTATGGGGTTGGATGGAAGGGGAGACGTTTCACCCCTGGAAAATTTGAGCTCAGTGATGTTACAAATAAGGTCCTGACCGCATGTAATACCGCCCTTTATGGCATTTTATGCTCCGTGGTCCACAGCATGGGATATTCGCCACATATAGGTTTTATTCACTCTGGAAGCCCTCTACCATTTATCTATGACCTCGCCGATCTTTATAAAGAATATCTTTGCATAGATTTAGCATTTAAACTCACACGCGAAATGGCTGGAGTATATGAAAAGATGACAGTTTCCAACGCATTTAGAGAAAGGGTCATCGAGATGGATTTAATGGGACGAGCCGCCAATGACATAGAATATTTGCTTGGTGGTAAAAGGAGAAAAGGCAATGGTGGTTGTAATAGCCAATGATCTTCCACCTGCAGTTAGGGGGAGGATGAAACTGTGGTTTGTTGAACCAAGGGCAAATGTCTTTGTATCTGGTATAAAGGATTCTGTAGCCTCGACAGTCATAGACTATCTTTATGATCACTGTCCTTATGAATCGGGGATTATAATTTTTAGATCAATTCCAAAACCTCCAGGATATGAGATCCGCCGTATAGGCGCTGCTTCAAGGGATCTTACGACTGTTTCTGGTCTCCAATTGGTCATAGAAAAAATGGTGTAAAAGAGCGACTAGATACTTTATACAATATGTATGGTGTTGAACATAGTTCTTTGACAATATGTTGGTGTCTTCCCCACGCCCGTGGGGGTGTTTCTATCATCACGGCCCTTGTGACGTTTATTGTGGTGTCTTCCCCACGCCCGTGGGGGTGTTTCTATAAGTACCAAACGTGGTAGTCGTGTAGAGACGTCTTCCCCACGCCCGTGGGGGTGTTTCTATTAAGGAGGATAGCATATGATTACGGTTAAAGTCTTCCCCACGCCCGTGGGGGTGTTTCTAGCATGACTAACTGCGGGTGTGGCGGGGCTACGTCTTCCCCACGCCCGTGGGGGTGTTTCCTTATCGAAAGGCATGGTTTAAGTTTTTTTACTGTCTTCCCCACGCCCGTGGGGGTGTTTCCGCCGAGAGTGTTCAACAGCAGTTTGAGAATGCGTCTTCCCCACGCCCGTGGGGGTGTTACTTTAAACCATGCTTTTCAATTAACTGATCTAGCGTCTTCCCCACGCCCGTGGGGGTGTTTCTAAATGCGGAGATTAAGCGCTTAAAGGACGAAGGTCTTCCCC
>WGBU01000027.1 GCA_015494155.1 Deltaproteobacteria bacterium | reverse complement strand
GACTCTATGGCTTCTGTGCCCTGGGGAGTAATGATGGACTGACTCAGATATGGTTTGCCAAAAGGAAGGGTGAAGACCCACCTGCCCAGGTGAAGATAAGGCTCCACGACAGGCTGTGTGACGCATACTATGAGTCAAACCTGGTAGACATCAATCTTGAAGATACTTGTCCAGACCTGCCAGTGCCAGAGGTGGAATTTATGGGTACAGAGGAGCTCTCGTCTTTTGGTCAGGAGTATACAAAATACAATCTCTCCATAACTAATTGGGCCGACTATCCTGAAAACCTCTTTGTCACATCTTCTAACCTCCCCATGTGCTTCCTGGGTGAAGGGTCACGTACCATCGTAGAGATATACGATGAAAACGGTGAGAAATTGAGAGAAATCTGTTCTGTTGGGGGCCCTGAGGACCTGGAAGAGATAGGGGTGGCAGTGAATCATTCAGCGGCCCAGCCCACGGCGTTGAAGGTAGTACTGGAGGATAGGATATGTGAAAAGAGTGTTGAATCGCCCTTTATCTCCCTTACCTCTCAGGGTCTAAACAAGCTCAAGATCTCCATTAGTGGGTCTGGGAGGGTGACTTCTACAGACGGCAAGTACGTGTGTGACGGTTCCAATATGACACAGCCCGCTACATGTGCCTTTGACGTGCCAACAGGTTCTACCATAACCCTCAAGGCAATCCCTATAAATGGCCCAACCTATACGAGTTCCTTTATGGAATGGGATGGGGCGTGTTCAGGGGTAGGCAACTGTACCTTGACCATAAGTGCAAATACCACGGTTGAGGCAAGATTTGCCGCATTGGGCATCCCCATCCAGGCGGCGCTCGACCCGCCAGTGGGTATTCATACCTATTCTTACTCTCCAGTGGCAGAGCCTGAACTAGATATAACTCCTAGTGGATGTAAGCCCTTTGCTGTGGGCAACATAAGTGGTGGTACTCTGGCACTAAAGGTGGGGCTCCCGCCCTTTAGTGGCCCTGTGGATATATATCTGGGGCTCCAGGCTATGGCAGTGAATCCCTTTGAGATATACCTCTTTATTCCACAGACACCCTTTGGCTACACCATTGTTCCATTGTCAAGCAGTGGGCTAAAGGCATGGGCCAAAAACCAGGTAGATCCCATATACCAGAGCTTCTACGGGGAGATACCAGTGAGCAATCTCCCAGCAGGCACCTATGTACTCTATACACTTGTGACCCCTGCTGGGGACCTGACCAGCTACTACTTGTGGACTACTACATTTAATCTCCCCTAGTAGGTCGTCTTAGAAGAGAATAAAAAAGAGGTGGCTCGATCGGTCGTGTGAGCCACCTCTTTTTTTGTTTTTTTGCAGGAGTTGTCGATTGATTTTATCCTTTTTTAAAGTGCATAATTAGGGATTATTGAGCGGTCTTAAATAGATCGAACTCCAATACTTCACCAGCCTGAGATGTGTCCTCTGGTCTTACAAATACCACGAGCTTTGGTGAAAAGACCGTTGGGTGCACCTCTTCTTTGGAGCTGTCTTCGTCTTGAGTGTCATATCGAGATGGCACGTATGCAATTTTCATCTTAAAGGTCTCTGGATCTTGGCAGCCTATGTGGTTTAAGACGGTCTCATAGACGGTATTAATGAGATCTTCCTCACTTATGGGTGTGGCCTTCTCCAATTCTGGATTTAGGGTGAGTTGGGGCCACTTCAACCTGAAACGCGAGATTTCACCCTTGTTTGAGAGGCCAACTATGAGGAACGAATTAAAGACAGGCACATCGTTATACATGCGACTTATAAAAAAGGTGGTCTCCAATTCCATGTCTACTGCCTGTGCCTGGGTGGGTGCAGTGGTGGTGAGTTTTTGATCTATTGGTGCTGCCATACCCTTGAGCACTTTTGTTATGATATCACCAAGCTCACTTTCAGGTACTCCTAGGTATCTTATGAGGTTTTCCACAATAGGTAACCCCTCTCTTCCAAGGGCCCTCGATTCCCTATTCTCGAAATTGAACCTTCTAGAGGAATTGATATATCTTAGCTCCCCTTTGCTCAGGTTGATCTTGAATATTGAACTCTCGCTCTCAAAGACCCCCACCTTGTTGTCAAAGATCTGTCCATCAAGTTTTCCCTTTTCTCCCAGTAGATCGAGGAGTTCACCACCCCTAAAGCCGGAAACCCAGCTCTCTCCCTTGACTTCTAAGAGTCGATATAGGTAACCTTCGTTTCCAATCCCCTCTGGCATACTCTTTCTTATAAGTCCAAGGAGCTCCTGACACTGGGCCGTGGTGTCGTTTGTCTCCAGTTGACCCAACGGGGCAAGTTGTAGGAGATCGTCTGGTGATAATGCGAGTGATGGCATATCTAGGACGAGTTCTTGTGAAAATCCTTTAAGAGGAATGGATAGGGCTAAAACACATACAGTGAGAAAAATATATCTTTTCATGGCCTTTACTCCCTTTTTCATTGTGAAAAATCCTTAAAATTTTTAAGAGACTAATTACTGGTGTCATACCCAAAGGCGCTTTCACAGGCTGGATCACAATTTGGATAGTAGTAATAACAATAATATCCAATAGATGTGGGATCTGAGTAGACATTGTCATATCTTTCATTAAAGAGCCTGTCAAAGCAATCCTCTGCATTTTTCCCCACTGCATAGGCCACGGGACACTGGGTATATTGTCCTTTAATATTTTCTCTATACATGTTTTCCATCCACGCCAGTCCGATATTCATGCTAAAGGCATCGTCAGCAAAGTCCTCGTAGTCGCTTATGAATGACGATCCTATCCACATGCACCCATGGAAACCATCGACTTGGTGTAGGATGCGGCTTGAACCAGAACGAGAGAAATATTGCCAGGCGCTCGATATCATATTGTCGTCCATGCTGTGACAAGATGAAAGGTGAAGAAATTCAAGGTCATAATCCCCGACAGTCATCTCATCTATGGCCTTAATATAGCAATCGCCATTACTTCCGCTCTTATACCGTGTGAGCCCCACCCATTTTCCACTGCTGTCTCCGCCGTGAAGGCAGATTATGGCGGCGTCTGCCTCATCCAGATAGTATTTGTCGAGCCCCCAAGAGACCAGGGTGTCGTCTGCAAAGAGGGCAGGGGAGATAGAGCCATTTACCATGGAGCCATCCCTGGAATAGCACTCGTCACAATGACCCCAGAGACACCATCCAAAGAGGGAAAAACCACAGTCTGTAATCTCATCATACCACGCCTTGCACATGTCGTCCCATGCAGAGCGCGTTCCCCCTGAACAGGTGCTGGTCCATGTGGTTATGGCAAACATCTTTGCCTCTAGCGCAAGTGCATTAGTCTGGACAAGACTTGTGAGTATTGTGACCAAAAGAGTGACAATAAAAAGCCTTTTCATACGGCGAACCTCCTTTTTAAAGGTGTGTATTTAAAGACGGTTGATGGGTTCGTCTTCTTAGGTCATCTCTATCACCTCCCTTCATAATGGAATGCAAGTTTTGGTCTTTGGATCTGGATGAGATTGTATGGTTGAAGGGCCCTAAAAAGATTACAGCATAGAGGCCTTGTTTATGTCAATATAAAATTATTAGCTTAAAATAAGTAAGAAATTTTTTGGGGTTCAAAACTTAAATATTTAAATGAAAAAAATATGATTTTATAATTGAGATCATTTGCTCCAAATCTTGACACATGGTCAGATGGTTTTATGCTCCAGGCAAAAGTGTCTATGTCACCTGCTACTCATATTAATAGTCCTTCAGCCCCAGAGATAGTTCGGATAAAGGCCTCTGCAGGCGCAGGAAAGACGTATGCCCTTAGCATTCGCTATATGAGGCTCTTAAATAGGTGGAAGGCACCACATCCAGATGCCCTACGTTCCATACTGGCCATCACCTTTACAAATAAGGCCTCTCAGGAGATGCGCGAAAGGATACTCCGCCACCTTAAGGCCATAGCCCTTGAGGGGGAGGGGCATAAAAAACTGGTGGGTGAGACAGGTCTTAGTAGAGGTGAAGCCCAAGGGTGGATTGAGACGATATTGGAGAACTACTCAGACTTTCAAGTGCGTACTGTGGATAGCGTGCTCTTTGCCCTTCTCAAGATCTTCTCATTTGAATCGGGTCTTCGGCCAGATCTAGATGTCATATTCGATGTCTCATCCTTTTATGAAGACCT